>JAQGIV010000157.1 GCA_028290945.1 Phenylobacterium sp. | reverse complement strand
GCGGGCTGGCGAAACGGCGCGCGGCGGCCGATATCCTGCGGCATGGCTTCCAGCGCCGCACCGGGCGAGCCGCCCCCAGAACCGCACCCGGAACCGCGCCTGTCGCTGCGTGGCCTGCAGAGCGACCTGGCCGGGCCGTTCGACTTCTCCCTGGCGGCCGGCGCCTGCGCGGCGGTCAGCGGCGCCTCGGGCTCGGGCAAGAGCCTGTTCCTGCGGATGATCGCCGACCTCGATCCCAACGAGGGCGAAGTGCGGCTGGACGGCGGGTCGCGGGCGGCCATGGCGGCCCCGGACTGGCGGCGGCAGGTCCCCTATGTGGCGGCGGAATCGGGCTGGTGGCGTGATACCGTGGTCGAACATTTCGCGCCGGACCGGCTGGACCAGGCCCGCGCGCTCGCAGCCCGGCTGGGGGTGGGCGCCGCCCAGGTGGACGGATCGGTGATCCGCCTCTCGACCGGCGAGCGCCAGCGGCTGGCCCTGGTCCGCGCCCTGGTGCTGGAGTCCCCCGTCCTCTTGCTCGACGAGCCCACCGGCCCGCTCGATCCCGTGTCCGTCGGCCAGGTGGAAGATCTGCTGCGCGAGCGGCTGGCGGCCGGCGTCTCGGTGCTGCTGGTCAGCCACGACCCCGCGCAGGCCGTGCGGCTCGGGGCGGCGCGCTACGTCATGCGCGACCGGCATCTGGCGCCCGCTGCGTGAACGTGATCCCGCTCAGCGCCACCGACCTGGCGATCGCCGCCTCGCTGGTGGCCTTCGACGCCCTGCTTTCGGTGGCGTTGCGGCTGCAGCTGCATCGGCAGGTGCTGTGGGCCTCGGCGCGGATGGTCGTGCAGCTGATCGCGGTGGGCTACCTGCTGCGCGTGGTGTTCGCCATGCATCATCCGGCCGCGACGCTCGCCATCGTGGTGGCGATGGCCGCGATCGCGGCGCGCGAGATCGCCGCGCGGCCGGAGCGCAAGTTCAAGCACGGCGCGGGCCTGGCGATCAGCGCCGGCGGCGTCGCCATCGCCACCGTCGTCACCGTCGTCCTGGCGCTGGCCACCGCGATCCGGCCGCACCCCTGGTACGACGCCCGCTACGCCATCTCCCTGTCCGGCATCATCCTGGGCTCTGTGCTGAACGCCGGCAGCCTGGCGCTCGACAGCCTGCTGTCCGGCGTGGAGCGCGAGAAGTCGGCCATCGAGGCGCAGCTGGGGCTGGGCGTCAGCTTCGCCTCGGCCACGGCGCCCATGCTGCGCACGGCGATCCGCCGGGGGCTGCTGCCGGTGATCAACCAGATGTCGGCGGCCGGCGTCATCACCCTGCCCGGCATCATGACCGGCCAGATCCTCGCCGGCCTCGATCCGGTGGAGGCGGTGAAGTACCAGATCCTGCTGATGTTCCTGCTGGCCGGCGCCAGCGGCCTGGCGGCCTTCGTGATCGCCTACGGGGCGCTGCGCCGCCTGACGGACGACCGCCAGCGCCTGCGCCTCGACCGGCTGCGGCCCAGCCGGGAATAAACCCCGTCATAGCCCCGTCTCTCCTGCGAAAGCCGCAAACGGCCGGAGGACGATCATGGGCGAGCAGACGAGCCGCAGGCGGTTCCTGGAATGCATGGGCTGGGCTGGCACGGGCCTGGTCTGGACGGTCAGCGGCGGGGCGACCGGCGCCGCCGTGCTGGGCGCGGCCGAGGCGGCTCCCAGAGGCAAGGCGGTGGTCACGCCGTTCAGCTTCGTGCAGGTCTCCGACAGCCACATCGGCTTCGCCAAGGATCCCAACCCGGACGCGCGGGCCACCTTCCGCGAGGCGGTGGCGAAGATCAAAGCCATGCCGGACAAGCCCGCCTTCATCCTGCACACCGGCGACGTCAGCCAGCTCTCCAAGCCCGCCGAGTTCGACGACGCCGACCAGATTCTCAAGCAAGCCGGCGTGCCTGTGTTCCACGTGCCCGGCGAGCACGACATGCTCGACGAGGGCCAGGGCAAGGCCTTTCTGGACCGCTACGGGAAGGGGACGCTGGGCGACGGCTGGCGTTCCTTCGACCACAACGGCGTGCACTTCGTGGGCCTGGTCAACGTCAAGGACCTGAAGGCCGGCGGCATGGGCCATCTGGGCGAGGCGCAGCTCGCCTGGCTGAAGAAGGACCTGGCGGGCCTCGCCGCCTCGACGCCGCTCGTCGTCTACACCCACATCCCGCTGTGGACGATCTACGCCGACTGGGGCTGGGGCACCGACGACAGCGCCCAGGCGCTGGGCCTGATGAAGCGGTTCGGCTCGGTGACCGTGCTCAACGGCCACATCCACCAGATCATCCAGAAGACGGAGGGGAACATCACCTTCCAGACCGCCCGCTCCACCGCCTTCCCGCAGCCGGGCCCCGGCCAGGGTCCCGCGCCCGGGCCGCTGAAGGTGCCGGCCGGACGGCTGCGCGACGTGCTCGGCATCCGCTCGCTCACCGTCCAGCCCGGCGCCCATCCGCTGGCGCTGGCCGACAACTCGCTCGCCTGAACCCTCGCCGCAAGGAATCCAACCGTGTCGCACACCTACCTGCGCGGCGGCCTGGCCGTCGCCGCCTTCACCCTCGCCCTGAACGCGGCCGCCGCCGCGCCTGTGGCCGAGACGGCCAAGGTCACCATCGGCAACTTCACCTTCGGCCCCGCGGCCCTGGTGGTCAGGCCCGGGACCACGGTCACCTGGCTGAACGGCGACGACATCCCGCACACGGTCGTGGCCGCCGACAAGAAGGCGTTCCGCTCCAAGGTGCTCGACAGCGGCGACAGCTTCTCGTTCACCTTCGCCCAGCCCGGGACCTACCCCTATTTCTGCTCGATCCACCCGCACATGACGGGCAAGGTCGTGGTCAAGGCGTCCTGACCGGGCGCGGGGCGGACGATGGCGCGAATTCTCCAGTTCAGCACGGTCCGGGCCAAACGCCCCGACCCGTCCGCCGGCCGGGCTCTGCCCCCCACAGCCGGTCGGCGGACCCCTGCTGATCCGCCGCCGCTGTCGCCCGTCGAGGCGCAGCGGTTCCGCGCCCTGGTGCTGCCCCACCTCGACGCCGCCTACGGCTTCGCCCGCTACCTGACCCGCGACGCCGGTCAGGCGGAGGACATCGTGCAGGACGCCTTCCTCAAGGCGCTCCGCGGATTCGCCGGCTTCCGCGGCGGCGACCCCCGCGCCTGGCTGTTCGCCATCGTGCGCACCACCTTCCTCGACGCGGTGCGCGCCCGTCCCGCCTGGGCCGAGCCGGAGGCCGCCGAGGCCATGCCGTCGGAAGACGACACCCCCGAAGCCGCCCTGGTCCGCCAGGGCGAGGTCGCCACGGTGCGCGGCGCCATCGAGGCCCTGCCCGAGCCGTTCCGCGAGACCCTGGTGCTGCGCGAGCTGGAGGAGCTCAGCTACCGCCAGATCGCCGAGGTGACCGCCGCCCCGATCGGCACGGTGATGTCGAGACTGGCGCGGGCGCGGCAGATGCTGCTGGCGTCGCTCAGCGAGGAGGCCGCCCCATGAACGCCTGTCCCGACAAGGCCCACCTGGTCCACGCGCTCGCCGACGGCGAGCTGGATGCGGTCAACGCCCAGGCCTTCGAGGCCCACCTGAAGACCTGCCCCGACTGCGCCGCCGCACTCGGCGAGCTGCAGGCCCTGCGCGAGCGGATCGCGGCGCCGCAGCTGCGCACGCCCGCGCCGGCCGCCCTGCACGACCGGATCGAGGGCATGATCGCCGCCGAGACCGAGCGCCCGCGCCGGCGCATCCCGTCCGCCCTGCCCTGGAGCCTCGCCGGCGGCTTCGCGGCGCTGGCCGCCAGCCTGGTGGCGATGACCAGCCTGCCCTCGACCACCGGCCTGGCCGACCAGCTGGTCGCCGACCATGTGCGCTCGACCTTGGCCGCCCACCTCGTCGATGTGGAGACCTCGGACCGCCACACGGTGAAGCCCTGGTTCAACGGCCGCATCGACTTCGCCCCGCCGGTGGTGGACCTGGCGGCGCAGGGCTTCCCGCTGGTCGGCGGCCGGGTGGACTATCTGGAGGGCCGCGTGGTCGCGGCCCTGGTCTATCGGCGCGGCAAGCACGTCATCAACGTCTTCGTCCGGCCCGAGCCGAAGGGCTTGCGGCTGCCGGTCGGTCGCGCCCACGACGGCTATTCGCTGGTCCGGTGGACCGAGGGCGGACTGGAATTCTGGGCGGTCTCCGACGTCGAGCCGCGCGACCTGGACGCCCTCAAGCAGGACTTCATCGCCGCGACGCACGGCTAGAGGCTGGCGTAGGCCGCCTCGATCAGCCGGCGCGGCCTGTCGTCGCCCAGCAGCTGGGTGGACTGCTTGTTCATCACATAGGCGCCGCCCAGCCGGCGCTCGGGGTCGGCGAAGGCGCAGGAGCCGCCCCAGCCGGAGTGGCCGAAGGTCCGGTCTCCGGGCCCCCAGGGGTGCGTCGCCTCGTTGCGCATGAAGCCCGCGCCCCAGCTCATCTCGAAGGGCAGCACCAGGTCCTGGCCACGGGTGCGCTCGCGCGCCGCCTCGGCGATCAGTGAGGGCGACAGGATGTCCTCGCCGTCCAGCCAGCCGTCGTTCGCCAGCGCGCCCATCAGCCGGGCCAGGCTGTCGCCGGCGACGTGGCCGTTGGCCGAGGGGATCTCCATGCGCCGCCACTCCGCCTGGCTGCGGCCGCCGGGCTGCGACCAGGGGGTCAGGAAGGCGGCCTTGGTGGCCGGGTTGTGGTGGCCGAAGTTCGGCAGGGCGCTCGGCCGCTGCAGCTCGCAGACCCGGTCGAACTCGGCGTCCGGCAGGCCGATCCACAGGTCGAGGCCGAAAGGCCTCGCCAGGTCCTCGGCGAGCGCGGTCCCCATGGTGCGGCCCTCCACCAGGCGGAAGATCTCGCCGGCCAGGTAGCCGAAGGTGATCGGGTGGTAGCCGCTGGCCGTGCCCGGCGGCCAGAGCGGCGCCATGGCCGCCAGGCGCGCACAGATGGCGTCCCAGTCGAACCACTCGGCCGGGTCCATCGGCTCGGGGAAGCCGGAGAGCCCGGCCTGGTGGGACAGCACCTGCTCGACGGTGACCTGGCCCTTGCCGGCCTGGGCGAACGCCGGCCAGACCGAGGCCACCGTCTGGTCGTAGGCGAGCTTGCCCTGGTCCACCAGGCGGGCCACCAGCAGGGCGGCGATGGCCTTGGTGGTGGAGAAGATCGGCACCAGGGTCCTGGGGCCGAACGGCCTGGTCCCAGCCCGGTCGGCGTGGCCCGCCCAGATGTCCAGCACCACCTCGCCGGCCTCCACCAGGGTGAAGCGCGCGCCGAGCTCGAGCCCGGCCTCGAAATTGGCCGCGAAGGCGTCCTTCACGGCCGCGAAGCGGGGCGGGGCGGTTCCTGCGATCTCGACCATCAGAGCGTCGCCTTCTGCCGGAAACCCTCGCTGCCGTCATCCCTGGCGGGGCTGCGCCGGACGGTGCGGACCTGGGCGGCGTCCGGCCCGACGCCGCAGGCGACGACGAAGGCCTCCACGGCCACGATCTCGCCGCTGGCCAGCGTCTCCACCGAGCCGTCGGCCCGGTTGCGCACCCAGCCGGTGACGCCCAGGGCTGTGGCCTCGCGCACGATCCAGGCGCGGAAGCCGACGCCCTGCACCCGGCCTTCGAGGATCAGCCGCACGGTCATCTGCAGGGTCACAGGCGCTGCACCCGGACCTTGGCCGTCGGGTTGACCAGCCGGTCGGCCAGCGCCACCAGCGGCAATTCCGGCGAGCCCCAGGCCTTGGACGCCTGCACGGCCTCGGCCACCGCGCGGGCGGCGCGCTCGGCGGCGGCCAGCGGCGCCAGGCCCTCCACCAGGCCCGCGCCGAAGCTGGCGGTCACCAGGTCGCCGGTGCCGTTGGGGGCCTGTTTCAGCTTCGGGTGGGCGAACAGCACCGCCTCGTCGCCCGCCGCGAACAGCAGGCCGATCTCGCCCGGGCCCGCCGGGACCGAGGTGACCAGGGCCGGGCGGCCGAGCTTGCGGGCCGCCGCCGCGGCGCTGGTTGCATCCGTCGCCTCGAGGCCCGCCAGCCGGCTGAGCTCCCAGAGGTTCGGCGTGATCCAGTCGGCTAGAGGGACCAACCGGTCGGCCACCGCGGCGGCCACCTCCGGCTTCACATAGAGGCCGCCCGGCGCATCGCCCATGATCGGGTCGACGATCACCACCGGCCGGCGCTCGGCCGCGGCGCGGATGCGCTCCAGCACCTCGGCGGCGATCTCCACCTGGGCGGGAAGCGAGAAGTGGCCGGTGATCACCAGGTCCACATAGCCGAACATGGCGTCAGCCTCGATGTCGGCCAGCATCCGCCGGAACACCGGCGGGGCCGTCACCTGGCCCTCGCTGCCCTTGGCGGGGCTGCGGCCGAACATCACCGTCGGGGCCAGCACCGGGTCTATGCGGTGGGCGGCCAGCACATACTGCTGGGCAGCCCCGCCGATGCGGCTGGCGGCGACGAACGAAGACATGATCAGCGCGAGCGCCATGCCGCCTTCTGGCACGTCAGCTCAATGCTGCAAATGGAGCCGCAGGCCCACGACGTTCACCGGCCCGCGGTCGCGGTTGTAGGACGGGTGAGCGACGAGCTGATCGTCGAGGGTCAGGTGCAGGTCCCCGGCCAGGCGGAGATTGTAGTAGGCCTCGACGATCTCCTCGGCGCCGCCGCGCGGCAGCTGGCCGTCGCCGATGAGAATGCCCATGCCGCCGGCATCCAGGTAGCGCCGGCCGTCCGGCGACAGGCGGTTCGCCACGGCAGCGACGGCGAAGGTGTCGTCCTTGCGGCCCCAGCGCGATCCGGAGACCGAGACGCCGGCAGCCAGGGTCCCGTCGATATCGGTATATTCGTAGGACTCGTAGCGGCCGTCGTCGACGCCGATGCGGCCGAAGACGCCCACGCCGTCGGCCACCTCCTGCTCGAAGCCCAGGTGCAGGCCGGGGCGGCTGGCATAGCGGCGGACCAGCGCGGTTTCGGCCGGCTGGCCGGTGCGGCGGCTGAGCGTCACGGCGTCGTCGTAGCGGCCCATGTCGCCGCGCGTGAGGAAGCCGGTGAGCCGCACGGCGCCCGGCCGGCCGCGCCAGCTGATCCGCCGCTCGGCCTCGCCGACCAGCTGGAACTGGTGGAAGTCCGAGGTCAGCACGCCGCTGTTCGGCACGATGGAGAGATCGAACAGCCCGCCGCGCCAGGTCCAGTCGCCGGCGTACCACTCGGCCGCCGCGCCATGGGTGTAGCCCCAGGCGTCGGCCGCATAGTCCAGGCTGCCGGCGGCGATCAGCGACCAGTTGAGGAAGTCCTGGCGGGGGTCGTGGGCGTATCGGTTGTTGTCGAAGATGTCGGTGACGTTGAGCTTGCCCGCGGTCAGCACCAGGCGGTGCTTGGTGCGATGCGCGGCCAGCTGGTTGAGGTCCGCGCCCTGGTCGTCGGCCGCGCCGCCCAGGTCGAGGGTCTGGCGGACGAACAGGCGGGCGATGCGGGCGTAGGGATGGCTGCGGCCGACCTTGGCGCCGTCGCCGTTGATATAGCCCGCCGCGCCCAGCGTGTTGGAGGGGGCGTAGCCCTGGTACATCTCCAGGTTCCCCCACAGCTCCGCCCCGGCCCAGGGGCTGACGCCGGCGTAGAGGGTGGCGTCCACCGTGTTGCCCCAGATGGGGCCGGGCCGCAGGCTCTGGGGGCCGGCGTAGGGGGCGCGGAACCGCGGATAATATTGCAGGATGTCGGTGGCCTGGAGGTGGACCGCCCAGCGCTCCGGCGTCACCGGCGGCTTGGCCGACTCGTCGCCCGCGCCGCTATCCTGGGCAAGCGCGGTGGTCGCGGCGCCCAGCGCCAGC
The DNA here is from genome assembly GCA_028290945.1 of Phenylobacterium sp. GTDB lineage: Bacteria > Pseudomonadota > Alphaproteobacteria > Caulobacterales > Caulobacteraceae > Phenylobacterium. The sequence goes on along the minus strand of JAQGIV010000157.1, from coordinate 8,614 downwards.
GCGAGGCCAAGCGCCCAGGTTCTCAGACCACCCGCCGCCATGGAGCCTCCCAAGCCGCGCCGCAGCCATAGCGCCCGCGGCGGCGCTTGAATACGCCGCCGCGGCTCGGGGTTCCTTAATAGCGATAGTGGTCCGGCTTGAACGGGCCCTGGGTCGGCACGCCGATGTAGTCGGCCTGGTCCTTCGACAGGGTGGTCAGCTTCGCGCCCAGCTTGTCGAGGTGCAGCATGGCCACCTTCTCGTCGAGGTGCTTGGGCAGGGTGTAGACCTTGGTCTCGTACTTCTTGGCGTGCTGCCACAGCTCGATCTGGGCCAGCGTCTGGTTGGTGAAGGAGGCGCTCATCACGAAGCTCGGGTGGCCGGTGGCGTTGCCGAGGTTCACCAGGCGGCCCTCCGACAGCACGATGATCTTCTTGCCGTCTGGGAACTCCACGTGGTGGACCTGGTCCTTGATCTTGTCCCACTTGAAGTTGCGCAGGCCGGCGATCTGGATCTCGGAATCGAAGTGACCGATGTTGGCCACGATGGCGTTGTTCTTCATGCGCCGCATGTGGTCGACGGTGAGCACATCCTTGTTGCCCGTCGCGGTGACGAAGATGTCGGCCTTGTCCGCCACATCGTCCATGGTCTGGACCTCATAGCCCTCCATGGCCGCCTGCAGGGCGCAGATCGGGTCGATCTCGGTGACCACCACGCGGGCGCCGCCGTTGCGCAGGCTGGCCGCCGAGCCCTTGCCCACATCGCCGTAGCCCAGCACCACCGCCACCTTGCCGGCCAGCATCACGTCGGTGCCGCGGCGGATGGCGTCCACCAGGCTCTCGCGGCAGCCGTAGAGGTTGTCGAACTTCGACTTGGTGACGCTGTCGTTGACGTTGATCGCCGGGAACGGCAGCTCGCCGCGCTCGGACATCTGGTAGAGGCGGTGCACGCCGGTGGTGGTCTCTTCCGAGACGCCCTTGATGGCGTCGCGGATCGCCGAATAGAAGCCCGGCTTCTCGACGAGGTAACGCTTCATCACGGCGTAGAGGGCTTCCTCCTCCTCGTTCTGCGGGCTGTTGAGGATCGAGGGATCCTTCTCGGCCTTGGGCCCCAGCACGCAGAGCAGGGTGGCGTCGCCGCCGTCGTCGAGGATCAGGTTCGGGTAGCCGCCGTCGGCCCACTCGAAGATCTTGTGGGCGTATTCCCAGTACTCGATCAGGGTCTCGCCCTTGACGGCGAACACCGGGGTGCCGGTCACCGCGATGGCGGCCGCGGCATGGTCCTGGGTGGAGAAAATGTTGCAGGAGGCCCAGCGCACCTCGGCGCCCAGCGCCTGCAGGGTCTCGATCAGCACCGCCGTCTGGATGGTCATGTGCAGGGAGCCGGCGATGCGGGCGTTCTTCAGCGGCTGGTCCTTGCCGAACTCGGCGCGCACGGCCATCAGGCCCGGCATCTCGGTCTCGGCGATCTCGATCTCCTTGCGGCCCCAGTCGGCGAGGGAGATGTCTCTGACGAGGTAGTCGGCCATGTGCTGTCCTTGCGGGCGGAATTTCCAGTCGCGGCTCTATAGCGGCGCGATCCCGGCGGGGCAAGGATGATATAAAGAAAGCTTTATGTCTCATCCCTTCTCTTTAGGGAAGGGTGGACCGAGCGGAGCTCGGGCCGGGTGGGGGTGCGTGGGCCAAGCTGTGAGCCTGGAGCCTGATCGTGCTCCCCCCACCCTGCCCGCTGCGCGGGCTTCCCTCCCCTAAAGAGGAGGGATTTACCCCCAGTACGGCTTCGCCTGCGCCAGGCGGTCCAGGGCCTTGGCGGCGCCGGCGATCAGCTTGGGCTTCCTGGCCAGGCGTAGGCCTTCCAGCTCGCCGGCCGCGTAGGCGGCTTCGGGGCTGAGCGCGAGGGTGGCCAGCAGCGGCTCGGCGGTGGCGATGTCGTTGAGCGCGCCCAGTTCGTCCTGCAGGCGCTTCAGCCGGTCCACGAAGCGGTCCGCCTTCTTCTCGGGCCACAGGCCGCCGAAGCCCTCGGCGGCGTAGCGCAGCTTCTTGGCCTCGATGCGCACGGCGTGGCGGGCCTCGTCGTCGCGCGCCGCCAGCTTGCGGCCGCGCTTCAAGAGCTTGCCGAGCCGCCGGTCGAGGGTGCGGGCGGCGAAGGCGCGGGCCGGCTCGCGGGCCACCTCGCCGGTCAGCCAGGCGCCGGTCTCGACCCAGCCGGTGGCGTCGATCATCAGGGTGCGGAAACGCATCGAGGCGGCGGTCTCGCCGGCGGCCTTGCGGGCCGCCTCGCGCGCTTCGGCGACGGCCGTGACCAGGGCCGGCAGGCCGGCCGGCGGCGTCGCCATCAGGATCGCCGGCTCCAGCACCTCGGTCGCGAACACATCGAGGTTGCGGGCGTGGTCGAAGGACTTGGCGAGCCAGCGCAGCTCATCCTTCACCGGCCGGTAGGCGGGATCCTCCACCACCGCGCGGAAGGTGGCCAGCGCGCTGCGCAGCCGCCGCGCGGCGACGCGGAGCTGGTGCACGGCCTCGGGGCTCGGCGCCTCGCGCAGCACCGCGGCGTTGGCGGCGATCTGGCCCAGCGCATTGCGGGCCCCGGCCTGGAAGGCCTCGCCGGCCGTGGCGGTCTTGGCGAGCTTCACCTTCTCCTTGCGCCGCGCCTCCACCGTCTGGCCGGCGACCAGCGCCTGGCCGCGCGCGGACTTGGTGTCGAAGGAGAGATAGAGCGGCGCGAATTTCGAGAGGTCGCGAGCCAGGTCGAACAGCGCCGACGGCTGGCCGGACTTCAGCTCCAGCTCCACCTCGCTGATCGGCGAGACGCGCACGCCCCCGGAGACCTCGCCCTGGTCCAGCGCCAGCTCGATCTCCGACTCGCCATATTTCACCAGCCGCTGGCGGCGCGTGACGCGGACGTTGTAGGCCGGCTTGAGGGCCGCGGCGTCGTCCTCGGAGAGGATCGCCCGCAGCGGCGCGAACTCGCCGTTCGGGGCCTCGCCCTCCAGCGGGGCCTCGTATTCCTCGCGCGCCAGGCCCTCGCCGCGCTTCATGGTCAGGATGCGCCGGCCCTTGCTCTCGCGCACCCGCAGCGAGACGCCGGCCTTCTGCAAGGTGAGGTCCGGGGTGTCGAAATAGACGCTGATCAGCTCGCGGGAATCGTCGTCGCCGTCCGGCGCCGCCGCGAGGACCGCGCCAAGATCGTTTGGGTCGCACAGGAACTTCAGCTCGATCTCTCGAGATCCGCTCACGCGTGGTGCTCCAACCGCCACCGGCGGACGGACTCCTAGCAGTTGTGCAGCGCAATGCTCGTGACAGTTTGGTGACGGAATGGGCGGCGGGGTCTTGGAAAGACCTTTCCCGCTCGCTGCGCGGGGCGGAGAGCAGGTTTGTCGGCTGGGCCCTAGCCCCGTCGTCCTAGGGTCCCTATCTGGTGGGCCACGGGGGAGCTTGAGTGCAGCCGATCATCCAGATTGAGGGTCTGTCGAAGACCTACGCCGGCGGCTTCCAGGCGCTGAAAAACGTCAACCTGACCATCGGCCAGGGCGAGATCTTCGCCCTGCTGGGTCCGAACGGCGCGGGCAAGACCACCCTGATCGGCATTGTCTGCGGCCTGGTCAATCCGACGTCGGGCCGGGTGATCGCCGACGGCCACGACATCCGCAGCGACTACCGCGCCGCGCGCTCGAAGATCGGCCTGGTGCCGCAGGAGCTGTCCACCGACGCCTTCGAGAAGGTCTGGGACACGGTGACCTTCTCGCGCGGCCTGTTCGGCAAGCCGCCCAATCCGGCGCACCTGGAGAAGGTGCTCAAGGACCTCAGCCTGTGGGACAAGAAGGACGCCAAGATCATGGCGCTGTCCGGCGGCATGAAGCGCCGGGTGATGATCGCCAAGGCCCTGTCGCACGAACCGAAGATCCTGTTCCTCGACGAGCCCACCGCCGGCGTCGATGTCGAGCTGCGCCGCGACATGTGGGAGATGGTGCGGGGCCTGCGCGAGAGCGGCGTCACCATCATCCTGACCACCCATTACATCGAGGAGGCCGAGGAGATGGCCGACCGGGTGGGCGTGATCTCCAAGGGCGAGCTGATCCTGGTGGAGGACAAGCAAGCCCTGATGCGCAAGCTCGGCAAGAAGCAGCTGACCCTGCACCTGCAGGAGCCGCTCAAGGCGGTGCCGGCCGGGCTGACGCAATACGACCTGCAGATCGAGGGCGAGGGGACGGAGCTGGTCTACACCTTCGACGCCCAGGCCGAGCACACCGGCATCGCCGACCTGCTGCGCGAGCTCTCCAAGCGGGGCGTCGACTTCAAGGACCTGCAGACCCAGCAGAGCTCGCTGGAAGAGATCTTCGTCAGCCTGGTCAGGGGGGCGGCATGAACGTCCATGCGGTCCGCGCCATCTATTGGTTCGAGATGCACCGTTGGTTCCGCACCATCGTGCAGAGCCTGGCCGCCCCGGTGCTCACCACCTCGCTCTATTTCATCGTCTTCGGGGCGGCCATCGGGCGGCGTATGCCGGCCGTCGACGGGGTCAGCTATTCGGCCTTCATCGTGCCGGGCCTGATGATGCTGTCGGTGCTCACCGAGAGCGTCTCCAACGGATCGTTCGGCATCTACATGCCGAAGTTCGCCGGCACCATCTACGAGCTGCTGTCCGCGCCGGTCTCGGCGCTGGAGGTGGTGCTGGGCTATGTGGGCGCGGCGGCCACCAAGTCGGTGATCCTCGGCTTCGTGATCCTGGCCACCGCCCGGCTGTTCGTCGACTTCTCCGTCGCCCATCCCTTCTGGATGGTCGGTTTCCTGGCCCTGACCAGCATCGCCTTCAGCCTGTTCGGCTTCCTGATCGGGGTCTGGGCCGACGGCTTCGAGAAGCTGCAGATCGTCCCGCTGATGGTGATCATGCCGCTGACCTATCTGGGCGGCAGCTTCTATTCGATCAGCATGCTGCCCGGCGTCTGGCAGCAGATCGCGCTGTTCAACCCGGTGGTCTATCTGGTGAGCGGCTTCCGCTGGAGCTTCTACAGCATCTCCGACGTCGGCGTGGGGCTGAGCCTCTTGGCCACGCTGGGCTTCCTGCTGGCCTGCCTGGTGGCCGTGACGGTGATCTTCAGGACGGGCTGGAAGCTGAAGACGTAGGACCAATTCCTCCCCGAAGGGGGAGGTGTCGCCAAAGGCGACGGAGGGGGCTTCCGCTCAAACCCAGCCGAGCCACTCAATCCGGCCTTCCGGAACAATCAGAGAACATGTAGTCTGCCCTTGTGCAGGCGAACCACGAAACCCGCGACTTCGCGCGCCACCTCCGCCGCCGGCTCAGCCTGCCGGAGGGATTGCTATGGCGCGCCCTGAAGGCCGCCAGGGCGGACGGGCTCAAGTTCCGCAAGCAGCACCCGCTCGGGCCTTACGTTCTCGACTTCTACTGTCATGAGGCGCGCCTCTGCGTGGAGATCGACGGCGCGTCGCACGGCTTCGGCGACCGTCCCGAAGCCGACGCGCGTCGCGACGGGTGGCTCGCGGGCAAGGGAATCCGAACGCTGCGGCTGTCGGCGTCCTTCGTGCTTGAGGAGATCGATGGCGCGGTTCTGATGATCGTCGAGGTGGCGCGCGGCGGGGCCGGGACGGTCTGAGCGGAAGCCCCCTCCGGCCCTTCGGGCCACCTCCCCCGAAGGGGAGGAATTGGCTGCTACTCGTCCTCGTCGAACTTGTCGGCGACCAGCTGTTCCAGGGCGGCGACGGCGGCTTGCGCCTCCTTGCCTCGCGCCTCGATGTCGATGCAGCACCCCGGTCCGGCGGCCAGCATCATCAGGCCCATGATCGAGCGGGCGTCGACCGTCTGGCCGTCCTTGGAGACGCGGACCTCGGCGTCGAAGGTGGAGGCGAGCTTGACGAACTTGGCCGAGGCGCGCGCATGCAGGCCGCGGATGTTGACGATCTCGACGCTGCGGCTGGCGCTGCCGCTCACTTCTCGCCGGCCAGCACGTAGGAGGCCACGGAGATGTACTTGCGCCCGGCCTCCTGGGCGCAGGCCACGCAGTCTTCCAGGCTCTGGCGGTTGCGGACGCTGGCCAGCTTGATCAGCATCGGCAGGTTGAGGCCGGCGATCACCTCGGCCTTGGTCTGCTCCATCACCGAGATGGCCAGGTTGGACGGCGTGCCGCCGAACATGTCGGTGAGCAGGATCACGCCCTGGCCGGAGTTGACCCGCCCGCAGGCGGCTAGGATATCCGCCCGGCGGCGCTCCATGTCGTCCTCGGGACCGATGCAGATCGCCTCGACCGCGGCCTGCGGTCCGACCACATGCTCCATGGCGAAGATGAATTCCTCCGCCAACCGGCCGTGCGTAACGATCACGAGCCCGATCATGCCAGTGCTCTCAAGGGGTATCCCCACCCGCCGCGGCTCGAAAACCTTGTCCGCGAGCGGTGCTACATACGCCTGTTAATGGCAGCGTCAAACCTCGCCAGCGCGCGACTGAGTTTCGCAGGAGCGGCGCTTTCCAAGGGGGCGATCGTCACCGCCGGCAGGCTCAGCCCGAGGATTTCCACACGCTCCGGGTCGGGCAGCCGCTCCGGGGCGCCGCAGCGCACCACGAGCGCCACCTCCGCCAGCGGCAGGGCAGTGAGCTGCGCGATGCCGAGGCCGCGCGCCTCGATCAGGCCGGCCAGCGGCGGCGGCGCGGCGCCGAACAGCCGGCCGCCGGATGTCCACAGCTCGACCCGGTCGTCGGCCACCAGGGCGAAGCCGAAATCCAGGCACCGGAGCGCCAGGTCGCTCTTGCCCGCGCCCGACGGCCCCTCGATCAGCACCCCACGCCAGGCGCCGCCGGCTTCGCCGCCGGGGCGCCGGGCAATCAGGCCGGCGTGGCGGATCATGCGCCGGCCTCGGGCAGGGTGACGATGAACATCGCCCCGGCGATCTGGCCGTCGGCGGTCATCCGGTTGGCGGCGCGGATGGTCCCGCCGTGCGCCTGGGCGATCTGACGGGCGATGGAGAGGCCAAGTCCGGAGTTGCCGCCGAACGCCGCCCCCTTGGGCCGCGAGGTGTAGAAGCGCTCGAACACCGTCTCCAGGTTCTCCGGCGGGATGCCGGGGCCTGAGTCCGCCACCGTGGCGATGGCCAGGCCCTTGGCCTTGGCCAGGCCCACCACCACCTCGCCGCCCGGCGGGGAGAAGGAGCGGGCGTTGTCGATCAGGTTGCGGAAGATCTGGCTGAGCGGCCCTTCGCGGCCCATCACCGTCGGCGGGGCCAGCAGGTCCGGCGGCTCGAACCGCACCGCGATCTCCCCCGGCCGGGCCGTCGCCTGATAGAGCGCCGCCACGTCGAAGATCAGCCGCTCCAGGTCGATGCGCTTGGGCTGATCGCGCGACAGTTCGGCGTCCAGGCGCGAGGCGTTGGAGATATCGGTCACCAGCCGGTCGAGGCGCTGCACGTCGTTCTTGAGGATCGAGAGCAGCCGCTCGCGGGCCACCGGGTCCTGCACGATGTCGAGGGTCTCCACGGCGGAGCGCAGCGAGGTGAGCGGGTTGCGGATCTCGTGGGCCACGTCGGCGGCGAAGCGCTCGATGGCGTCCATCCGCTGCGACAGGGCGTCGGTCATGTCCTCCAGGCTGCGGGTCAGGTCGCCCAGCTCGTCATCGCGCCGGGCGAGGTCGGGCAGGGAGATGGCCCGGGCCCGCGACAGGCGCACGCTGTCGGCGGCCCGCGACAGCCGCCGCACCGGCTGGGCGATCAGCCGGTTGAGCAGCAGCGACGACGACAGGGTCACCGCGATGGCGATCAGGATGAAGGGGATCAGCGCCGCGCGCTCGCGGGCGATGATCGCATCGACGTCGTTGGCCTCCAGGGTCAGCACGCCCAGCACCGCCTGCACCCGCTGGATCGGGATCGACACCGAGACCACCCGCTTGCCGTCCTCGCCGGTCCGCATGCCGGCCCAGCGCTGACCGGCCAGGGCGTGGGCCACCTCGGCCTGCAGCTCCTGGCGCGCCTGCGCGTCGTTCGGCCCGGCGCGCAGCTGCGGCAGGGAGAAACCGCCGGACGGCTCGCCGCGCCGCTTGGCGGGCGGCAGCATCCGCAGGCGCACCCGGTCGGCCACCCAGTCGCTGTCGGCCACCGGCCGACCCTTGGCGTCGAACAGCCGGGCCCTCTGCGTCTTGGGGTTCGCCAGCATCTGCAGCATCTCGCTGCCCAGCGCGGCATTCATCATCGGCGCCGGGTCGCCGGCCGTGGCGTACTCGTCGAGGATGGTGGCGATCAGCTCGCCCTGGGTGGTCAGGCTGTCGATGCGGGCGTTGACCAGGCCGCGGCGCAGTTCGTTCAGCACCAGGGCCCCGGCGATCAGCACCGCCAGGCCCAGCAGATTCAGCGCGATGATCAGCTGGCCGAGCCTGGAGCCCGGCAGCCAGCCGCGTCGGGAGCGCCGCGGCGCCCGCTCAGGTTTCCCGGTAGCGGTATCCGACGCCATAGAGGGTTTCGATCGCGTCGAACTCGGGGTCCACTTCACGGAATTTCTTGCGCATGCGCTTGATGTGGCTGTCGATCGTACGGTCGTCGACATAGACCTGATCGTCGTAGGCCGCGTCCATCAGGTTGTCGCGGCTCTTCACGAATCCGGGCCGTTGCGCCAGCGCCTGCAGCAGCAGGAACTCGGT
>JAQGIV010000090.1 GCA_028290945.1 Phenylobacterium sp. | reverse complement strand
CGTTGGGGTGCATGCGCGGGCCGTAGGTGTTGAAGATCCGCGCCACCTTGATCCGCGTCTTGTGCTGGCGGTGGTAGTCGAAGAACAGGGTCTCGGCGCAGCGCTTGCCCTCGTCGTAGCAGGAGCGGAAGCCGATCGGATTGACGTTGCCCCAGTATTCCTCGGTCTGCGGGTGCTGGGTGGGGTCACCATAGACCTCGCTGGTGGAGGCCTGGAAGATCTTGGCGCGGCGGCGCTTGGCCAGGCCCAGCATGTTGATCGCCCCGTGCACCGAGGTCTTGGTCGTCTGCACCGGATCGTACTGGTAGTGGATCGGCGAGGCCGGGCAGGCGAGGTTGTAGATCTCGTCGACCTCCACGAAGAGCGGGAAGGTCACGTCGTGGCGCATCAGCTCGAAGTTCTGGTCGTCCATCAGCCGGGCCACGTTGCGCCGGGTGCCGGTGTAGAAATTGTCCACGCAGAGCACCTCATTGCCCTGGGCCAGCAGCCGTTCGCAGAGGTGCGAGCCGATGAAGCCGGCGCCGCCGGTGACCAGGATCCGCTTCATGAGTTGGGCTTTCGAAGGCTGCGCTGACGTGCCGGCGCACGATCTCTGATTCTATATCGCCCGGCGCGCCCAAATCGAACCGCGCCCCGCCGCAGAAAAGATCGCCGGCGCTGCTCCCGCTGAAAATCCACGGCTTTGCAACAGGCCCCGGCCCGCTGCAGGGCCTTCAGCTCAAGCTTTCGGCGGCCTTGTGCGCCTTGGGGCGGGTCGTCCGGGCGGCCTTCGGGGTCGGCCGGCGCGCGCCCAGCCGCTCGATCAGGTGGTCGCCGACCCGCAGCGCATTGGCCACCACCGTCAGTGTCGGGTTCACGGCGCCCACCGAAGGGAAGAAGCTGGTGTCGGTCACATAGAGGTTGTCCAGCTGATGGGCCTTGCACCAGAGATCGAGCACGGCGGCCGCGGGGTCGGCCCCGAACCGCACCGTGCCGGCCTGGTGGGCCGTGCCGTAGAGCGGCAACAGGCTGTCGAACTGCAGGTGGTGCTGTGAGATCGGGTGGGCGTGGTCGACGAAGCCGTCGAGCGAGGCCTTCAGCTTGGCCACCAGCCGTTCGTGCCCTTCGAGGTTGTTGTAGACGTAGTCCAGGTTGATGCGCCCGTCGGCGGAGAGCCGCACCCGGTTCTGGGCCAGCGGCAGGTCCTCCGAGATCACCAGCATGGAGAGCAGCCGCTCGGCCAGCGCCTCGCTCATCACGTCGGGCACCATGCCGGGCGGCAGCCAGTCGGAGACCTGGCCTTCCAGCGTCTGGCCCGACATGTATTCCAGGAGCTGGATGTGTCCCATCGGCCGGTCGTAGCCCCCGTCCGGATCGCCCCAGTAGAAGTCGTTCACCGCCAGGGTCTTGGGAAAGGTCACCTCCACAGGCTCCGCGGTCAGGGAAACCATCGCGGTCAGGGTGTGGAACATGTAGTTGCGGCCGACCTGGGCGGAGCCGTTGGCCAGGCCGTCGGGGTGGGCGGCGTTGGCCGAGGCGAGCAGCACGGCGGCGCTGTTCGCCGCGCCGGCCGCCAGCACGACGATATCGCCGGTCCAGCGCTCCTCGCCGCCCGCTGTCTGGCAGACCACCTCGGTCACCGAACGGCCCGCCGGGTCGGTTTCCAGCCGCACCACCTTGCGGCCGGTGAGCAGGGTGACGTTCTCCGCGCCCAGCAGCGGCTCTATCGCCAGCGTCCGGGCGTCGGACTTGGCCTTCACCAGGCAGGGATAGCCGCCGCAGGTCTTGCAGCGGATGCAGGCCGAGGTGACGGGGTGCGCCTGATCGAGATCGACGCCGAGCGGCAGTGAGAACGGCCTCCAGCCTTGCGTCTCCCAGTGGGTCTTCAACTGGGCGACGCCGGGGTCGTGGTGCACGGCGGCGTAGGCGTACGGCGGTTCGTCGCCATGCTCGGTGGGATCCTCGCCGCGGGTCCCATGCACGCGCCAAAGGGTCTCCGCCTCCGCGTAGTAGGGCGCCAGGTCCGTCAGGCTGAGCGGCCAAGCGGGAGAGACGCCGCCGCCGTGCTCGACCTCCTCGAAGTCGCGGTCGCGCAGGCGCATCAGGGCCGCGCCGTAGAAGGTGGTGTTGCCGCCGACCCAATAGTGGGTATTGGGCGTGAACGGCTTGCCCAGCCGGTCGTACCACTGCTCCTGGGTGCGGTAGCGGTGCTCCACGAACACCGCGCGCGAGTTCCAGTTCTCGGCCTCTCGCGGCAGGTGCTGGCCGCGCTCGAGGATGAGGATCGACTTGCCGGTGGGCGCCAGGCGCTGGGCGATCGTGCCCCCGCCCGCGCCGGAGCCGATGATGATGACGTCGAAGTGGGCCACGGGCTCAGCCCTCCAGGTGATACTTCGCCGCCCCGCCGCGGACCACGGCGGCGACCAGGGATTCGGGCAGGTAGCGCAGCAGGGCGGCCGCCAGCTTGTTGTGCCAGCCGGGCACGACCACCACCTTGCCGCGCAGGTTGGCGGCGATGGCGATCTCGGCGACCTGATCGGCGGTCTGGAAGAAGCGGCGCGGCGCCTGGTCCATCACCGCCTGGGTGCCGTTCACCTGTGCAAACTCGGTCAGGGTGAAGCCCGGGCAGATGGCGGTGATGCGCAGGCCCTTGGCGCGATATTCCGCGTCCAGCGCCTGGGAGAGCTTGATCGCCAGGCTCTTGGCGCCCGGATAGAGGGTGTGGCCCGCAGCCCCCGGCGCGAAGCCCGCCAGCGAGGCGACGTTGACGATCGATCCGCCGCCGCGGTCGACCATCCCCGGGATCACGCCGTAGGCCAGGCCGCAGGCGTTGACCACCAGCGTCATCAGGAAGTCCCGCTGCCGCGTCCAGGGAACGCCGGTAAAACTCTGGGCGATGCCGAAACCGGCGTTGTTGACCAGGACGTCCACGTGGCGGCCGCGTGCGGCGATGGCGGCCAGGATCGGGGCCTGGGCGTCCAGCACGGCGAGGTCGGCGGGGATGGCGAAGGCCTCGATTCCGTGGGCCGCGGTCAGCTCGGCGGCCAAGGCTTCCAGCCGATCAGCCCGCCGCGCGACCAGCGCCAGGTCGTGGCCCCGCGCCGCATAGGCCCGGGCGAACGCCGCGCCGATCCCGGCGGAGGCGCCGGTGATCAGGGCAAGCGGCCTTGGGCGGCCGTCGTGCGGCTCGGTTGTCATCTGGCGGCCGCTCCCGTTCGCCGCCAGTGTTGGGCCGGCGCGATGGAGCGGTCAAATCGCCGTCCGTCGCGGCCTAGGAGCGTCCGCGGACCGGTTGCGGCGCAGGCCGGCGGCGGGCGGCCGCGACGGCGAACACGCTGGCCAGCAGCAGCGGACCGAAGGTGAAAAGCGGATGCAGGGTGGCAAAGCCGAGCAGCCCGTCGAACGCACTGAGGTGGGTCATGGCCACGTCTCCCTCACGGCGGATCGGCGCCCGCGAGCGCGCGCCACCTCGATCATCAGACAACGCCCGGCGCGCACAAACGATTAACGGCGCGAGACCGGACGCCCCGCGCCGGCGCCGCATCGGTGGGCGCCTTGCGGCGCGGCAGGGTCGCGCAAGGGGCAGATCGGGACTGGACGGACGCCGCCTGGCCCGCGACCTTAGGGCGAAGAACGAACAAGAGAATCCCCCGGGGGCGGATCCCAGCGCTTGGCCAGTCAGCAGGATATCGACAACCGGATACCGATCACCGGGGCCCTGATGCTGGCCACGCTGATGAACACCCTGGATTCGACCATCGCCAACGTCGCCCTGCCGCATATCCAGGGCAGCGTCTCGGCGGCCCAGGACCAGATCACCTGGGTGCTGACCTCCTACATCATCGCCACCGCCATCATGACGCCGCTGTCCGGCTGGCTGTCGCAGAAGATCGGCGTCAAGCGGATGCTGCTGATCTCGGTGGGCGGCTTCACCGCGGCCTCGATGCTGTGCGGGATCGCCACCAGCCTGCCGGAGATGGTCGTCTACCGGCTGCTGCAGGGCATCGCCGGCGCCTCGCTCATTCCGCTGTCGCAATCGGTGATGCTCGGCCTCTATCCGCAGCGGCTGATTCCCCGCGTGATGAGCATCTGGAGCGCGGCGGTGATCCTGGGGCCCATCATCGGCCCGACCTTGGGCGGCTGGATCACCGAGAACCTCACCTGGCGCTGGGTCTTCTACATCAACCTGCCGGTGGGCATCCTGGCCTTCCTCGGCCTTTGGACCTTCATGGGTCACGACGAGGGCGGGCGGCAGCGGCCGTTCGATTTCCTGGGCTTCGGCGCGCTGGTCATGTTCGTGCTGGGCTTCCAGGTGCTGGTCGACCGCGGTCCCAGCCAGGACTGGTTCTACTCCAAGGAGATCTGGATCGAGGCGGTGGTCGGGGCGATCGGCCTTTGGATGTTCATCCTGCAGACCGCCACGGCGAAGGAGCCGTTCTTCCACCGCGACCTGGCCAAGGACGGCAATTTCGTCGGCACGACCATCTTCGGCTTCTTCGTGGGGGCCCTGCTGTTCTCCACCAGCGCCCTGTTGCCCTCGTTCATGCAGACCCTGATGGGCTATTCGGCGATGCAGAGCGGCATCGCCAGCATGCCGCGCGGCGTGGGCTCGCTGATCTCCTTCCTGGCCATCCCCTGGCTGGTGCAGCGCTTCGGGGCGCGGCTGGTGCTGTTCTCCGGGGTGATCATGAACGTCTGGTCGACCTGGATGATGGGTCAGTTCGACCTCTCCATGACCGCCGAGCCGATCATGATGGCCGGCTTCATCCAGGGACTCGGCACCGGGCTGATGTTCGCGCCCCTGAACACCCTGGGCTACGCCACCCTCGACCCGCGCCACCGCACCGAGGGCACCATCGTCGCCACCATGGCCCGCAGCCTGGGGTCGAGCGCCGGCATCTCGGTGGTGCAGGCCATGCTGATCCGCGACAGCGCGATCGCCCATTCCCGGCTGGCCGACCACCTCGGCGCCAATCCGTCGGTGCTGAACGCCCTGCCGCCGATGATGAACCCCTCGACCGGGCTCGGCCTGCAGATCCTCAACGGCGAGGTGACCCGCCAGGGGACGATGGTCAGCTACGACAATGTGTTCAGCTGGATGGCGCTCAGCGTCATGCTGCTGGCGCCGCTGATCCTGATCCTCAAGCCCGCGCCGCGCATCGCCATGGAGCGCGAGGTTCTCGCCGACTGAGCGCTCGGGCTCAGAGCGGTTGCAGCACCCGGGCGTCGGCAAAGCCGATCTGGGCCACCTGGGCGCGCAGGCGTTCGGCCGAGCCGTGGTCCTTCGCGCCGGGCACGATCACCCGGTAGAGGGTCAGGGCGCCGCGCTGGATCGGCTCGATGGTCGCCGCGCCCGCCGGCTGCAGCAGCCCGACGGCGCGATGGGCGTTGTCGAGGCTGGCGAAGGCGCCGGCCTGGACGCGGAAGCCGCCGGCTGTGGCCTTGGTTCCGGCCGCCGCCCTCGGGGCCGGGGCGGCGAGCATCGGGCGCATGACGGGCGCGGCCGGATGAGACTCGGCGACCCGGATGACGGCGGGCTGCGGCGCTGGCGCCGGCGGCGCGG
>JAQGIV010000085.1 GCA_028290945.1 Phenylobacterium sp. | reverse complement strand
GCCACCGGCTTGATCAGCACCGGATAGCCGATCTCGTAGGCCTTGCGCTTGAGGAAGTCCGGCTCCTGGAGCTCGCCGTGATAGCCCGGCACCACCGGCACGCCGGCCTTTTCCATCAGCGCCTTGGCGCGATCCTTCAGCCCCATGGCGCGGATCGCCGCCGGCGGGGGCCCGACGAAGCAGATTCCCGCGGACCCGCAGGCCTCGGCGAAATCGGGATTCTCGGACAGGAAGCCGTAGCCGGGGTGGATGGCCTCGGCGCCGGTCGCCCGAGCCGCCGCGATGATCTTCTCGCCGACCAGGTAGCTCTCGCGCGCCGCGGCCGGGCCGATCAGCACGGCCTCGTCGGCCTCGCGCACGTGCAGGGCCTCGGCGTCGGCCTCGGAATAGACGGCGACGGTGCGCAGGCCGAGCCTGCGGGCCGTGGCGAACACCCGGACCGCGATCTCGCCGCGGTTGGCGACCAGCAGGGACTTGAACATGGGCGAGGTCCTCAGTGCGCCGAGGCCAGGCCGATGATGATCAGCCCGACGAGCAGGACGGAGACCGCGACGGTCGATCCGATGAACAGCACGAACATGCGCGACAGCGTGCCGAACACGCCGGTCCGATAGGTCCCGCGCATATGGACGAACAGGTGCACGGGGGCGAGGAGCAGCAGCCACGCGGCGCCGTCCACCGCCAGGCCGCCCAGGAAGATCAGGGTCAGCAGCAGGCCCTGGAACGACAGGGAGTGCATGGCGAAGATCAGGTGGTCGAACAGGTAGACGCCCTTCTTGAAGGCGAACAGCGGCGCGAGCAGCAGGGCGGCGATCGGCAGCATCAGGAAGGCCAGCCGGTGGCCCCATTGCTCCATGGCCGCCAAGACGCTTTCCGGCTTGTCGAGGGCGTTGCGCACGCGGGCGATCCAGAAGGCCTTGGAGCCGGCGACGGGACGGACGGCGAGCACCGCCTTCTCCGCCGAGGCGGCGCGGATCTGCTTCATGGCCGCGTCGACGTCGGCGCGGTCCTTCGGCGACAGGGTGGACAGGGCCTTGGGATCGTTGATCGGCCGCAGGTTGAAGTTGACCGGGTTGGCCGAGACGCTGAGGCCGCCGGCGAAGAACACCAACAGCAGGGCCACCAGGAACAGGCGGAACGGCGGGATCTGCGCGGCGCGGTGGCCGTCGAGGAAGTCGCGCGTCAGCTGGCCGGGGCGGACCAGCAGCCTGGGCAGGGTCTTCCAGACGCGGCCGTCCACGTGGGTCAGGCCCTCGAAGGCCTCGGCCACCAGATGCCAGATGGAGCGGTGATACTCCTCGCCCTTCTGGCCGCAGGCGTAGCACCAGGCGCCCTTCAGCGGCGTGCCGCAGTTGGGGCAGGGCGCGCCCAGCGGCAGGGCGTGGCGCGAGGCGCGGGTGATCTCGCCGGCGATGGCGTCGGCGGTGGCGGCGTCGAGCTCGGGAGCGCCCATCATCGGATCACATCCTGAACACGCCGAAGCGCGTCTCCGGGATCGGGGCGTTGAGGGCGGCGCTGATCGACAGGCCGAGCACGTCGCGGGTCTGGGCCGGGTCGATGACGCCGTCGTCCCACAGCCGGGCGGTGGCGAAGTAGGGGTTGCCCTCGTCCTCGTAGGTCTGGCGGACCGGGGCCTTGAAGGCCTCCTCCTGGGCCGGCGTCCACTTGTCGGCGTCGCGGTGGACGGTGGCGAGCACGCTGGCGGCCTGTTCGCCGCCCATCACCGAGATGCGGCTGTTGGGCCAGGTCCACAGGAAGCGGGGGCTGTAGGCCCGGCCGCACATGCCGTAGTTGCCGGCCCCGAACGAGCCGCCGATCAGCACGGTGAACTTGGGGACATTGGCGCTGGCCACGGCGGTGACCAGCTTGGCGCCGTCCTTGGCGATGCCGCCGGCCTCGTACTTGCCGCCGACCATGAAGCCCGAGATGTTCTGCAGGAAGATCAGCGGGATCTTCCGCTGGCAGGCGAGCTCGATGAAGTGGGCGCCCTTCAGCGCGCTCTCGGAGAACAGCACGCCGTTGTTGGCCAGGATGGCCACCGGATAGCCCCAGATGCGGGCGAAGCCGGTGACCAGGGTCGAGCCGTAGAGCGGCTTGAACTCGTGGAAGTCGGAACCGTCGACGATGCGGGCGATCACCTCGCGCACGTCGTAGGGCGCGCGCACGTCGGTGGGCACGATGCCGTAGAGCTCTTCGGCGTCGTAGGCCGGCGGCCGGGTCTCGGCGAGGTCGAGGTCGACGGTCTTGACGGTGTTCAGGTGGGACACGATCGAGCGGACGATGGCCAGCGCATGCTCGTCGTCATTGGCCACGTGGTCGACCACGCCGGAGCGGCGCCCGTGGGTGTCGGCGCCGCCCAGCTCCTCGGCCGAGATCACCTCGCCGGTGGCGGCCTTCACCAGCGGCGGACCGCCGAGGAATATAGTCCCCTGGCCCTTCACAATGATGGTCTCGTCGCTCATCGCCGGGACGTAGGCGCCGCCGGCGGTGCAGGAGCCCATGACGCAGGCGATCTGGCTGATGCCCTCGGCGCTCATCCGGGCCTGGTTGTAGAAGATGCGCCCGAAGTGCTCGCGGTCGGGGAACACCTCGGCCTGGTAGGGCAGGTTCGCGCCGCCGCTATCCACCAGGTAGACGCAGGGCAGGCGGTTCTGCAGGGCGATCTCCTGGGCGCGGAGATGCTTCTTCACGGTCAGCGGGAAATAGACCCCGCCCTTCACCGTGGCGTCGTTGGCGAGGATCATCACCTCGCGGCCGGAGACCCGGCCGATGCCGCAGATCAGCCCGGCGCCGGGCGCCTCGCCGTCGTAGAGCCCGCCGGCGGCCAGCTGGCCCACCTCCAGGAACGGGGCGCCGGGATCAAGCAGGCGCATGACCCGGTCGCGGGGCAAGAGCTTGCCGCGGCCGGTGTGCCGTTCGCGCGAGGCCTTGGGTCCGCCCAGGGCGGCCTCGGCGGCGCGGCTCCGCAGCTCCTCGGCCAGCCGGCGGTTGACCTTCGCATTGGCCGCGAACGCGTCGCTGCGCGGATCGACGGTCGTGGCGAGTTTCGGCATTCCGTGGGGTCCCCGGCGTTCCGCAAAGCGGTCTAGGCGGTCTTTTCCAGCACCAGGTCGAGTTCCGCAATCATCGCCGCACGCATGGCGAACTTTTGCACCTTGCCGGTGACGGTGGTGGGAAATCCGTCCACGAAACGGACATAGCGTGGAATCTTATAGTGGGCGATCTCGCCTTTGCAGAAGGCGCGGACCTCGTCCTCGGCCAGGCTGGCGCCTGGCTTGACGACGATCCAGGCGGCCAGCTCCTCGCCGTACTTCGCATCGGGGACGCCGATCACCTGCACGTCCTGGACGGCGGGGTGGCGGAAGAGGAACTCCTCGATCTCCCGCGGATAGACGTTCTCGCCGCCGCGGATGACCATGTCCTTGATGCGGCCGACGATGTTGCAATAGCCCTCGTCGTCGAGGGTCGCGAGGTCGCCGGTGTGCATCCAGCCGGCGGCGTCCAGCGCCTCGGCGGTGCGCTCGGGGTCGTCCCAATAGCCGAGCATCACCGAGTAGCCGCGGGTGCAGAGCTCGCCCGGTTCGCCGCGCGGGACGACGCGGCCTTCGGGATCGACGATCTTCACCTCGACGTGCGGGTGGACGCGGCCGACGGTGCCGACGCGGCGCTCGAGGGTGTCGTCGGGACTGGTCTGGAAGGAGACGGGCGAGGTCTCGGTCATGCCATAGACGATGGAAACCTCCGGCAGGTGCATCCGCTCGATGATCTGGCGCATCACCTCCACGGGGCAGGGCGCGCCGCCGATGATCCCGGTGCGCAGGCTGGACAGGTCGAAGCGGTCGACCTCCGGATGGCTCAGCATGGCGATGAACATGGTGGGCACGCTGTAGAGCGCCTCGCAGCGCTCGGCCTCCACCGCCTCCATCGCCGCGCCGGGGTCAAAGCCCTCCGACGGATAGACCATGGTGGCGGCGTGGGTCAGGCAGGCCAGGTTGCCGACCACCATGCCGGCGCAGTGGTAGAGCGGCACCGGGATGCAGATGCGGTCGCCGGGGGCGAACCGCATGGCCTGGCCGCAGAAATAGCCGTTGTTGAGGATGTTGTGGTGCGACAGCGTCGCGCCCTTCGGCGCGCCGGTGGTGCCGGAGGTGAACTGGATATTGATCGGGTCGTCGAACTGCAGCTCGGGGGCCAGCGCCTCCAGCGCCTCGCGGTCCTGAGGACGGCCGGCGTCCAGCGCCCGGGGGAAGGGCAGGCAGCCGGGGTGCTGGTCCTCGCCGAGGGTGATGACCAGCTTCAGGTGCGGCAGGCGCGCGGCCGCGAGCTTGCCGGGCGTGGCGGCCGCCAGCTCCGGGGCGAGCTCGCGCAGCATGGCCACATAGTCGCTGGTCTTGTGGCGCACGGCGGTGACCAGCGCCTTGCAGCCCACCTTGTTGAGGGCGTACTCGGCCTCGGCCGGGCGGTAGGCCGGGTTGATGTTGACCAGGACCATGCCGGCCTTGGCCGTGGCGAACTGGGTGATCGCCCATTCCGCGCAGTTCGGCGCCCAGATACCGACGCGGTCGCCGCGCGCCAGGCCCAGCGCCAGCAGGCCAGCGGCCAGCGCGTCGACGCGCACCTTGAGCTCGGCGTAGGTCCAGCGGATCTGCTGGTGGCGGGAGATCAGCGCCAGGGTGTTCGGATATTCGGCGCAGATGCAGTCGAACTCGACGCCGATCGTGCGCCCGATCAACGGCTTGTCGCCCGTCCCGCTGACGTAACTCGGCTCTGCCATGTGGTCCTCCCCGAACCCTGTTCGGCGCCAGCCTAGCCCATTCGGGTTGGCGGGCCCAAGACGAGGCGCCATTGATGCGGCGTGGCGAACGAATCCTTCCCCGAAATCCGCGAGGCGGTGCGCCGGCTGAGCGCGCGGTTCCCCGGCCCCTACTGGCGGGCGCTGGACCGCGAGCGGGCCTATCCGACGGAGTTCGTGGCTGCGCTCACCGAGGCGGGGTTCCTGTCGGTGCTGATCCCGGAAGAGTACGGCGGCTCGGGCCTGGGGCTGGCGGCCGGGGCGGCGGTGCTGGAGGAGATCCACCGCTCCGGCGGCAACGGTGCAGGCTGCCATGCGCAGATGTACACCATGGGCGTGGTGCTCAGGCACGGCAGCCCTGAGCAGAAGCAGGTCTATCTGCCGAAGATCGCGGCCGGGGAGCTGCGGCTGCAGGCGTTCGGGGTGACCGAGCCCGACGCCGGCACCGACACCACGCGGATCACCACCTTTGCCCGGCGGGAGGGCGACACCTACGTCGTCAACGGCCGCAAGCTGTGGATCAGCCGGGCGGAACATTCCGACCTGATGGTGCTGCTCTGCCGCACGACGCCCAGGGACCAGGCCGCCAAGCCGTCGGACGGCATGAGCGTGCTGCTGGTCGACATGCGCGAAGCCGTCGGCAAGGGCCTGACCATCACCCCGGTCCGCACCATGCTGAACCACGCCACGACCGAGCTCGCCTTCGACGACCTGGCGGTGCCGGCCGCCAACCTGATCGGCGCGAAAGGCCAGGGCTTCCGCTACATCCTCGACGGGATGAACGCCGAGCGGATTTTGATCGCCGCGGAGTGCATCGGCGACGCCAAGTTCTTCATCGACCGGGCCAGCGCCTACGCCAGGGAGCGCCAGGTGTTCGGCCGCCCGATCGGCCAGAACCAGGGCGTGCAGTTCCCCATCGCCCGGGCCTACGTCCAGATGACGGCGGCGCAGCACATGGTCGACCACGCCGCGGCGCTGTTCGAGGCCGGCGAGCCCTGCGGCACCGAGGCCAACATGGCCAAGCTCGCGGCCTCCGAGGCCAGCTGGTACGCGGCCGACATGTGCCTCCAGACCCACGGCGGCTTCGGCTTCGCCGAGGAGTTCGACATCGAGCGCAAGTTCCGCGAGACGCGGCTGTACCAGGTGGCGCCGATCTCCACGAACCTCATCCTCAGCCACGTGGCCACCCACGTGCTGGACCTGCCGAAGAGCTTCTGATGCCTGAGACCATCATCATCAGGGATGCGGCCCCGGGCGTGGCGGTGGTGGCGTTCAATCGGCCGGAGGTCGCCAATGCGCTGTCGACCCAGATGGGGCTGGAGCTGCTGGAAGCCTGGACGGCGTTGGCCGGGCGCGCCGACCTGCGCTGCGTGGTGCTGACCGGCGAGGGGCGGCATTTCCAGGCCGGCGCCGACCTGAAGGAGCGCAACGGCATGACCGACGCGGCCTGGGCCGAGCAGCACAAGGTGTTCGAGGCCATGGTCCGCGCCCAGCTGGCCCTCGCCGTCCCGATCATCGCGGCGGTGACCGGCGCGGCCATGGGCGGCGGCTGCGAGATGACCCTGGCCTGCGACTTCGCCTATGCGGCCGACACCGCGCGGTTCGGCCTGCCGGAGGTGGGGCTGGGCATCATGCCGGGGCTGGGCGGCACCCAGCTGCTGACGCGGTCGGTGGGCGAGCGCCGCGCGCTGGAGATCCTGGTCAGCGGGCGGCCGCTGTCGGCCGCCGAGGCGCTGGAGGCGGGCATCGTCAACCGGGTGGTCCCGGCGGCCGAGCTGATGAGCGCGGTGCTGGAGACTGCCACGCGGATCGCCGCCAATGCGCCGCTGTCGGTGAAGGCGCTGAAGCACGTGGTCCACGAAGGCCATTCGCTGGACCTGGCGGCGGCCATGGAACTGGAGCTTTCCCACTACAACCGCCTGTTCAAGACCGCCGACCGCCGCGAAGGGATCGCCAGCTTCAACGAGAAGCGGAGCCCGGACTTCCGTGGGGAATGAGCCGACGCTGTGGACCCGGCGCGGCGCGGCGTTGGCGGGCCTCGGCGCGGCGGCGTTGCCGATGAGCGCGCGAGCGGCGGGCGATCCGCTGTCGGGCGCGGCGCTCTATGGCGACGTGGTGCGCTACGACGGGTTCGGCGAGCACCGCACGGGGACGCCGGGCGATCTCGCAACCAGCGGCTGGCTCGCGAAGGAACTGCGGACGGCGGGCTATCGGGTCGAGGCGCAGGCGTTCGCGCAGCCGGTGTTCGCGTTTCAGGGCGCGTACGTCGAGGCCGGCGGCCGGCGGATCGAGGCCTTCCCGCTGTGGACGCCGAAGGCCGGCGAGGCGGCCGGGCCGCTGTCGCCTGAGGCGCGGCCGGGCGCCGTGGCGGTGCTGTCATTCCCGGCGGGAACGGGCGGGGCGCTCGGCGTGGCGGACGCCTGGCGCAAGCCGGTGCAGGCGGCGATCGACGCCGGGGCCGCGGGCGTCGTGGCGATCACCGAGAACCCGCTGGGCGAGCTTTCGGCGTTCAACGTCCCGCCGGGCCCGGCGCCCTGGGCGGTCCCGGTGGTGGCGGTCGCCGGACGCGACGGGCAGGCCTTGCCGGCGGGCGCGCCGGCGCGGGTGGTGCTGAGCGGGGCGATGCGGGCCGGAGCCAGCAACAACCTGGTCGCCCGGCGGGCGGGACCGGGCAAGCCGCTGGTGATCTCGACGCCCAAGAGCGGCTGGTTCCATTGCGCGGGCGAGCGGGGCTCGGGCGTCGCCATCTGGCTCGGGCTGGCGCGCCACCTGGCCGCGCGCCGCGACCTGAACCTGGTGTTCATGGCCGCCTCCGGCCACGAGTTCGACGGCCATGGCGGCCACCTGTTCGCCGAGGCCCTGGCGCCGCCGCCGGCCGAGAGCCGCGGCTGGGTGCATATCGGGGCCAATGTGGCGGCCTACGACTTCGCCCTGGTGGACGGGAAGATCACGCGCCAGGCGACGCCCCAGGCCGGTCGCCGGCTGGCGGTCAGCGAGGCGCTGCTGCCGGCGGCCAAGGCGGCGTTCGCGGGACAGGTCGGCTATGCGGCGCCGGCCGATATCGACGTCTCCGCTGCGCCCGGCGAGATCGCGGAATATCAGCGCCGCGGCTACCGGCCCCTGGTGGGCATCGTCGGGGCCCATCCGCTGCACCACACCCGCCGCGACCGCGCCGACGTCACCGGGCCGGAACTGCTGGAGCCGGTGGCGCGCGGGCTGGCGGCGCTGATCGCGCGGCTCTAGGGAATCGCCGCCGCGGCCCAGCCGGCCCCGGCTGCGCCGGTGAAGCGCTAGCCCTTCGTCGAACGCGCCGTCGCGGGCGTCTCCTGTCGGATCCTAGGGCCTGGCTGCGCGAAAGGCGTCGATCACCGCCGCCGGGATCCGCGCCACCGCGATGTGCTTGGGGCCCTTGCCGAGCTTGAGGCGGACGAGCTCCCGGTGCTCGGCGAGCGAGATGAACGACAGGTCGTTGCTGCGCGTGTTGACCACCAGGCAGACGCGGTCGTGGTCGGCCAGCTCGGCCCAGCCGGGGGCGTCGCCGACCGGCACGGTGGCGATCAGGGTCAGCGCCGGCGCGCGGACCAGGGCGGCATAGTCCGAGGCGCGCCCGGCGAGGCAGAGGGTGCGTCCGTCGGCGGTCAGCGCCAGGCCGTGATGCGGCGCGTCGAACACATAGTCGGCGGTCGTGACGCCGGGCGCGATCGGCAGGTCCAGCCGGTGGGTGATCCGCCGGGCGGCGAGGTCATAGGCGACCACCGCGTGCTGGTTGGAGAGCTGGGCGTAGAACCCCTTCTCGTCCGGGGTGAAGCGCCAGGGCCGGATGCCGGTCTCAAACGGGATGCGATCGAGCACCTGCAAGGTGCGGGCGTCGGCGATGGTCAGCTGATAGGGCGAGGGACCCCCCGGCGCGGCGGCGCCCGCCGGCACGGGCACGCCGACATTGCCGATGCTGGAGTTGAACAGCCGCCGCCCATCGCGGGTGACCTTGTTGTCGTGCGGACTGATGCCGGTCGCCACCTCGCCGGTGATCTGGCCGGTGGCGGCGTCGAGCCGGCGCGTGCGGTTCTGGGTGTAGGCCGAGACGAACAGCGTGCGGCCGTCGCGCGTCACCGTCATGTGGTCGGACCGGGCCGGGTCGATGGGCGTGCGCCAGGTCAGCTTGCGGCTGGCGATGTCGAAGGCGGCGACGTCGCCCAGATAGCCGCGCGAGACATAGAGCGTGCGTCCGTCGGGAGAGACCTCGGTGTCCTGGGCGTAGTTCGGCGTCGCCTGGGTCTGCCTCAGCTTGGCCGGATTGACGTCGATGCGGCCGAGCTCCGTGCGGGTCGCCACGTCGACCAGCGAGACCGTGCCCTCTTCCGCATTGGCGACGAAGGCGATCTCGCCGGCCGCCGGCTGCGCCTGCGCCGCGGCCGCGCTCAGCCAAAATGCCGTGAGCACCACTGCCAGCCGTCTCATCCCGCCCCTCCCTGTATCGCGCGGTCATGTGGGCATGTGGCGCGCCGCGGGACAAGCCGATCAGGGCTGGAGCCCGCCTGAGTCTCCGCGTAGGCATGGGACATGCGGATGCCCGCGCCCGACGCCGCGACCATCGCCAACAAGGCCGGGATCGTGCGCGCCCTGCGCAAGATCGTGCCGGGCGAGGGCGTGATCGCCGACGACAGCGCGCTGGTCCCCTATGAGTCCGACGGACTGTCGGCCTATCGGCAGACGCCGCTGGCGGTGGTGCTGCCGGAGACGGTGGAACAGGTCTCGGCGGTGCTGGCCTGGTGCCAGGCCCATGGGGTCAAGGTGGTGCCGCGCGGGGCCGGGACCTCGCTGTCCGGCGGGGCCCTGCCGCTCACCGACGGCATCATCCTGGGGATGGCCAAGTTCAACCGCATCGTCGAGGTGGACTACGAGAACCGCTGCGCCGTGGTGCAGCCCGGCGTGACCAACCTGGCGATCAGCGCGGCGGTGCAGGCCGACGGCTTCTATTACGCGCCCGATCCGTCGAGCCAGATCGCCTGCACCATCGGCGGCAATGTGGCGGAGAACTCGGGCGGGGTGCACTGCCTGAAATACGGCCTGACCACCAACAACCTGCTGGGCTGCGAGATCGTGCTGATGGACGGCGAGGTGGTGCGCCTCGGCGGGCGCGGCTTCGACGCGGCGGGCTACGACCTGCTGGGGCTGGTCACCGGCTCGGAGGGGCTGCTGGCGGTGGTGACGGAGGTCACGGTGCGGCTGCTGCCGACCCCGCAGACGGCGCGGGCGCTGCTGCTGGGCTTCCCCTCGGTGGAGGCGGCCGGCGCGACGGTGGGCGACATCATCGCGGCCGGCATCATCCCGGCCGGGCTGGAGATGATGGACAAGCCGGCGATCGCCGCGGCGGAGGCCTTCATCGGCGCGGGCTATCCGCTGGAGGCCGAGGCGCTGCTGATCGTCGAGCTGGACGGGCCGGAGGCGGAGTGCGCCGAGCTGGCCGGCCACGTGAAGGCGCTGGCCCAGGCCAGGGGCGCCGACTTCATCCGGGTGAGCCGCGACGAGGCCGAGCGGCTGGCCTTCTGGGCCGGGCGCAAGGCGGCCTTCCCGGCGGTGGGGCGCATCTCGCCGGATTATTATTGCATGGATGGGACGATCCCCCGGGCGCAGCTGCCGCACGTGCTGGGCCGCATCTATGAGATGGCCCGAGACTACGGGCTGGGGGTGGCCAACGTGTTCCACGCCGGCGACGGCAACCTGCACCCGTTGATCCTCTACGACGCCGACAACGACGGCGAGCTGGAGCGGGCCGAGGCGTTCGGGGCCGACATCCTCAAGCTGTGCGTGGCGGTGGGCGGTGTGCTGACCGGCGAGCACGGGGTGGGCGTCGAGAAGCGCGACCTGATGGGCGAGATGTTCGACGAGACGGACCTGGCCTGCCAGCAGCGGGTGAAGTGCGCCTTCGATCCGGACGGGCTGCTCAATCCCGGCAAGGTGTTCCCGGTGCTGCACCGCTGCGCCGAGCTCGGCCGGGTGCATGTCCACCGCGGCAAGGTCGCCTTCCCCGAGATCCCCAGGTTCTGATGCTGGACGTGGCCCCCCGATTGCTCACGCCCACCACGCCCGACGAGGTACTGGAGGCGGTCGCCGAGGCCGCCGCCAAGCGGCGCCGGATCGAGGTGGTGGGCGGCGGGACCAAGCGCGGCGTCGGCCGGGTCGACCGGCCGGAGGTGACGCTGAGCCTGGCGGGGCTCGACGCGGTGCTGGACTATGCGCCGGAGGAGCTGGTGCTGACGGCGCGGCCGGGCGCCAGACTGAAGGACATCGAGAAGCTGGTGGCGTCGGAGGGCCAGATGCTGCCGTTCGAGCCGCCGCGGCTGGCGAAGTTGCTCGGCGCCAAGGGCGAGCCGACGCTGGGCGGGGTGCTGGCGGCGAACCTCTCGGGGCCCCGGCGGGTGCGGGCCGGCGCGGCGCGCGACCACCTGCTGGGCTTTGCCGCGGTGAGCGGCCGGGGCGAGGTGTTCAAGGCCGGCGGCAAGGTGGTCAAGAACGTCACCGGCTACGACCTGTCGAAACTGATGGCCGGGTCGTGGGGCACGCTGGCGGTGCTGACCGAGGTGACCATCAAGGTGCTGCCGAAGCCGAAGACCGAGGCCACCTTGCTGATCTTCGGCCTGGAGGACCGGCGCGCGGTGCAGGCCATGGCGCGGGCCTTGAATGCGCCGGTGGAGGTCTCCGCCGCGGCGCACCTGCCGCTCGCGGTGGCGGGCCGCGCGCCGCTGAACGCCGAGATGGCGGTGACGGCGCTGCGGCTGGAAGGCTTCGAGGCGTCCATCGCCGCCCGGCTCGACATGCTGGCCCAGGCGCTACGGGACTTCGGCCGCGTCGACCTGCTGGACGGCGGCCTGTCGCGGGCCTTCTGGGGCCAGATCCGCGAGGTGGAGGCGTTCCACAAGGATCCGCGGCCGCTGTGGCGGGTGTCGGTCCCGCCGGCTTCCGGCTGGCGGATCGGCGAAGCGCTGGCCGGCGAGGTGATCTACGACTGGGGCGGCGGGCTGGTCTGGGCGCTGTCGGAGGACGCCGGCGCGGTGCGCGCCGCGGCCCATGCGGCCAGCGGCCACGCACAGCTGTGGCGGGGCGCGGCGGGCGTGGCGGCCTTCGAGCCGCTGACGGGCGCGCTCGCGGCGCTGACCGGCCGCGTGAAGGCGGCGTTCGATCCCGAGGGGATCCTCAACCCGGGGCGGCTGGGGGTCTGATGCGCACCGAGTTCACAGCCGAACAGTTGGCCGATCCGGCCACCGCCGAGAGCCAGGCCACCATCCGCAAGTGCGTGCACTGCGGCTTCTGCACGGCCACCTGCCCGACCTATGTGCTGCTGGGCGACGAGCGCGACAGCCCGCGCGGCCGCATCGAGCTGATCCGCGCCATGCTGGAGCGCGGCGGGCCGCCGACCAAGGCGGAGGTGACGCACATCGACCGCTGCCTGTCGTGCCTGGCGTGCGCCACCACCTGCCCGTCCGGCGTCGACTACGGCCAGCTGATCGGCCATGCGCGGGCCTACATCGAGCAGAACCACCGGCGGCCCTTGGCCGAGCGGCTGCTGCGCTGGGCGATCCCGCAGGTGCTGACCCGGCCCGGGAACCTGAAGGCGGGCCTGGCGCTGGGCCGCGCGGCGCAGCGGTTCGAGCCGTGGTTCGCGCGGCTGAAGCTGGACGGGCTGGCGGCGCTGCTGCGGCTCGTGCCGACCCACGGCAAGACGGCGCGCGCGCCCGGGACCTATCCGGCGGTGGAGGCTAGGCGGGGCCGCGTGATCCTGCTGCAGGGCTGCGTGGAGCCGGCGATGGCGCCGCAGGTGCGCGACGCGGCGGTGCGGCTGTTGGCGCGGGCCGGGTTCGACGTGGCCCTGGCAGCCGGCGAGGGCTGTTGCGGGGCGCTGTCGGAGCATCTGGGCCGGGCCGAGGAGGCGCGGGCCATGGCGCGGCGCAATCTGCGGGCCTGGGCCGCGGCGGGCGAGGCGGACGCCATCGTCACCACGGCGGCCGGCTGCGGGACCACGCTGAAGGGCTACGGCCATCTGCTCGGCGCGGCGGGCGAGGCAGCGGCGGCCAAGGCCCGCGATATCCTGGAATTCCTGGCCGAGGTCGGCCTGCCGCCGATCGTCAATCCGCAGGCGCTGCGCGTCGCCTACCACGCGCCCTGTTCGCTGCAGCACGGCCAAGGGGTGCTGGAGGCGCCGGCGCGGCTGCTCAGCGAGGCCGGGTTCGAGGTGCTCGCCGTGCCCGAGGGCCACCTCTGCTGCGGCTCGGCGGGGGTCTACAACGTGCTGCAGCCGGAGCTGGCCGGACGGCTACGCGACCGCAAGGCGGCCAATGTCCTGAAGACCGGCGCCCAGTTGCTGGCCGCCGGCAACGTCGGCTGCATGGCGCAGATCGGCCCGGCGCTGGAGATGCCGGTGGTGCATCCGGTGGAGCTGCTGGACTGGGCGACCGGCGGCCCACGCCCGGAGGCGCTGGACCGGCTGATGGCCCACAAACCCGCTCAGTAGGCCGGGCAGGCGTCGGCGGGCGGTTTGTCCGCCGGGATCGGCGCTTCCGCGCCGCCCATGCCGCCCGGGGGTCGGCGGGAGCTTACGAAGTGTCCGAATCCCGGGGGGAACCCCTTGGGGCGGACAGGCTTCCTGGAAAAGGACCGGAGGCGCCCGAGCAGGTCGTCGAGG
This sequence comes from Phenylobacterium sp., assembly GCA_028290945.1. Taxonomy (GTDB): domain Bacteria; phylum Pseudomonadota; class Alphaproteobacteria; order Caulobacterales; family Caulobacteraceae; genus Phenylobacterium. The sequence continues at coordinate 15,078 of JAQGIV010000085.1, read as the reverse complement.
GTCTCACTCGATCCGACGAGGTCTGGTTTCAGCTGGCCGTAAGTCATGCCGACGTTATGCCATTTTCTGCGACAACGCGCCACAGCTAACAGATCGTTAACCGTATTTTTTTAAGCAGCCGACTGATTCGTTGACCGCGAAATGAGCTGCGGCCAAGGTTCCGCTCCCCACGGTCAAGCTTAGGATTGCGCATGAAGCTGTATCAGTCGATCGGCCCCAACCCGCGGGCGGTGAAAATGTTCATCGCCGAGAAGGGGCTCGACATCGCCCGCGTCGACGTCGACTTGCCCAAGGGCGAGAACCGCGAGGCGCCGCACCTGGCGCGCAATCCCTCCGGCCAGACGCCCACCCTGGAGCTGGACGACGGGACCTGTCTCGCCGAGATCACCGCCATCTGCGAGTACCTGGAGGAGACCCATCCGTCGCCGCCGCTGATCGGGACGACGCCGCAGGAGCGGGCCGAGGCGCGGATGTGGACCCGGCGCGTCGACCTGAAGATCTGCGAGCCGATGGCCAACGGCTTCCGGTTCGGGGAGGGCCTGGGGCTGTTCAAGGACCGGGTGCTCTGCGTGCCCGAGGCCTCGCCCGGCCTGAAGGCGATGGCCCGCAATGGCGAGGAATGGCTGGAGGGCCAGCTGACCGGGCCGTGGATCTGCGGCGAGCGGTTCACGCTGGCCGACATCCTGCTGTTCTCGTTCATTGAGTTCGGCGCCCAGGTGGGCCAGCCGCTGGACCCGGGCTTTGGGAAGCTCACCGCCTGGTTCGAGCGGGTGAAGGCCCGGCCGAGCGTGGCGGCGAGTGCATAGGATCGCCGCGGCGGTCGTCCTAGCGACTTGCGCGGCGCAGCCGGCCGCCGCGGCCGGCCCCGTGCTGTTCAACCACGTGGAGATCCACGTCTCGCCGGAGACCTACAAGGCGATCGCCGCCTCGCCCTTGGTCAGCCGCGAGCTGGGCCGGTTCGAGGAACGCAGCACGGTCCGTGACGGCGGCAAGACCCGCTACTCCGGCGCCTATCTGTATGGCGCGCGGACCTATCTGGAGTTCACCGACGAGGCGATGGAGCCGGGGCCCCGCTATCTGGCGTTCGGCATGTGGCTGGACCGGCAGGCGGACCTGCCGCCGCTGCTGCCCAGGCTCGCGGTCGTGCCCGGGGCGAAGCCGGAACTGGCGTCCACCACGCGTCAGACGCCCGGCGGGGAAGTCCCCTGGTTCAGCTATCTCTACCCCTGGTCCGGCGCGGCGAAACCGCCTGCGGGCCTGGCCGCGGCGGTGTGGGTGATGAGCGTCGACCCGAAGTACCTCAAGGCCCGCTATCCGGACCTGCGGCCGGAAGACGATGGCACGACGCGCGAGAAGCAGTACGCGCGGCTGCATGACGCCAACCGGCCGTTCGACGACGTGGACGAGGTGAGGCTGAGCGTCGGGGCGGCCGAGGCGGACTGGCTGGCCCGCGAGTTCCGCGCCCTGCGCGTGCCGGAACGCCGGCTGGCCGACGGCGACCGCGCTTTCGTCGCCAGCGACACCACCTTCGTCGTGCATCGGCTGAAGGATCCCGCCGCACGCAAGGTGAGCCTCCGCCTGAGGCTCAGCCGCGCCTTGCCGGCCCAGGACCTGACGCTCGGCGACAGCCGGCTGACGGTGAAGGCCGACCGAACCGCGCTCTGGGAATTTCCGGGCTAGGGCGCTGAACGATGATGGCCACACGGGGTTGTGAGGCGCGATGAGCACCGCCGTGGCCACCGACACCGACGCCCACGCCGCGGCGGCGACGCCGGACGGCCTGCCGGTGCCGCGCCGCTACTGGTCGGTGGCGACCATCTGGCTGGCCATGGCCATGTCGGTGCTGGACGGGGCGATCGCCAACGTCGCCCTGCCGACCATCGCCGGCGAGCTGCACGCCTCGGCCGCGTCGTCGATCTGGATCGTCAACGCCTACCAGCTGGCGATCACCGTCACCCTCTTGCCGCTGGCGGCGCTGGGCGACCGGCTGGGCTATCGGCGGGTCTACATGGCGGGGCTGGCGGTGTTCACCGCGGGCTCGCTGGGCTGCGCCCTGTCGCACAGCCTGACGGCCCTGACCGCGGCCCGCGTGCTGCAGGGGCTGGGGGCCGGCGGCATCATGAGCATCAACGCGGCCCTGGTGCGTTTCACCTATCCGAAGCGGATGCTGGGGCGCGGCATCGGCATGAACGCGGTGGTGATCTCGATCTCCGCGGCGCTGGGCCCGACCATCGCCGCGGCGATCCTCGCCAAGGCGTCGTGGGAGTGGCTGTTCGCCATCAACGTGCCGCTGGGCGTCATCGCCATCGCCATCGCCGTGCGGGCCCTGCCGCGGACGGTGGGGGCGCAGCGCAGGTTTGACTGGCTCTCGGCCCTGCTCAACGCGGCGGCGTTCGGCCTGCTGATCACCGGGGTGGAGGGCCTGGTCGGCCAGGGCGTCGTCCAGGGGCTGGTGGAGATCGCGGCGGGCCTCGCGGCGGGCGTGCTGCTGGTGCGGCGCGAGTGGCGGCAGGAGGCGCCGCTGGTGCCCTTCGACCTGCTGCGCATCCCGATCTTCGGCCTGTCGATCGCGACCTCGGTCGTCTCCTTCGCCGCCCAGATGATGGCCTATGTGGGCCTGCCGTTCTATTTCCAGACGGTGCTGGGGCGCAGCGCCGTGGCCACCGGCCTGTTGATGACGCCCTGGCCGCTGGCCGTGGGGGTGGCCGCGCCGATCGCCGGACGGCTGGCGGACCGCTATCGGGCCGGGGCGCTGGGCGGGGCGGGGCTGGCGGTGTTCGCGCTGGGCCTGTTCCTGATGTCGACGATCCAGCCCGGCGCGTCGGACCTGCAGATCGCCTGGCGAATGGCGGTGTGCGGCCTGGGCTTCGGCTTCTTCCAGTCGCCCAACAACCGCGCCATGCTCACCGCGGCGCCGATGCAGCGCAGCGGCGCGGCCGGCGGGGCGCTGGCGACGGCGCGGCTGCTGGGCCAGACGGCGGGCGCGCTGAGCACGGCGGTGTTCTTCCAGCTGGCCGGGACCCGCGCCACGACCCTGGCGCTGGCCACCGCGGCGGGCCTCGCGGCGTTGGCGGCGGTGGTCAGCCTGACCCGCCTGAGACTGCCGCCGCGGCCCAGGCCCGAGCCGCTGGACCGGGTGGATCCGGTGGCGGCGGGGCCGTAGGTGAGGCTCGTGCCTCTCCCCTCTCGCTCCGCGGGGGGAGAGGAGTTTAGCCGACCAGCCGGTCGCGGCCTTCCCAGTAGGGCTTGCGCAGCTCGCGGCGCAGCACCTTGCCCGAGGCGTTGCGCGGCAGCACCTCGATGAAGTCGACGGACTTCGGCGCCTTGAAGCCGGCGATCCGCTGGCGCGCCCAGGCGATCACCGCCTCGGGGTCCGGCGCCGCGCCGGGGGCCAGCACGACGATGGCCTTCACCGCCTCTCCCCAGCGCTCGTCCGGCACGCCGATCACCGCGGCGTCGGCGACGCCCGGACAGCCGAGGATCGCGTTCTCCACCTCGGCCGGATAGATGTTCTCGCCGCCCGAGACGATCATGTCCTTCACCCGGTCGTGGACGAAGACATAGCCCTGGGCGTCGCGGTAGCCGGCGTCGCCGGTGCGCAGCCAGCCGTCCGGCGACAGGGTGTCGGCGGTGGCTTCGGGCCGGTTCCAGTAGCCAGCCATGACCAGGTCGCCCTTGATGCCGATCTCGCCGATCTCGCCCACCGCCGCCTCGCCGCCGTCATCGCCCACGATGCGCACCTGAAGCTCCGGCCAGGCCTGGCCGCAGGAGCGCAGCAGCTCGCCGCGGTGGGCGTCGGGGGCGAGATAGGTGCCGGCGCCGGTGGTCTCGGTCATGCCGTAGAACTGGATGAAGCCGCAGCCGAAGCGGGCCTTGGCCTGGGCCAGCACCGCCTCGCCGATGGGCGAGGCGCCATAGGCAACCGTTTTCAAGGACGACAGGTCGGTGGTTTCGATCTCCGGGGTCTGCAGCAGCATGTTGATCATCGCCGGCACCAGGAAGACGTGGGCCACGCGCTCCTGCTCGATCAGGCGCAGCGCCTCGGCCGGCCGGAACTCCGGCAGCAGGATCACCCGCCCGCCGGCGGCCAGGCCTGAGAAGCTGATGTTGGTGCCGGCCACGTGGAACAGCGGCATGACCACCAGCACGGTGTCATCGGCGCCATAGTTGAAGCCCTCCACCTGGGTGCGCAGCTTGAGGAACGCGCCATAGTTGCGGTTGTTCAGCCGCACGCCCTTGGGCAGGCCGGTGGTGCCGGAGGTGTAGAGTTGCAGCACGTCGTCGTCGACGACCGGCGTCGTGGCTGGCAAGGGCGGGGCGGCATCGCGCAGCGCCTCGTAGCTGTCGAAGCCGGGCCGCGCGCCGCCGACGCCGATCAGCCGGATCGGCCGCTCGACCAGGGCTGCGACCTGCAGGGCGCAGTCGAAGAATTCCGGCGTGACGAAGAACAGGTCGGCGTCGCTATCGGCCAGGATGAAGGCGATCTCCGGGATCGCCAGGCGCGCGTTGATCGGCGCCAGGCAGGCGCGGGCCTTGGCGGCGCCGAAGAAGATCTCGAAGAACAGTTCGGTGGACCGGCCGAGCCAGGCGACGCGGTCGCCGGGCCGGGCGCCCGCCGCGGCCAGCAGCCCCGCGGCCTGGTCGGAGCGCCGCTCCAGCTCGGCGTAGGTGAGGACCCGGTCCTCGATCTGCACGGCGGGCCGCTCGCCGCGGCGGGCCGCCTGCACGGGCGGAAGGTCGGCCAGGATGCGGATCGCGTCGCTCATGGCCGAGATTGCTATCGCACACGGCCGATCGCGCAAGCCTGCCCTGGCGGCAGGGCGTCAGGCCTGGCCGTAGAGGATCAGGCTCGACAGGTCCTGCGCGGCGGCGTCGCGGCGGATGCGCGGGTCGGTGGGGGTGACGGCGCGGTGCTTGATGCGCCGGACGCGGACGACAATGGGCGGCGCCTTCTGGCGCACGCTGCGGTGAAGGGGCGTCATGGCTCTCCTCTCCATGTGACGCTGCCAAATAGCGCCGCTCGGAGAACGGTTCCGCCGGCGCGGAAAATTCCGTCGAGCTTCAGGCGTGCGCGGGGGGAGCCAGGGTTCCCAGCCAGGCGACGAGGAGCAGCACGGCGCCCGCGGCCAGGGTCTCCGCCATGACCGAACGGACCACGGCCCGCAGGCCGGGCGCGGCTTGGGCGGGCACTTCAAGGCGCGGCGTGTGCCGATAGCGGTTGGCGGCCGCCAGCCCGAGCATCGCCAGGAACAGCGCCAGCTTGACGATGAGCAGTTGGCCGTAGGGCGTGGTCGGCAGCGACGCCGCGCCGCCCGGCCCCACCAGGAACCAGCTGTTCACTAGGCCGGTCCCGGCGATGACGGCCACCACCGCCACGCCGATCCTGGAGAAGTTGTTCAGCGCCTCGGCGGCAAGGCTGGCGACCGATCCATCGCCGCGGCGCCGCAGCTCGATCAGCAGACCTGAGAGCCCCAGCAGCGCGCCGATCCAGATGGTGGCCGCCAGCAGGTGAAGCACATCCGCGCCGAGGTGAACGACGCCGGCCCAGCCGTCGTCGGTCGCGCCGTGGCCGGTCCAGGCGAAGGTCGCGCTGGCGGCGAGGCCCAGAGCGCCGAGCACAATCCAGCGCCTTGGGGTGGGCCGCGGCGCGAGCGAAACGGCCAGGGCCACGGCCAGCAGCCCGGCGCGGGCAACCGCGGCGCGCCCGAACGGGGTGTCCCAGGCCACCGCCCACACCTGGGCCGGATCGCCAGCGTCGGCCGGGCCGGTCCCGAACTCGGCGGCCTTGTTCATCAGCCAGCCGACGACGCCCAGCACCCCCATCGCCGCGGCGACCCGCACCAGCCGTCGCGGCCATCGGCTCTCCCCCGGCCGATGGCCGTACCAGAAGAACAGCGAGGACCCGCCGACCGCCGAGACCGCCAGATATTGAACGAGGCGGGTCAGGGCGGCGACGGTGTCCATCGGCCTACTTCACCGTGAAATTGTACTGGCCCTTGGACCTGTGGCCGTCGTCGGCCACCGCGTGCCACATGACCATGTAGCCGCCGGGCGCCAGCGCCGCCTTGGGGGTGGCGTCGATGGCCTTGCCGGCCGCCTTGACGGTGACCGCGACCGGCTTCCCCGCCGCCGTCATCAGGTCCGCGCCGGAGAATTTCGGCGCGAGCTTCTCGTTGTACTGCAGATGGATGGCCTTGGGCGAAGCGACGGTGGCGTTCGCCGCCGGGCTCGACGTCACGACGTGGGCGTGGGCTTGCGCCCCGGCCGCGGCGAATAGAAAGGGCGCGGTCACCGCGGCGAGGATGGCGAGGCGGGTCTGCATGATGCTGCTTCCTGGGTTGCGGTGGGCGCGCCGGCCTTAGCGCCGATAGTTGTAGTAGCCGTAGTTGTTGTCGTAGCCGTAGTCGCCGAAGCGGCGGTCCAGCCGCTCGTGGCCGCGCTCGTGGGCCATGTGCATGGTGTCGTGCAGGCGCTCCAGGCGGTACTGGATGTCCTGCGGATCGTAGTCGCCGCGCCGCGCCATCCAGTCGGCGCGCGCCCGGATCTGCTGCATGGCGCGGAAGAACTGCTGGGCTTGCCTGGGCGTGTAGGAGCCGTCGCCGAGCCCGTGCTCGATGCCGCGCCAGATGTGCTGATATTCCTGGTTGAACTCGCCGTAGTTGTCGCCGCCGTTGCTCCAGTCGTCCTGCACGGCGTGGTCGTCGTCGGGGTGGGCCATGGCGACGGCGGGGACGCCGAGGCCGATCGCGGAGGTCGCCAGCAAGGCGACCAAGAGCTTGTTCATCGTTTCACTCCTCAGGTTTGGCCACCTCCCTGCGGAGGCAGGTCCATGTTTCAGCATGGACGCCTTGGCCAGACCCTGAGCGGACCGGTCATGTTCGGTTCATGGCGGCGACCTCGTCTCAGTCGAGCTTGAGCCGGAGGAAGGCCATGGCGCCGTGCGGGTCGCCGCCGTACGCCGCCTTCAACGCGGCCGGCACGAAGTTCCAGGCGTAGAGGCCGCCCAACCCGAGCTTCAGGTGATCGGAGACCCGCCAGTCGTGGATCGCGCCCAGCGAGACCTTGCTGACGGTGAAGACCCGGCCGGACAGCGGCCCGGCGATGACCAGCTCGTCGTTGTTGACCTGCTCGGCGCGGCCGAAGACGGTCCAGGGGGCGGTGGGCTTGATGGCGCTTTCCAGCACCCAGGCGGGCAGATCGCCGTGCGGGCTGGTGCGCCGGCCGTAGGCGGCGGTGGTCGACCACCAGCCGGCGTCGCCCAAGGGCCGCGTGTAGATGGCGCTCGCCGACCACCGCTTCTGGTTCAGCTGCGGCTCCAGCTGCTCCGGCGACTTCACATCGGCCCAGGAGGCCTGCAGCGACCAGTCGGACGCCGGGTTCCACGACAGGCGGAGCGCCGTGGAATCCAGCTTCGGCGTCTCGATATTGTAGCGGTGCTGGTCCGGCTCGCGACCCTTGAAGCGGGAGACCTCGACCTTCCAATTGTCGTGCACGTAGCCGGCGGTCAGCACGCCGAAAGTGATGTGGGTGGAGTCCAGCCAGTGGTGGCTGATCGGCGCCTCGGGCGAATCCATGATCGACTGGCGGTGCATGAAGGCCGGCGGCCCGAACGCCGGCTCGCCCGGCAGGCCGGCGTAGAGGAAGACGCTGTCGGCGCCCGAGAGCTTGTGGGCGTAGCTGGTCGACAGCTCCATGAAGAGGTCGTGCGGGTGCTGGCGGTCGACCAGCGGGGTGACGCCGTTGGCCGTCTCGCCGGTGGCCAGCAGCAGCGGATAGCCGTTCGGGCCCATGAACGGGTCGGGGCTGAGCATGGCCTTGAACTGCAGCATGTCGCCGCTGGCGAAGCTGCGCTTGGCCATGCCCATCAGCATGCCGGCGGCGAAGCTCTTGCTGGCGCCGCGCGGGCCGCCTTGCCAATCGTAGACGAGGTTCAGGTCGGCGTGGACCATAACCATCCAATCGCCGCGCATGATGTGCAGCCCGTCGAGCGCCGAGGCGTCCGGCTGCCAGGCGGTGCCGGAGGCTTCGCGGGCCATGGCGTAATTGCCGAGCGCGCCGGTCATCCTGTGCATCGGCATCTGCATGCCGGGCATGTCGGCCATGGGCGCGGCGGCCGGCGCGGGCTGGCCGTGGCTCATGCCCGGCATATCGGGCATGGCCGACTGCGCCAGGGCGGGCGTGGCGATCAGCAGGGCGGCGGCGGACGCCGGGCCGAGGCGCCCGATCATCGGGCGCTGCGCTCCAGGAGTTCGATGAGTTCGGAGGCCTTCCTGCGTTGTTCGCCGGCGTCACCGCTGACGATGGCGTCCTCGATGCAGTGGCCGAGGTGATCCTTCAGCATCTCGGTCTCGACGCGGGCCAGGGCGGCGCGGACCGCCTGGATCTGGGTCAGGACATCGATGCAATAGCGGCCGTCCTCGATCATCCTGGCCACGCCGCGCACCTGGCCCTCGATCCGGTTGAGGCGGTTGAGCAGTTTCGGCTTGTTCGCGCGTTCCACGGGTCACCTCTTTCGAAGCGGCGTCTTATACCTCGGCCGGGTATCTTGCAATATACTGGATGGGGGTATATTTCCGGCGACGCTTCAGGCGCAAACTCGGGCCAGGCCGATGATCCTCCACGCCGCCGTCCACGCCCTCGTCATGGCCGCCGAAATGGCCTGGCTGCTGCTCTGGCCGCTGATCCTCGGCTTCTTCATCTCCGGCGCCATCCAGGCGGTGGTGTCGCACAGCGAGATGGCCAAGCTGCTGCCCGACGACAGCCCGCGGACCGTCCTCAAGGCGTCGCTGCTGGGGGCGGCGTCGTCCTCCTGCTCCTACGCGGCGGTGGCCATCGCGCGATCGATGGTGCGCAAGGGCGCCGACTTCCGCGCCGCCATGGCCTTCCAGTTCGCCTCCACCAACCTGGTCATGGAGCTGGGCATCGTGCTCTGGGTGGTGCTCGGCTGGCGCTTCACGGCGGCGACCTGGGCCGGCGGCGTCGTGATGATCGTGGTGCTGACCGTGCTGTTGCGGCTGGTCTTCCGCGACCGGCTGATCGCCCAGGCCAAGGTCCAGGCCGAGAAGGGCCTGGCCGGCCGCATGGAAGGCCACGCCGACATGGACATGTCGGTCTCCGATGGGCCGCTCCTGAAGCGCCTGGTCTCGGCCGAGGGCTTCACCGCCACCGCCCACTACTTCGTCATGGACTGGGCCTCGCTGTGGTTCGACCTGGGGCTCGGCCTGCTGATCGCCGGCGCGCTCGCCGCCTGGGTCCCGCCGAGCGTGTGGGCGGGCCTGTTCCTGACGCAGCACCCGGGGCTGGCGAGCCTGGTCGGCCCGCTGCTCGGGCCGCTGGTGGCGGTGGCCTCCTTCGTCTGCTCGGTGGGCAATGTGCCGCTGGCGGCGGTGCTGTGGAACGGCGGGGCCAGCTTCGGCGGGGTGATCGCCTTCATCTTCGCCGACCTGATCGTGCTGCCGATCCTCGACATCTATCGCCGCTACTACGGGCTGAAGGCGGCGGCGGTGCTGTTCGCCGTCTTCTATGCCGCCATGGCGCTGGCCGGCTATGTGGTCGAGCTGGCGTTCGGCGCGGCCGGCCTGATCCCGGCGCACCGGGCCGTGCAGGTGCTCGACCAGGGCTTCGCCTGGAACTACACGACCTGGCTGAACCTGGGCTTCCTGGGGCTGGCGGCCGTGCTCGTCTGGCGCTTCTTGCGGACCGGCGGCCCGGAGATGCTGCGCCAGATGGAGCATCCCGGCGGGCGCGGCCCCGCCCACCACGGCCACCAGCACCACCGCTAGACCGCGCTTCGCCCGGACAGCCGCCTTGACTTAGGATAGGCCCCTACCCTATCTGGAGGGATGCACACCCTCCGCGACAAGGCGCGGCTGATCGCCCGCGTGCGGCGCATCCGCGGGCAGATCGAGGGGCTTGAGCGCGCCCTGCAGGACGAGACCGACTGCGAGGCGGTGCTTCATCAGATCGCCGGCGCGCGCGGCGCCCTGGCCGGCCTGATGAGCGAGGTGGTCGAAGACCACGTCCGCACCCATCTGGTCGACACCGAGAAGCATCCCGACGCGCTGAACGCCGACGCCGTCGAGGCCCTGCTGGGCGTCATCCGCAGCTATCTCAAATGAAGGCCGCCCCGATGCCGCAGACCGCCGGGCGATCCGCCCCACCGCGACATTCCCACGTCTTCCTCGCCGCCAGCCATGAGGCCAGCGAACGCCGCGTCTGGGCGGTCATCTGGCTCTGCGGCGCCATGATGGTCGGCGAGATCGTGGGGGGTCTGCTGTTCGGCTCGCTGGCCCTGGTCGCCGACGGCCTTCATATGTCGACCCACGCCGGGGCGCTGTTGCTGGCGGCCCTGGCCTACGCCTATTCGCGCCGCCACGCGGAGGACCCGCGCTTCAGCTTCGGCACCGGCAAGCTCGGCGACCTGGCGGGATTCACCAGCGCCATCGTGCTGGCGATGATCGCCCTGCTGATCGGCTATGAGGCCGTGGTGCGGTTCCTGCACCCGGTGGCGATCCAGTTCGCCGAGGCGATCCCGATCGCCGGGCTGGGCCTGGGCGTGAACATCGCCAGCGCCTGGTTGCTCAGCTCCGGCGGCCACCACCACCACGGTCATTCGCACGGCGACGATCACCACGCCCATGGCGCCGACGAGGCCAAGGCGGTCGCGACCTCGGCCGGGACGATGCTGCTCAGCGTCTTCGAGGACGGTGTTCCCCCGCGCTTCCGGATCGCACGCCAGGACGGCGCGCCTGTAGCGGCGTCGTCGGTCTCGGTTGAGACCCTCCGGCCGGACGGCGAGCGTCAGAGCTTCGCCTTCGCCCTGCGCGGCGCACACCTGGAGTCGGTCGATGAAATCCCCGAGCCGCATGCCTTCACCGCCCGGCTGGCGATCGACGGCGAGGCGCACGCCGTGCCGTTCACCGAGCACGACCATGGCGCGCACGGCCGGGACAACAACATGCGCGCGGCCATCATCCACGTGGTCGCCGACGCGGCCGTCTCGGTGCTGGTGATCGGCGGACTGGTGCTCGCACGGTCCTTCGGCTGGCTGTGGATGGACCCGCTGGCCGGGGCGGTCGGCGCCGTGGTCATCGCCAGCTGGTCCTATGGCCTGATCCGCGACACCGGCGCGATCCTGCTGGACATGAACCCGGACCGCGCGCTCACCCGACAGATCGCGCAGATCGTCGAAGCCTCCGGCGACCAGGTGGCGGACCTGCATCTGTGGCGGCTGGGTCCCGGCCATCTGGGCGCGATCGTCAGCGTCGCGACCGCCTCGGACCGTGACGAAGACTACTACCGGGCGAAGCTCGCCGGCTTTGCGTCCCTGTCGCACGTGACCGTAGAGATGCAACGGCCGCTGCGGGTTGCGGCCTGAACCCATGGGCAAGGAGACCAGCGCCGGCGTGCTCGCCTATCGCCGCGGCGCGGCGGGGCCGGAGTTCCTGCTGGTGCATCCCGGCGGTCCGTTCTGGGCGCGCAAGGACCAGGCGGCCTGGTCGATCCCCAAGGGGCTGGTCGATCCCGGCGAGGCGGGCTGGACGGCCGCGGCGCGGGAGTTCGCCGAGGAGCTGGGCCAGCCGATCGTGGGCGAGCCCGAGCCGCTGACGCCCTGCAAGACGCCCGGCGGCAAGCTGATCCTCGCCTGGCTGGCAGCCGCCGACCTCGACCTCTCGGAGCTGCGCAGCAACCTGTTCGAGATGGAATGGCCGCGCGGCTCGGGGCGGGTGCGGGCGTTCCCGGAGGTCGACCGGGCCGGCTATTTCGCGCCGGCCGAGGCGCTGTGGAAGATCCACCGCGGCCAGCGGCCGATCCTCGACGAGGCCATCGCGCGGCTGACGGCCCGGTTCGCCTCCTAGGGGCCAACGCCCGGTTGCGGATGTGGACATGCTCGCAAACCGACGTGATGCAGAACATTGTTTTTTGAGCTAGACCATTGAGTCTCAAATATTTGTACAACGGGTATGGGGGCGTCATGGACGAAGGTGGGCCCGATCGGCTGGACCAGGCGCTGGGCCTGGCCATCCGCCTACGCCGCCACGCACGCGGCCTCAGCCAGTCCGGTCTCGGCGACGCGATCGGCGTCTCGTTCCAGCAGATCCAGAAATACGAGCGCGGCGCCAACCGGGTGAGCTTCTCGACCATGGTGCGCATCTGCGAGGCCCTGGACTGTCATGTCTCCGACCTAGTGGCGGAGGTCGAACAGCTCGATCCCGGCGAGCGCGGGGCGCAGGACCTGCTCACCCAGCCGGAGGCCGCCCCGCTGCTGGAGGCCCTGGCCCAGATCCGCTCCCCCGGCGTGCGCCGTGCGGTGCTCGAGCTGGCCCGCAGCCTGGCGCGCGAGAGCTAGCCGGCCCGCCGGGCGTCACAACTAACGCGTGAAGTCGACCCCCGAATCCATTACCGGTTTGGGTCATGGTCGATGCAGCGGCGGGGCCGCCGGAAATCGAGGTCATGCTGCGGCTGGCGCTCCGCCGGCCGCTGGGCTCGCGGGTGATCGCGGCCCTGGTGCGGCGCATCCTGGAGCTGCAGGACCAGGCCGGCGAGGAGGAGCTGCTGGCCATGGTCGCCCATGTGGAGGCCCTGCTGCGCGGCGAGGCGCTGGACCCCCACTGAGCGCGGCCGCTCAGCCGCCGAGCCGCTCGGCCATGACCTCGGCGATCATCACGGTGGTCAGATGGGTGTTGGCGCGGACCACGCTGGGCATGACCGAGGCGTCGATCACCCGCAGGCCTTCCAGGCCGAGCACCCGGCAATCGCTGTCCACCACGCTCGCCGGGTCAGAGGGATCGCCCATGCGGCAGGTGCTGGTGGCGTGCTGGGTGTCGCCGGCGTTGGCCAGCGCATAGGCGTCGATCTCGGCGTCGCCGGCGTCGGCGAGCCCGAGATCCACCACCTGGCCGATCGCGGCGACGCTGTCGTGCGCGCCCAGGGCGAGCAGCCGCCGGAGCCCGTCGCGCATCCGCACGACGTCGGAGGGATCGTCGAGCATGTTCTCCTCGATGGCCGGCTGGGCGAAGGGGTCGGCGGAGACCAGGCGCAGGGTCCCGCGGGAGACGCACTGGTTCACCCACACCCCATCAGCCCGATGAGCGGCGCGCCGGTCTGGGTGTCCACGTGGCGGCCGAGGCTGTCGCCGTAGGCGTTCAGGGCCACCATCATCATGTCGTTCGGCCCGGCGCCCGCCAGGCCCGAGGAATAGCGGACGCACAGGTTGGTGTGGCGAAAACCCGGCGGCGGCCGGGCGAAGGGCTCCAGCTGGACCGGCAGGAAGACCACCGGGTGGTCCTGCAACGACTCGCCCACCGGCAGGGCCGCCTTCACCGCGATCTCCAGCTCCGCCAGGTGCGCCGCCGGGCCGACGCCGGAGCGCAGCAGGATGGCCGGCGAATGCACGGCGCCGGCCGACAGGATGACCGTGCCGCCGCGCACCTCGCGCCAGGCGCCGTCCTGCAGCAGCCGCACGCCGACGGCGCGGTCGCCGTCGAACAGCACCCTGTCCACATGCGCCCCGCCGAACACCGCCAGGTTGTTGCGGCCGCGGCTGGGCTCCAGATAGGCGTCGTTGGTGCTGACGCGGGCGCCGTCACGGCTGTTGATCGCATAGGGCGAGACCCCGGTGGTCCCCGGGGCGTTGTGGTCCGGCTCCCAGGGATGGCCGGCGTCCAGCGCCGCCTCGGCCAGCGCTTGGTCGACGGCGCCCCACCTGGAGACCGGCGCGCGGTAGATCGGGATCGGGCCCGCGTCGCCGTGGTAGTCGCGCTCACCGAACCGGCCGTCGGTCTCCAGGCGGCGGAAGGCGGGCAGCACCTCGGCGAAGGACCAGCCGCGGCAGCCGGCGGCGGCCCACTCATCATAGTCCTCGGGCACGCCGCGGATGGCGATCTGGCCGTTGATGGCGGAGCTGCCGCCGACGCCGCGGCCGCGCCAGTAGGTGCGCGGCTCCTGCGCACGCGTGCGGCGCGACTGCAGGTCGTCCCAGCGATATTGGCCGTAGGCCTCGCCGACGATGATCTCGTTGGGGTTGGGGCTGCGCATGGCGGCCGGCGTCTGGGCCGAGCCGTAGTCGGGGCCGGCCTCGATCAGGGCGACCTGCACGCCGCGAACCGCCGAGAGCCGGGCGGCCAGCACCGCGCCCGCCGATCCCGCGCCGACGATGACGTAATCGTAGTCCATGAGCCCCTCCGCCAGGCTCCCGCTATAGCGGCTGGCCCCTCCGCCGACGACGGCAAATCAGCCGGTCGGCCGGCTCGGTAGCTGAGGCCGCTCAGCCGAACGAGGTCGCCAGCACGCGGATGATCGCCGGGCCGATCAGCACGATGAACAGCGGCGGCAGCACGAAGATGATCATCGGCACGGTGAGGATGGCCGGCAGGCGGGCGGCCTTCTCCTCGGCCTTCATCATCCGGGTGTCGCGGAACTCCGAGGCCAGCACCCGCAGGGACTGGGCGAGCGGGGTGCCGTACTTCTCGGTCTGCACCAGGGTGTTCACCAGGCCGCGCACCTGCGGTGTGGCGACCCGCCGCGCGAAGTTGAGCAGGGCCTCGCGCCGGTCGGGCAGGAAGCCGAGCTCGATGCCGGTGAGGCCGAGCTCGTCGGACAGTTCGGCCGAGCTGCCGCCGATCTCGCGGCCGACGCGGACCACGGCGGCGTCCAGGCTGAGGCCGGCCTCCGCGCAGATCACGAACAGGTCCAGCGCGTCGGGCAGGGCCTTCTGGATCTTTTGCCGGCGCTTCTGGATGGCGTTCTTCAGCATCAGGGTCGGCAGGTAGGCGCCCAGCCCCATGGCGCCGACGCCGATCAGCAGGTGGTCGGTCGCGCCGAGCTTCGGCAGGGCGAGCGGGGCTGCGAGGTAGGCGGCGACCGCCAGCACCAGCGGGGCCGCCACCCGCAGCGCCAGGAACACCGCCGTGGCGTCGGAGGAGCGCCAGCCCGCCTGGGTCAGCAGGTCGGCGGCCTGTTTGGCGTCGCGGCCGCGGCTGAGTTTCAGCCCCGCCACCAGCTGGCGGGCCAGGCCGACGGAGCGGGCGCGCTGCTGGCGGCGCGGCGTGAGCAGGGCGGCGCGCAGCTCGCGCCGCC
>JAQGIV010000059.1 GCA_028290945.1 Phenylobacterium sp. | reverse complement strand
CCCTGCTCAAGCACGCCCGCGCCATGCTGGCCCAGAGCGCGCGGCTGAAGGAGGACCTGGGCGCCTTCGCCGGCGGCATGTCGGGCGAGGTGCGGCTGCTGGCCAACACCAACGCGCTCACCGAATTCCTGCCCGAGGCCCTGTCGTCGTTCCTGGCCCAGCACCCGCAGGTCAGCGTCGACCTGGAGGAGCGGCTGTCGGACGAGATCGTCGGCCTGGTCGCCGAGGGCGTCGCCGACATCGGCATCGTCGCCGGCACCGTCGATGTGGGCGCGCTGGCCACCTACCCGTTCCGCTCCGACCGCTTCGTGGTGGTGACCGCCGCCGACCACCCGCTGGCCAGGCGCAGGTCGGTGACCTTCGCCGAGGTTTTGGACTGCGAGTTCGTGGGCCTGGAGCGGTCGAGCTCGCTGCAGCGCTTCCTGGCCGGCCGCGCGGCGCGCGAGGGCCGGCCGCTGCGGCTGCGCGTCCAGCTGCGCAGCTTCGACGCCGTCTGCCGCCTGGTGGAATGCGGCGTAGGCGTCGGCGTCGTGCCCCAGACCACCGCGGCGCGGGCGTCGAAGACCATGGCGCTGGGCGTGGTCGATCTCGCCGACGACTGGGCGCTGCGCGAACTGACCATCGTGGTCCGCGCCGACGCCGAGCTGCGGCCCTATGCGCGCCAGCTGGTGGAGAGTTTGCGGGCGTGAATCGCCTCTCCCCGCTCGCGGGGAGAGGGTAGGGTGAGGGGGCGGCTGGGCAGCCGCGATCCTGCAGCCAGATGGCTGGGCTATCGGTGGCGCACCGCTGCACGAGCCGCCCCCTCACCCTACCCTCTCCCCTCTCGCTACGCGGGGGGAGAGGAGTCTTCCAGCCAGTCCGCCGAACGCATCTCCTGCAGGCGCGAGGCCGTGCGCTCGAACTCGAAGGCGCCGTCGCCCTGCGGATAGAGCTGGAACGGCTCGGCTTCGGCCAGCACGATCAGCCGGGTCTTCGCCTCGTAGAGGGCGTCCACCAGGATCACCAGCCGCCTGGCCTCCTCCCGCCGGTTGGCGGTGAGCTTCGGCAGGTCCTCCAGGAACACCGTGTGGAAGGCCTCGGCGATGGCGATGTAGTCGTTGGGCCCGAGCGCCACCGAACAGAGGCTGGCGAAGCTCGCCCGCACCATGCCACCGGCCGCGTGCGGCAGGGTGATCTTGCGGCCCAGCACCTCGACGGTCGCGCCGCGCTCCTCGTCCTTGCCCAGCATGTCGCGCCACAGGGCCTCGAAGGTCCGCGTGTTGTCGGGATCGTTGGGCGAGAACCAGGTCCCGGCCGCGCGCAATCGATCCAGCCGGTAGTCGCGGGCCCCGGCCACCTCGACGATCGCCACCTTGGATTTCAAGAGGTCGATGAACGGCAGGAAGAGCTGGCGGTTGAGGCCGTTCCTGTAGAGCTCGTCCGGATGGCGGTTGGAGGTGGCGACCAGGGTCACGCCGCGGGCGAACAGCGCCTCGAACAGGCGGCCCAGGATCATGGCGTCGGCGATGTCGGTGACCTGGAACTCGTCGAAGCAGAGCAGCCGCGCCTCGCCCGCCACCACGTCGGCCAGCGGCGGGATCGGGTCATCGCCGCCCCAGGCTCGGCCAAGGGCCGATCCGCGCGGAAAATGGTGTTGCCCGAACCGCGCCTTCCGCGCCGCCGCGTCGCCCTTGCGCCAGGCGTCGATCAGCCGGTGAACCTCGCCCATGAACAGGTGGAAGTGGGTGCGGCGCTTCGACGTGACCGGGGCGGTCTCGAAGAACAGGTCCATCAGCATGGACTTCCCGCGCCCCACCGGCCCGTAGAGGTAGACGCCCTGCGGCCCGGCCTCCGGCGCCCGCCGGAACAGCCGCGTCAGGCCGTTCGGCGCCGGTTGCTCGGCCAGCTCGGCCTCCAGCCGCGTCAGGGCGGCGAGCCCCGCCTGCTGACCGGGATCAGCCACAATCTCGCCCTTGGCCAGGTGCTGGTCGTAGGCGGCTTGCAGGGCGGAGGCCATCGCCCCCCGCCTAGCCGGGCTGGACCCCAGGCGCAAGGAACGGCGCGCGCCGCGGTGGGTTGAGACCTCAGGACGAAGGAGACCACCCATGGCCGAAGACGATCGCACGTTCCACACGTCGACCCCCGAAGCCAATCGCGCGGAGGCCCAGGGCCTTGGCGTCGGCCAGCGCGAACTCGACGCCCAGCGCTCGCCGGGCGAACCGGAAGACCTTGCCGACGAAGGTCTGGAAGACGACGACGTCCCGGCGCGGCCTGGCCTCAAGACCGAGGCCGAACGCGGCCAGGGCGCCAAGACCCGCCAGCTGAACAAGGACATCGTCAGCCGGCGCACCTGACCGCCATCCCTCCTCTTTAGGGGAGGGTGGACCGAGCAAAGCTCGGGCCGGGTGGGGGTGTGTCGTCCAGGACCCCGCGGTCGGAGCTTGATCCCGACTCCCCCACCCTGTCCGCTGCGCGGACATCCCTCCCTTGAAGAGGAGGGATCCTCCGCGCTACTGCATCGTCGGGATGACGAAGGCCGAATCCTCCACCGAGCCTTCCGGCCAGCGGGCCGTGATGGTCTTCACCTTGGTGTAGAACCTGACGCCCTCCATGCCGTGCTGGTTGACGTCGCCGAACGCCGAGCGCTTCCAGCCGCCGAAGGAGTGATAGGCGACCGGCACCGGGATCGGCACGTTGATGCCCACCATGCCGACGTTGACCCGGGCGGCGAACTCGCGCGCCGCGCGGCCGTTGCGGGTGAAGATGGCGACGCCGTTCCCGTACTGGTGTGACGACGGCAGTTCCAGCGCCTCCTCGAAGGTCTCGGCGCGGACGATCTGCAGCACCGGCCCGAAGATCTCCTCCTGGTAGGTGCGCATGGCGGGCTTCACCTGGTCGAACAGGGTCGGGCCGATGAAGAAGCCGTTCTCATAGCCCTGCAGCTTGAAGCCGCGGCCATCGACCACCAGCTCGGCGCCCTCCTCGACCCCAAGCTGGATGTAGTCCTCGACGCGCTGGCGGTGCGCGGCCGTCACCACCGGGCCGTACTGCGCGGCGGCATCGGTGGAGATGCCGACCTTCAGGGTCTCGATCTCGGCCAGCACCCGCTCGCGGACTTCGTCAGCCGTATGCTTGCCGACGGGGACCACCACCGGCAGGGCCATGCAGCGCTCGCCGGCCGAGCCATAGGCCGCGCCGATGATGTCCTTGGTGGCCTGCTCCAGGTCGGCGTCGGGCAGGATGATGCCGTGGTTCTTGGCCCCGCCCATGGCCTGCACGCGCTTGCCGTTCGCGGTGCCGCGCGAATAGACGTAGCTGGCGATATCCGACGATCCCACGAAGCTCACCGCCTTGATGTCGGGGTGATCCAGGATCGCGTCGACCGCGGCCTTGTCGCCGTGGACCACGTTCAGCACGCCCTTCGGCGCGCCGGCCTCCATCATCAGCTCGCCCAGCCGCACCGGCAGCGAGGGGTCCTTCTCCGACGGCTTGAGGATGAACGTATTGCCGGTGGCGATGGCGATGCCGAACATCCACATCGGGATCATGCCGGGGAAGTTGAACGGGGTGATGCCGGCGGCCACGCCCAGCGGCTGGCGCATGGAATAGACGTCGATCCCCGGCCCCGCGCCCTCGGTATATTCGCCCTTCAGCGCGTGCGGGATGCCGCAGGCGAACTCGATGACCTCGAGGCCCCGCTGGATGTCGCCCTTCGAGTCGGCGACGACCTTGCCGTGCTCGGACGACAGCAGCTCCGCCAGCTCGTCGATGCGGGCTTCCACCAGCCGCTTGAACTCGAACATGACGCGGGCGCGCCGCTGCGGGTTGACCAAGGCCCAGGTCTGCTGGGCGCGCACGGCCGAGGCCACGGCCGCTCCGATCTCGGCCTCGGTGGCGAGCGCCACGCGGGCCTGCACCTCGCCGGTGTTGGGGTTGAACACGTCGGCGTACCGACCGCTGGTTCCGGCGACCGACGCGCCGTCGATGAAGTGGCTGATGTCACGCATGGCGGGCGTTTTAGGCCGTCATCGGCGCGCGGGCTAGTTCACCCGGCGTCATCCCGGGCGGCCGCGGATCCGATGATGTCGATGACGCAAGGGGAGTTGCTCGCCCTGCGCGGCGCGGGGCATCCTCGCGGCCCATGACGGCTCTCTCGCCCGCCCAGGTGCTGCCCGGCGTTTCGCCGCGCAAGCACATCATCGACGTGCTGATCGAGGAGCGGGCGCCGAAGCTTTCGGCCTCGCCCGCCTGGCCGCTCGTGCGGCCGCTGCTCTACCGGCTGCTGGACTACGCCAAGGCGCGGCGCATGGCCGACGCCATCGCCTTGATGCCCGGCCGCGAGGCGCTGGAGCATGTCTCCAAGCTGCTGGCCCTGAAGGTCGCCGCGACCGGCCTCGACCGCACGCCCGGCGCCGGGCGCCTGATCGTGGTCTGCAACCATCCCACCGGCATCGCCGACGGCGTGGCGGTCTATGACGCCCTGAAGGCCGTCCGCCCGGACATCTGCTTCTACGCCAATTCCGACGCCCATCGGGTGGCGCCGCGGCTGGCGGAGGTGCTGATCCCGGTCGAGTGGGTCGCGGCCAAGCGCACCCGCGAGCGCACCCGCCTCACCCTGCAGCGCACCCGCGAAGCCCTGGAGGCCGAGCGCTGCCTGGTGATCTTCCCGGCCGGACGCCTCGCCCGTCGGCAATCGGACGGCCAGCTCACCGACCTGCCCTGGGCGCCCACCGCCGTCTCCATCGCGCGGCGGCACGCGGCGGCGATCCTGCCGATCCACCTGGCCGGGCCCTGGTCGGCGCTGTTCCACTTCTTCAACGGCTTTTCGGCCGAGCTGCGCGACGTCACCCTGTTCCACGAGCTGCTCAACAAGCAGTGCCGCGCCTTCGCGCTGACCATCGGCCGGCCGATCCCGCCGCAGGCCCTGGCCGGCGAAGCCGCCGAGGTGGTGGAGCGGTTGAAGCGCCACGTCGAACGGGTCCTGCCGCACGATCCCGAGCGGGCCTTCGCATGATCCTCGAAGACGAGGCCGCCACGGCGAGGCTGGGCGCCGCCATCGCCGCCGTCCTGCGGCCGGGCGAAGCGGTCTGCCTCTCCGGCCCGCTGGGCGCCGGCAAGTCGACCCTGGCCCGGGCGCTGGTCCGCGCCCTGACCGCGCCCGACGAAGACGTGCCCTCGCCGACCTTCACCCTGGTGCAGTTCTATGAGGGGGCGCGACTGCGTGTCGCCCACTTCGACCTCTATCGGCTCTCGAACCCGGATGAAGCCTATGAGATCGGTCTCGACGAGGCGCTGGACGACGGGGCCGCGATCATCGAGTGGCCGGAGCGGCTCGCGGGCCGCCTGCCGCCGGATCGACTCGATGTAGAGATCGGGCTTCTGGATCAGGGGCGCTCGGTGCGGATCGCCCCGCACGGCGCCTGGAAGGGACGCAAGCTTGAGGTCGCAGGTCTCGATGACCGATCGTGAGGCGCTGAAACGGGCCTTCCTGCAGGCCGCGGGCTTCGGCGCGGCGGTGCGCGAACCCATGGGCGGCGACGCCTCGACGCGGCTCTATGAGCGGCTGCGCACGCCGGCCGGCGAGAGCTTCATCTTCATGGACCAGCCGCCGGCCGTGGAGAGCGCCCTCTGTCCGCCGGGCGCCAGCGCCGCCGAGCGCATGGCCCTGGGCTACAACGCCGCCTCGCGCCTGGCCGCCGGCTCGGTCGCGGCCTTCGTCACCGTCGCCGACTACCTGCGCAGCCTCGGCCTCTCCGCCCCGGCCATCCCGGCCTATGACGTGACGCTCGGCCTGGCGGTGCTGGAGGACCTGGGCGACGGCCTCTACGCCACCCTGATCGCGCAGGGCATGGACGAGGTCCCGCTCTACGAGGCCGCCGTCGACGTGCAGGTCGCCCTGCACCAGCAGGCCCCGCCCGACATCCTGGTCACCGGCGACGCCGCCTGGCCGCTGCTGACCTACGACACCCTGGCGCTTAAGGTCGGGACCGACACCTTCCTGGAGTGGTGGCCGAAGTTCGCCGGCCTGCCCGAGTTCGGGCCCGCCGCCGTCGCCGAATGGGAGGCGCTGTGGGCGCCGGTCTGGGTGCGCGGCGAGGCCGGCGCCAGCGTCTTCACCCACCGCGACTACCACGCCCAGAACCTCATCTGGCTGCCGCAGCGCCAGGGCCCCGCCCGCGTCGGCCTGCTGGACTTCCAGGACGCCCTGCGCGGCCACCCCGCCTGGGACCTCCTGCACCTGCTGCAGGACGCCCGCCGCGACGTGGCGCCGGAGCTGGAGGCCGCCATGTTGGGCCGCTACCTGGCGGCCCGGCCCGGGATCGACGGCGAGGCCTTCCTGGCCGACTACCGGGCGCTCGCCGCCGCCAACGCCGCGCGCATCCTCGGCCGGGTGTTCGCCAGGCAGGCGCTGCTCGGCCGGGCGCAGTACAAGGCCTTCATGCCCCGCACCTGGCGCTACCTGGAACGCGACCTGACCGACCCGGCGCTGGCCGGCCTGAAGGCCTGGTTCGACCGCCACGTGCCGGCCGAGGCGCGGGCATGAGCGCGATCAAGACCGCGATGGTGCTGGCGGCCGGGCTCGGCACCCGCATGCGGCCGCTCACCGACCATATCCCCAAGGCCCTGGTCGAGGTGGCCGGCAAGCCGCTGATCGATCATGTGCTCGACCGCCTGGTCGAGGCCGGGATCGCGCGGGCCGTGGTCAACGTCCACCACTTCGCCGACCAGATGGAGGCCCACCTGGCCGGCCGCCGCGACATCGAGGTGCTGATCTCGGACGAGCGGGCCGGCCTGCTGGATTCCGGCGGCGGCATCCAGCATGCGCGAAGGCTGCTCGGCGATGGCCCGATCATGCTCGCCAACATCGACAGCCTCTGGCTGGAGGGCGGGCGGCCGGCCCTGGAGACGCTCAAGGCCGCCTGGGACCCGGCGCGGATGGACCTGGTCCTGCTGCTGGTGCGGCGCGGCCACGGCATCGGCTTCGAGGGCCCGCAGGGCTTCTTCATGGACCCGGAAGGCCGCCTCATCCACTCCACGGACCCCGACGTGGTGACGCCCTACGCCAACGTCGGCTTCGGCATCATGCGTCCGCAGGCGCTGGACGGACCGCCCGCCGGCGCCTTCAGCATCTATCCCACCTGGCGGCGGCTGCAGGCGGAAGGCCGGCTCTACGGCGCGGCCATGGACGCCTTCTGGATGCACGTCGGCGACCCCGCCGCCCGCGACGCGGCTGAGGCGAGGCTCAAGGAGCTGACGTGAACCCGCCGGCCTTCCTCGATCGGCCCGCGCCCCGCTGGTTCAACGTGCCCGCGCACCGCCCCTTCGTGCTGGACCTGGCCCGCGGCCTGCACGAGGCCCTGTCGCCGCTCGGCCCCGAAGCGCTCTCCCAGGCGACCATCCTGACACCCACCCGCAGAGGCGCCCGCGCCTTGGCCGACGCCTTCGTCACCGCTGCGGGCGGCCGCGCCGTCCTGCCGCCGCAGATGCGGCCGCTGGGCGACCTCGACGAGGGCGAGCCGCCCTTCGAGCCCGGCGATCTGGCGCTGGACCTGCCCGCCGCCATCGACCCCCTGGCCCGCCGTTTCGAGCTGACCCGGCTGGTCTTCGACCGCCGCCACCTGCTGAAGCGCGACCTCACCGCGGCCGGCGCCCTGGAGCTGGCCGATGCGCTCGGCGGCTTCTTCGATTCAGCCCAGATCGAGGAGGTCGACCTGGCCGGCAAGCTGGAGGCCCTGGTGGCGGGCGACCTGGCCGAGCACTGGCAGGTGAGCCGCGACTTCCTGGGCGCCGCCATCGAGGCCTGGCCCGCGCGGCTGGACGAGATGGGCCTCGCCGACGTCAGCCAGCGCCGCGTCGCCCTGCTGCGCCGCCTGGCCGAAGCCTGGACCGAGCATCCGCCGACGGGGGTGCTCATCGCCGCCGGCTCCACCGGCACGGCGCCGGCCACCCGCGCCCTGCTGGCCGCCGTCGCCGCAGCCCCGCAGGGCTGCGTGGTGCTGCCGGGCCTCGACCAGGGGCTCGACGACGCCGCCTGGGCCGAGGTCAGCGACCAGCATCCGCAGGGCGCCCTGAAGCGCCTGCTGGCCGAAGCCGGCGTCGATCGCCGCGCCGTCGAGCTGTGGCCTGCCTCCTTCGAGCTCGACGCCGCCGGCCGCGCCCGCCAGCGGATCGTCAACGAGGCCCTGCGCCCGGCCGACCGCACCTCCGACTGGCTGGCCGTGATCGAGGGCCTCAAGGAGAAGGATCGGGAGACGGGGGTCGATGACATCACCACGGGCCTCGCCGGCCTGTCGCTGGTCAGCGCCCGCACCGAGGAGGAGGCCGCCACCGCCGCCGCCCTGCTGCTGCGCGAGGCCCTGGAGACGCCCGAGCGCACCGCCGCCCTGGTCACTCCCGACCAGGCGCTGGCCCGCCGGGTCACCGCCAAGCTGGCCCGCTGGGGCGTGATCCCGGACTCATCGGCCGGCGAGGCCCTGGCCGGCAGCCGGGCCGGCGTTCTGGCGAGCCTCATCGCCCGCGCCGCCGTCGATCCGCTGGATCCGGTGGTGCTGCTGGGCCTGGTCAAGCACCCCTACGCCCGCTTCGGCGGGTCGCCCGATCGCCTGGCCGCCGCCGCCGAACCCCTGGAGCGCCACGGTCTGCGCGGCGCCCGCCCGCCCGGCTGGCATGCGCTCGCCGCGCGCCTTGAAACGAAGAAGGCGCCCGCCGACGCCGTGGCCTTGGCCGAGCGCCTGCAGGCTCTGGTCGAAAGCCTGACCTGGCCGGCCGAGGCCGACGCCCCCGCCGCCGCCGCGCGGCGCCTGACCGCGGCGATGGAGACCGTGGCCGCGGACGACGCCGGCGATCTCGGCGACCTCTGGGCCGGCCACGGCGGCGATGCCATGGCCCGGCTGCTCGCCGCCCTGATCGCCGACCCGGGATTGCCGCCCGCCGGCCCCCGCGGGTTCGCCGACCTGCTGACCCGGCTGATGGAGGGCGAGAGCGTCCGCTCGGGCGGCGCCACCCATCCGCGCCTGCGCATCCTGGGGGCCATCGAGGCCCGGCTGGTGCGCGCCGACCGGCTGGTGGTGGCCGGCCTCGAGGAGGGCGTCTGGCCGCGCGCCGCGCCGCTCGACCCCTTCCTGTCGCGCCCCATGCGCCGCGACCTCGGCCTGCCCTCGCCCGAGCGCCGCATCGGCCTGGCCGCCCACGACTTCGCCCAGGCGGCCTGCGCGCCGGACGTCATCCTGCTGCACACCGAGCGCCGCGACGGCGCGCCCAGCGTGAAGTCCCGCTGGCTGTGGCGGCTGGAGACCCTGGCCCGCGGGGCCCAGGTGGCGATCCCCGGCCGCCCCGACGTGCTCGCCTGGGCGCGCACCCTGGACGCCGGCGGCAAGCCGGAGCCCGCCCCGCGGCCGGCGCCCAAGCCGCCGGTCGCCCATCGGCCGACCAAGCTGTTCGTCACCCGCGTCGAGGCCCTGACGCGCGATCCCTACGCCGTCTGGGCGCGCGACATCCTGCAGCTGCGGGCGCTGGACCGGCCCGACCAGGCCGTCGACGCCCGGGCCCGCGGCACGGCCATCCACCTGGCCTTCGAGCGCTTCTCCCTGAGCTTCCCCGATCAGCTCCCCGCCGACGCCGCGGCCCGCTTCGAGGCGCTCTACCTGCAGGCCCTGCGCGACGAGGGCGTGCCCGCCGAGGCCCTGGCCCGCGAGGCGGCGCTGGCCGGCGAGGCCGCCCGCTGGGTCGCCGACCTGGAGGCGCGGCGCCGCGCCGACGGCCGCGCCATCCACGTGGAGCAGACCGGCCAGGTGACGCTGAAGATCGACGAGGAGCCCTTCACCCTGGCCGCCAAGGCCGACCGCATCGAGATCGGGCCGGACGGCCTGGGCCATGTGCTCGACTTCAAGACCGGCCATGCGCCGTCGAAGAAGATGGTCGAGTTCGGCTTCTCGCCGCAGCTGACGCTGACCGCCGCCATCCTGCAGCGCGGCGGCTTCGAAGCCCTGCCCGCCGCCGAGCCCGGCGAGCTGACCTATCTGGAGGTCACCGGCCGCCGGCCCGCCGGCCGCGAGGAGGTGCGCGCCGCGCCGGGCGGCGACGGCAAGAAGATCCTGGAAAGCCAGGCGGCCGTCGATGAGGCGGTGGCCGGCCTCGCCCGCCTGGTCGCCCACTACCGCGACCCGAGCCACGGCTACATCTCGCGCACCGCCCCGCAGTTCGTGCGCATGTACGTCTCCGACTACGACCACCTGGCCCGCGTCTTCGAGTGGTCGACCAGCGGCGAGGGGGCTGAGGAATGAGCCTGGTCGACGCCCCCGCCAAGCCCGACACCCGCGACCCGCAGGCCCGCGCCGCCGACCCGACGCTGTCGGTGTTCGTCACCGCCAACGCCGGCTCGGGCAAGACCAAGACCCTGATCGACCGGGTGGCGCGCCTGCTGCTGGCCGGGGCCGCGCCGGAGACCATCCTGTGCGTCACCTACACCAAGGCCGCCGCCGCCGAGATGCAGCGCCGCCTCTACGAACAGCTCGGCGACTGGTCGGTGATGGCCGGCGAGGCCCTGGCCGGACGGCTGACGGCGCTGATCGGCCAGCCGGTCGACGCCCGCGACGAGCCCCGGCTGTCCGAAGCCCGCGCCCTGTTCGCCCGCGCGCTGGAGACGCCGGGCGGCCTGAAGATCCAGACCATCCACGCCTTCTGCGAGAAGCTGCTGCGGCGCTTCCCGCTGGAGGCGGAGGTCTCGCCGACCTTCCGGGTGATGGACGACGCGGCCAGCGCCGCCGTGGCCGCCGCCGCCCGCCGCGACGTGGCCCGCCACGCCATGGCAGGCGAGGGCGAGGTCGCCGAGGCCTACGCCCGGATGTCCATCGCCCTCGACTTCCAGGCCTTCGAGGCGATGTTCGGCGAGTTCGAGGCCCGCCGCAGCGCGCTCGCCGCCTTCTTCCGGCGTGAGGGCGGGCTGCCGGGCGCGACCGCCTGGGTCTGGGGCGCCTGCGGCTTCCCGGCCCCCACCACGGTCGCGCAGCTCGCCGAAGACGGCGCCGCCCGCATCCGCCGCGACCAGTGGCGCGCCGCCGCCGAGGTCGCCGGTGAGGGCGGCAAGCGCGACCAGTCCTATGCCGCCCGGCTGCGCGCCGTCGCCGAGCATCCGGGCGCCCCCATCGAGGCGGCGCTGGCGGCCATGTTCACCGACGGCGGCGACGGCAAGGAGGCCGAGTGGTTCGCGGCCACCAAATGCTTCGACGCCCATCCGGCCCTCAGGGCCTACCTGCTCAGCGAACAGGCCCGGCTGGAGGAGCTGCGCGAATACCTGCGCGCCGCCCAGGTGGCCGAGGACAGCGTCCATGCCCTGACGCTCGCCGCCGCCTACCTCGAGGCCTACCGGATCGAGAAACAGTTCGCCGGCGCGCTGGACTTCACCGACCTGATCGAGAAGACCTGCCACCTGCTGCGCGACAACGGGGCGGCCCAGTGGGTGCTCTACAAGCTCGATGGCGGCATCGACCACATCCTCTTGGATGAGGCGCAGGACACCGCGCCGGACCAGTGGAAGATCGTCGATGCCCTCACCGACGAGTTCTTCGCCGGCGCCGGGCGCCCGCGCCCCGGGGCGCTGGAGCGCAACCTGTTCGTGGTCGGCGACGAGAAGCAGTCGATCTATTCCTTCCAGGGCGCCCAGGCCGACCTGCTGGTCCGCCAGTTCGAGGCGCATCTCGCCCGCGCCATGGGCGCGCAGCGCGACCTGCACCGGGTGGACCTGGTCACTTCCTGGCGCTCGACACCGCAGGTGCTGGCCTTCGTCGACGCGGTCTTCGCCCCGGCCGAGCTGTCGGGCGCGATCCAGCCCCGGCCGCTGCCCGAGCCGGTCCGCCACGAGGTCGCGCCCTACCGCGCCGCCCACGCGGGCTGCGTCGACGTCTGGCCGCTGGAGAAGGAGCCCGAAGTCCCCGAGCGCCGCGCCTGGGACGCGCCCCTCGATGCCCGGCCCGAGGACAGCGCCACGCGGACCCTGGCCCGCAAGATCGCCTGCGAGGTGCGCGACCTCATCGCCCGCGGCGACGCCGTCTACGACAAGGACCTGCGCGACTGGCGCCCCGCCAGGCCCGGCGACGTGCTGATCCTGGTGCGCCGCAGGCGGGCCCTCTTCGAGGAGATCCTGCGGGCCCTGAAGCAGGAGGACATCCCGGTCGCCGGCGCCGACCGCCTGGCGCTCTCCGAGCACATCGTCTTCGACGACCTGCTGGGCCTCGCCCGCTTCGCCCTGTTCCCCGGCGACGAGCTGACGCTCGCGGCCCTGCTGCGCAGCCCGTTCTGCGACGTCAGCGACGACAGCCTCTACGACCTGGCCCACGGCCGCAGCCACGAGCCGCTGTGGGACCGGCTGCGACGCCGGGCGGGCGAGCGCCCCGAGTGGACCGCCGCCGCGGGCTTCCTCGCCGCCGTCCTGGCGGAAGCCGCGACCCGCCGGCCCTTCGAGTTCTACGGCCGGGTCATGGGCCTGGCCGACGCCGACGGCCGCTCCATGCGCGCCCGCCTGCTGCGCCGCCTGGGCGCGGAGGCGCAGGACGCGCTCGACGAATTCCTCGCCCAGGTGATGGCCGCCGAGGCGCGCGGCGTGCACGACCTGGAGCGCCTGGCCTTCGACTTCGCCAGCCTGTCGATCACCGTGAAGCGCGAGATGGAGGCGGCCCGCGACGAGGTGCGGGTGATGACCGCCCACGGCGCCAAGGGCCTGGAGGCGCCCATCGTCATCCTGCCGGAGACGACGCTTTCCCAGACCGCCCGCGGATCGCCGCTGATGGAGACGGAAGACGGCGGATTCCTGTGGTGCGGCTCGAAGGACCGCGACTGCGAGGCCTCCGCCGCGGCCCGCGAGCGGCGCGCCAAGCGCGAGGAGGATGAGGCCTACCGCCTGCTCTATGTGGCCCTGACGCGGGCCCGCGACCGGCTGGTGCTCTGCGGTCGCCTCCCGAAGCGCGCCGACGAGGCCAAGCTCAAGGGCTGGTGGGGGGCGGTCACCGCCGCCCTGGCGCACGAGGGCGTCGCGCCCAAGGTGCGCAGCGTCGCCTGCGGCGGCTTCGACATCCTGCGCTACGGCCCCGATCCCAGCGTCCGCCGGGGTGAGGCGACGCCCGCCCCCGCGCCGGCCGCCTTGCCGGCCTGGACCCGCGAGCCCGCCCCGGCCGACGCCTTCGGCCGCTATGCCTCGCCCTCGGACCTGGGCGACGGCGCCCGCGTCGCCGCGCCCTCGCCGCTGGCCGCGACCGGCGGGCTCGGCCGCTTCCGCCGCGGCGACCTGATCCACAAGCTGCTGCAGCTGCTGCCGGACCTGGCGCCGCCGGACCGCGCCGCCGGGGCCGCCGCCCTGCTCGGCCGCGAACGGGACCTCACCGATCCCCAACGCGCCGAGATGACCGCCGCCGCCCTCTCGGTGCTGCAGGACCCCCGCTTCGCCGAGGTGTTCGGCGAGGGCTCCCGCGCCGAGGTGGCCATCGCCGGCTCGGCGTCCGCCCTGCCGCCGGGCCTCAAGGTCTCCGGCCGCATCGACCGGCTGGTGGTGCTGCCCGGCCGCGTGCTGGTCGCCGACTTCAAGACCAACCGCCCCTCGCCCGCGACCATCGAGGCCGCCGATCCGGCCTATCTGCGCCAGATGGCGATCTACTGGGCGGTGCTCTCCGACGTCTTCCCCGGCCGGCGCATCGAGGCGGCGCTGATCTGGACCGACGGGCCCAAACTCATGCCCATCCCAGAAAACTTGATAGGGCAAAGCCTTGCCGGACTCGGCCCAAGCGGTTGATACCGGGTCAGGCGCCGCCTACATCGGCGGATCGGACCACGCACGAACCGCGTTCGGCGCGCGTCCCGTTGAGGAGTTTCGATCCATGAGCAGCGTGAAGGTCACCGACGAATCCTTCGAGGCCGACGTCCTGCAGGCCGACAAATATGTCCTGGTGGATTTCTGGGCGGAGTGGTGCGGCCCCTGCAAGCAGATCGCCCCCGCCCTCGAGCAGATCGCCGACGAACTGGCCGGCAAGGTGACCGTCGCCAAGCTGAACATCGAGGAAAGCCCGACCACCCCCTCGCGCTACGGCGTGCGCGGCATCCCCACCATGATGCTGTTCAAGGGCGGCCAGATGGCCTCCATGAAGGTCGGAGCCATGCCCAAGCAGAAGATCATCGAGTGGCTGACCGAGGCCGGCGTCGCGGCCTGATCGCCAAATTTAATTCAAACCGTCATCCCCGGGCTTGTCCCGGGGACCCAGATGCGTAGGCATTGCGGGTTTGCCTGAGCGCTCGGTGCTTCTGGGTGGCCGGGACAAGCCCGGCCATGACGGTTGTTTTCTATTTTTGATGTCACGTCGGCCAGGTCTCCGGGCTCATGGCCAGGACCTCGCCGGCGAAGTGCAGGCCGCCGCAGACCAGCAGGTGCGGCGCAGGACCCTCCTCCTCCAGCGCGCGCCTGACGCCCGCCGCCACGTCGGCCACCAGCTCCACCTCCAGCCCGGCGGCGATGGCCGCGCTGGCGATCTCCTCGGCGGGCGCCGCGTTGGGGCTGTCGAAGGTGGTGGCGAACACCTTCGGGTGCATCTCGGCGAACGGGCGGAAGAAGCCCTCGGCGTCCTTGCGGGCGAACATGCCGACCACCAAGACCAGCGGCCGCGGATCGCGGTCCACCAGCCGCGAGGCCGCCTCGGCCAGCGCCCGGCCGGCGTGCGGGTTGTGGCCGCCGTCCAGCCACAGGTCCGCGCCGCGCGCCTTGGCCAGCGCCGCCAGCGGCCCCTTGGTCAGCCGCTGGAACCGGGCCGGCCAGAAGGCCGAGGACACCCCGCACGCCACCGCCTCCTCGCCCAGCCCGTGGTCGAAGGTGAGCGCCGCGGCTACCGCCAGGCCGGCGTTCTCGAACTGGTGGCCGCCGAACAGCGACGGCGCCGGCAGGTCCAGCAGCCGGTCGGGCATCTGCACCATCAGCCGGCCGCGCTCCTCCCAGGCGTCGAAGTCGCGGCCCATCAGGAACAGCGGCGCCATGCGGTCGTCGGCCTCGCGCTCGATGGCCTCCAGCGCCTCGTCCAGCTGGCGGGCCACCACCACCGGCCGTTTGGCCTTGATGATCCCGGCCTTCTCCCAGGCGATCTTCCAGAGTTCGGGGCCGAGCATCTCCAGGTGGTCGTAGTCGATGGGGGTGATCACGCTGACTGCCGGGGCGTCGAACACGTTGGTGGCGTCGAACCGCCCGCCCAGCCCGACCTCGACGATGGCCAGGTCGGCCGGCGTCTCGGAGAAGGCCAGCAGCGCCAGCACGGTGGTGATCTCGAAGAAGCTGATCGGCTCGTCGCCGTTGGCCGCCTCGACCCGGGCGATCAGGCTCTCCAGCTGCTCGTCGGTGATCAGCCGCCCGGCTAGGCGTATCCGCTCGGCGAAGCGCACCAGGTGCGGCGAGGTGATGGCGTGCACCCGCAAGCCCGCCGCCTCGCCGATGGCCCTGAGGTAGGCCACCGTCGAACCCTTGCCGTTGGTGCCGGCCACGTGGATCACCGGCGGCAGCTTCTTCTCAGGGTTGCCCAGCGCGGCCAGCAGCCGTTCCACCCGCCCGGTGGTCAGGTCGATCAGCGTCGGGTGATCGCCGCGCAGCCGCTGGATCACCGCGTCGGAGGCGCGGATGGGATCGTACATCGCAGCGATGGTATCAGGCGGCGGAAAGGCGGGCGCGCCCCATCATCATGGTCGCCAGGATCGAGCCCAGCACCCGCGGCAGCTCGGTGCGGCTCACCACCCGGTCGATCATGCCGCGCTCCACCAGGAACTCCGAGCGCTGGAAGCCGGCGGGCAGGGTCTCGCGGATGGTCTGCTCGATCACCCGGCGGCCGGCGAAGCCGACCAGGGCGTTGGGCTCGGCCAGGTGGATGTCGCCCAGCATGGCGTAGGAGGCCATCACCCCGCCGGTGGTCGGGTCGGTCAGCACCACCACATAGGGCAGGCCCGCGGCCTTCACCTCGTTGAGCGCCAGGGTGGTGCGGGCCATCTGCATTAGGGACAGCGTCCCCTCCTGCATCCGCGCCCCGCCGGAGGCGGTGAAGATCACGAACGGCACATGCCGCGCCACGGCTTCCTGGGCGGCCTTCACGAAGGCCTCGCCCACCGCCATGCCCAGCGATCCGCCCATGAAGGCGAAGTCCTGCACCGCCACCACCGCGGCCTGGCCGTGGACGGTCCCGTAGCCGATGGCCAGGGCGTCGTACTCGCCCAGCGCCTTGCGCTGCGATTTCAGCCGGTCGGGATAGGGCTTGATGTCGGGGAATTTCAGCGGGTCATCGAGGGTCTGCGGCGAGGCGATGCGCTCGAACTTGCCCTCGTCGAAGGTGAACCGCAGGCGCGCCGCGGCGCCGATCCGCATGTGGTGGCCCGACGGGGTGACCCACAGGGCCGCCTCCAGCTCCGGGCGATAGATCATCTCGCCGGTCTCCGGGCACTTCACCCAGAGGTTCTCCGGCGTCTCGCGCTTGGCGAACGCGTTGCGGATGCCCGGCGCGATGCGCGACAGCCAGCCCGAGCGCTCGCGCGGCGCTGCGGTTCGGGCGGCCTTGTCAGGCTTGTCGTTTTTTTCAGCCATCGCCATGGGGTCTTAGACCGTCGTTTGGCCGATCCGGGCAGCGCGGACAGCCTTAGCCAATGATTCGGCTTTGAGAAGAACCCGCCGGGTCACGTCTTCGTTCATGTCCACCGCTTCGGCCACTTCGTCCACAAGCGCGGAGCCGACCACCACCGCATCGGCCACCCGGGCTATCGCAGCCGCCCTTTCCGGAGTCTTGATGCCGAAGCCCACCGCCACCGGCATGCCCGAGGCCTTGCGCACCCGCGCCACGGCCGGCGCCACGGCGGTCTCGTCGGCTTCCTTGACCCCCGTCACGCCCGCCACCGACACATAGTAGACGAAGCCGGAGGTGCGCTTCACCACCACCTTCAGCCGCGCGTCGTCGCTGGTCGGCGTCGCCAGCCGGATCAGCGACACGTCGGCGGCGTCCAGCGCGTCGGCCAGCGGCCCGGCCTCCTCCGGCGGGCAGTCCACCACGATCAGGCCGTCGACCCCGGCGGCCGCGGCGTCGCGGGCGAAGGCCTCGATGCCGCGGTGCAGGACCAGGTTCATGTAGCCCATCAGGATCAGCGGGGTGGTCTGATCGCCGTCGCGGAACTTGCGGGCCAGCGCCAGCGTGCCGGTGAGCGTCATGCCGCCCGCCAGCGCCCGCTGCGCCGCCCGCTGGATCGGCGGGCCCTCGGCCATGGGATCGGAGAACGGGAAGCCCAGCTCGATGAGGTCCGCGCCGGCGGCCGGCAGCCCCTGCAGGATCTTCAGCGCCGTCGCCGCGTCGGGATCGCCGGCCATCACATAGGCCACGAACCCCGCCCGGCCCTCGGCCTTCAGCGCGGCGAACCGCTGCTCGATACGCGACCGGCTCAAATCTCCAGCCCCAACGATGCCGCCACGGTCGCCACGTCCTTGTCGCCGCGGCCGGAGAGGTTCAGCACCACGATCCCGTCCTTGCCGACCTCGGCGCAGATCTCCGGCAGGCGGGCCAGCGCGTGGGCGCTCTCCAGGGCGGGAATGATGCCTTCAAGCTCGGCGCACAGCTGGAAGGCGGCCAGCGCCTCCTGGTCCGTGGCGGTCAGGTATTTCGCCCGGCCCACGTCGTGCAGCCACGCGTGCTCCGGCCCGATGCCCGGATAGTCGAGGCCCGCCGAGATCGAGTGCGCCTCGGTGATCTGGCCCTCGGGGTCCTGCAGCAGGTAGGTCTTGTTGCCGTGCAGCACGCCCGGCCGGCCGCCGTTGATCGCCGCGGCGTGCTTGTCGGTCCCCAGGCCGTGGCCCGAAGCCTCGACGCCGATGAGCTGCACCGCCTCGTCGTTGAGGAACGGATGGAACAGGCCGATGGCGTTGGAGCCGCCGCCCACGCAGGCCACGACGGCGTCGGGGAGACGGCCTTCCATCTCCAGGATCTGCGCCCGGCTCTCCTGGCCGATCACCGCCTGGAAGTCGCGGACCATCTCCGGATAGGGGTGCGGCCCCGCCGCCGAACCGATCAGGTAGTAGGTGTCCTCGACATTGGTCACCCAGTCCCTGAGCGCCTCGTTCATGGCGTCCTTCAGCGTCGCCGAGCCGGAGGTCACCGGCCGCACCTCGGCGCCCAGCAGGTTCATGCGGAACACGTTGGGCTTCTGCCGCTCCACGTCGACCTCGCCCATGTAGACGATGCAGGGCAGGCCGAAGCGGGCGCAGACCGTCGCCGTCGCCACCCCGTGCTGGCCGGCCCCGGTCTCGGCGATGATCCGGGTCTTGCCCATCCGCATGGCCAAGAGGATCTGGCCCATGCAGTTGTTGATCTTGTGCGCGCCGGTGTGGTTCAGCTCCTCGCGCTTCAGGTAGACCTTGGCGCCGCCGAAATGGGCGGTCAGCCGCTCGGCGAAATAGAGCGGGCTGGGGCGGCCAACATAGTGCTTCAGATAGCCTGCGAGCTCGGCCTGGAACGCCGCGTCGGCCTTGGCCGCGCGGTAGGCGGCGTCCAGCTCGTGGACCAGCGGCATCAGGGTCTCGGGCACGTAGCGGCCGCCGTAGTCGCCGAAGCGGCCTTCGGCGTCCGGATAGGCCGTGTAGTCGTTGGGTCGCGTCTGGGGGGTCACGATCAGGTGGTCACTGGGTCGCTTTGAGGCTCGGGCTCAGGCCTTGCGGGCGGCGTCCAGGAACGCCGTGATCAAGGCGGGGTCCTTTAGGCCGGGTCCACGCTCCACGCCAGAGGAAACGTCGACGATCCGCGCTCCAGACTGGCTCACCGCCTCGGCCAGGTTCCACGGGTCGAGGCCGCCCGCCAGGAACCAGGGCCGCTGGAAACGCCGGCCTGCGAGCAGGGTCCAGTCGAACGAGGAGCCCGTCCCGCCCGGCCGGGTGGCGTCCTTCGGCGGCCGGCCCTCGAACATCAAGTGGTCGACGACGCTCTCGTAGTCCGCGGCGCGGTCGAGATCGGCGGCCTCGGCGACCGGGACCACCTTGATGACCGCCACGCCGGTCCGCGCCGCGGCCTCGCGCACCCGCGCCGGCGTCTCCTTGCCGTGCAGCTGCAGAAAGTCCGGCTTCAGGCCCGCCGCGATCCGGTCGAGCTCGGCGTCGCTGGGATCGACCGCCAGCGCCACGATCTTGGCCCGCCCGCGCACCGGCTGGGCCAGCCGCGCCGCGGCCTCGACGCCGAGGTTCCGCGGGCTGGCGGCGAAGAACACGAACCCCAGATAGGCCGCCCCACCATCCAGCGCCGCGCGCACGGCTTCCGGCGTGGACACGCCACAGATCTTCGCACTCACGCTCATGGCGCCGATTAGGGGACTTGGGGGCGAGGCCGCAAGGCCTAGTGCCGGGTCGGCGTCTGCGGCGCCTGCGCCTTCAGCAGGTCGCGGATCTCCATCAGCAGGGCTTCCTGCGGGGCCGGGGCGCTCTTCTCCGAGTCCGGCTTGGCCGCGTCGCGCCGGCGGATGGAGTTGACCAGCTTGACCATCAGGAACACCACCCAGGCGATGATCACGAACTTGATCATGGTGTTGAGGAAGGCGCCGTACTGGATCGCCACCTCCTCATTGACCTTGGTCGCCGGATTGTCGGGCTTCAGCACCCACTTGAGCTGGGCGAAGTCGAGGCCGGAGGTGGCCAGCCCGACCACCGGCATCACCACCTGATCGACCAGCGACTTGACGATATCCCCGAACGCCGCGCCGAGGATCACGCCGACCGCCAGGTCGATGACGTTGCCGCGGGCGATAAACTCGCGGAACTCGCCGAGGATCGGGACCCGCTTCTCCGCCGCCTGCAGGGGGTCGGGCAGCTTGACGGCCAACGGCCCTACTCGTCCGTCACGTTGAGCCGCTCGCGCAGCTCCTTGCCGCTCTTGAAGAAGGGCACGTGCTTGGCGCGCACCGAGACCGGCTCGCCGGTGCGCGGATTGCGGCCGGCCCGCGCATCGCGCGAGCGCACCGACAGGGCGCCGAAGCCACGCAGCTCGACCCGTCCGCCCTGCTCGAGGGCCTGGATCATGCGCTCCAGCACCACGCCGACCACGCGCTCGATGTCGCGCTGGGTCAGGTGCGGGTTTTCCTCGGCAAGCTTGGCGATCAGTTCGGACTTGATCATCGGGACCCCTCGAACGGCGCGACCATGGAAGAGTCCGCCTTTGTATTCAAGGCGCAAATCAGGCTTTCGGTGGGTTACGGTCAAGCTTGTATGAAACTGTGGCGCGACAACCCAGGCGCGCAGGCTGTCACAATTCGCCTGATCGGGCCGGTTGCGACCCCGGACCGGGCGCCAAAAGAAACGGCGGACCGGTTTCCCGATCCGCCGCTCCGGTTTTCAACCGTGAGGCTGAACCTAGTCCTTCTTGGCCTTCTCGCGCAGCGCCGCGCCGAGGATGTCGCCCAGCGAGGCGCCCGAGTCCGACGACCCGAACTTCTCGATGGCCGCCTTCTCCTCGACCATCTCCAGCGCCTTGACCGACAGCGACATGCGGCGGGCCGCCTTGTCGATGTTGGTGATCTGGGCGTCGACCCGGTCGCCGACCGCGAAGCGCTCGGGGCGCTGGTCGGCCCGGTCACGCGACAGGTCCGACTTGCGGATGAAGGCGGTCATCGGGGCGGCGTCCTCGCCGAACTTCACCTCGATGCCGCCCGAGGTGATCTCGGTGACGGTGGCGGTGACGGTCTGGCCCTTGCGGAAGCTGTCGTCCTTCAGGGGATCGCCGGCCAGCTGCTTGATGCCGAGGGAGATGCGCTCCTTCTCGACGTCCACGTCCAGCACGCGGGCCTTGACCATCTCGCCCTTGGTGTAGCGCGCGATGGCTTCTTCGCCCGGCGCCGTCCAGTCGAGGTCCGACAGGTGCACCATGCCGTCGATGTCGTTGTCGAGGCCGATGAACAGGCCGAACTCGGTGGCGTTCTTGACCTCGCCTTCCACGGTCGAGCCGACCGGGTGGGCCTCCACGAAGGCGTCCCACGGATTGGCCATGGCCTGCTTCAGGCCCAGCGAGATGCGGCGCTTGGAGGCGTCGACATCGAGCACAACGACTTCGACTTCCTGAGACGTCGAGACGATCTTGCCGGGGTGCACGTTCTTCTTGGTCCAGCTCATTTCGGAGACGTGGACCAGGCCCTCGACGCCGGCTTCCAGCTCCACGAAGGCGCCGTAGTCGGTGATGTTGGTGATCCGGCCGGTGAACTTGGCGCCCACCGGATACTTGGCTTCCACGCCGTCCCACGGGTCGGACTGCAGCTGCTTCATGCCCAGCGAGATGCGCTGGGTCTCGGGGTTGATCTTGACGATCTGCACCTTGAGCGTGTCGCCCACCGCCAGCACCTGGCTCGGGTGGTTGACGCGCTTCCAGCTCATGTCGGTGACATGCAGCAGGCCGTCGATGCCGCCCAGGTCCACGAAGGCGCCATAGTCGGTGATGTTCTTGACCACGCCTTCGCGGACTTCGCCCTCGACCAGCTGGGAAACCAGCTCGGTGCGCTGTTCGGCGCGGGCTTCTTCCAGGATGGCGCGGCGGGAGACCACGATGTTGCCCCGCGGGCGGTCCATCTTGAGGATCGCGAACGGCTGCTCCTTGCCCATCAGCGGACCCACGTCGCGCACCGGGCGGATGTCCACCTGGCTGCCCGGCAGGAAGGCCGAGGCGCCGCCCAGGTCGACGGTGAAGCCGCCCTTC
>JAQGIV010000100.1 GCA_028290945.1 Phenylobacterium sp. | reverse complement strand
GGACCGTCGCCGGGCCCGCCGTCCGGGCCGCCGATCCTGACCGCCCGGCCGGGCGGCGGCTGCGGGCCGAGCCGCTTCTGGAAGTTCACGCCCCAGCGGAAGGTGCTGACGGTCTCCGCGGCGAAGTTCACCGGGCGCAGGTCCACCTGGGTGAGCTGGCCCGAGGCGTCGCGGACGAAGCGGTCGGGGAAGGCCGCCTGGATCGCCGCCGTCACCGCCGGGAAGGTGCGGATCGGATTGTCGGTCACGCTGCGCACGTAGTTCGCCGTGAACGTCAGGTCCTGGTCGGTGAACGGCTTCAGCGTCGCGCCGAGCTTGGTGACGTTGCGCACGTCGCTGGTCAGCGCCGCATTGCCGCCGGAGACGCTGCGCACGTCCACCGTGCGGCCGGTGACGAAATCGAAGATCCGTGCGCCCGGCGTCACCAGCAGCGGCCCGCCGAGCTGCTGGATCGAGGGCGGCTCCTCCTCGCGGGTGTGCGAGGCGATCATGGTCAGCGGCGTGATCGGCTTCCAGTTGAGGCCGTAGCCCAGGTCGGTCAGAGTCCCGAAGTCCGAATAGCGGTCGAGGTTGAGGTTGGCGTTGACCGTCAGGTCGCCGAGGAACGCCAGCACGTCGTTGCGGCGGCTGGCCAGCGGCAGGTCGAGGTTGGCCCGGCCGCTCAGGTCGTTGCGCGACAGGTCGGTGGTCTGGACGCTCCCGAACCGCGAGGCGTTGGACGAGAACCAGCTCTCGCTGTCGCCGAACTTCAGGCTGGCGAACAACGGCCCGGCCGGCAGGGTGACCAGCGGGCCGTTGGCCACCAGCTGGGCGTTGACCCCATCCGACAGCGAACGCGCCTTGTCCTCGCCGCGCAGGCCGAGCTGGCCCTCCGGCAGCGGCGCGAAGGGATCGAAGGCCGGATCGCGGGCCGACAGCCGGGCCTGCAACGCCGAGGCGTCGAGGCCGGTGTCGCTATGGGTCAAGGTGTCGGCGTGGTCATAGGCGCCGGTCAGCGACAGCCGCCACTTGGCCAGTTCCTTGTTGAAGCTGGCGCCGCCGTGCGCCGACCAGGTGTCGGTGGTCTGGGTCAGCGGGCCGAAGCTGGTGGCGCTGCGGGCCACGGTCACCGGGCCTGCGAACGGCGAGAAGGGGTCGCCGGCCGGCACCGCCAGGGCGACGCCCGGCAGCCCCTGCAGGCTTTCGGTGTGCTTGGCTTCCAGGGTCCCGTTGAAGCTCGCCTGGATGCCCGCGAACAGCGGCCGGGCATAGACCGCGTTCAGCGCGGCCGAACGCGACGACGGCGCCAGCGTGCGGAAACGGCCCACGTCGCTGCTGTTGGCCACGCCTGCGGTCGAGGCGAAATCGGAGACCCTCAGCGGCTGGCCATTGGCCGCCGAGGCCGGAATGCCGGCGATGGCCACCGGCAGGGCCGGGTCGATCTGGCTCGCGCCCGGGGCCGGCAGCAGGTTGCCGGCGGGATCGAAGCCCTGGCCGGAGGTGCGCGACACCAGGTCCCGCTCGTCCTCGGTGAGCGCCGCCTGGCCGCTGACCTTGAGGTCGATGTTGAGCCGCTGGTCGCGGCGGATGCGCAGGTAGCCCAGCTCGGCGCTGCCGCCCGGCTGTCCGCCCTCGGTGGCGTAGCCCGCGCCGCCCTCCGCCGTGGTGGCGCGGAAGAACGGGCGCAGGACGATGTTCACCACCCGCTGATTGGCCGAATAGCCGTACTTCAGCGCCGCTTCCTCCGGCAGGATGTCGACGCGCAGGATCGCCTCCGGCGGGATGTCGCGGATCTCCTGGAAGCCGGAGATGCGCCGCCCGGCCAGCAGGATCACCGGCTGCTCGCCGCCGCGGCCGCGCTCGCTGCGGGTCTGGGGCGCGATCTCGTTGAGCAGGTCGGCCAGGCTGCTGACGCCATAGGACTGGATCTCGGCCGGGCCAAGCACGATCTCCGGCTTGATGTCGCCCACCACGGCGCCCGGCTGCGGGCGGTCGCGGTCGGCGGTGACCACCAGCTCGGCGACCGTGTTGTCGTCGTCCGGATTGGGCGCAGGCGTCTTGGCGGCTGGCGGCCTGGCCGCCGTTCGGGTCGCGGTCTGCGCCAGGGCCGTGGTCGAGGCGCCGGCGAGCAGCAGCGCCAGCGCGGTCCCGGTGATCGTGCGAAGCGTCATGTTTTACCGCAAAGCCCCAGGCGCGCCCCAACGCGCCGAATCCCTCAGCCGCTGCTTCGCGGACTATGGCGTCTAAACCGAGGCGAAGTTTTGCGGGTCGGTCACAAGTTGGCGGCGCGACAACATTCCGGCCGCCTTGACGACTTAAGCGGCGCGCCTTGTGCGGCCCGCGGCGGCGCAAGGACCCGGACCATGCATGATCTGATCAGCCAGGCAGCCTGGTTCGGCGAGCTGGCGACCCTGCATCCGCTGTTCGTCGGCGGGCCGATCCTCGCGGCCGTGGCGGCCGGCTGGATCGCGCTGCGCCGCAGGCGGGCCCGCTAGCGACGGGGCTGGACGAGCCGTTCGCCCGCCGCGCGCAGCCCCAGGATCACCAGGAACAGCGCCAGCGCGCCGGCCGCCGTGGCCGTCGCGGCGCCCAGGCCGGCGTCCTGGGCCACCAGCAGGGCCAGTCCCTCGGCCCCGTCGCGCGGCTGATAACGCTGGAAGCCGAGCTCATAGGCCCGCGCGCTCAACAGCGCCGCCGCCAGCCAATAGAGTGCGATGAGCATCGTGCCGCCGCCGGCCGCACGCCGAAGGAGTGGACTCGCGATCATCGATCTGGTGGCCTCGCGCAGGGGGAAGAGTGCTTTGTTGTCTTGGACGCCACAGATGCGCAGTCGCCTCAGGCGGATTCAGGCGCCGCGCGGCCTCGTGCTGCGCCTCGTCGCGGCCGGGTCCTGCCTCGTGGCGATCGGGGCGCCGCCGGCGGCGCAGGCGGCGGCGCGGATCTTCCGGTTGCCGGCCGAATCGCTCGACCAGGCCCTGGTGCGCTTCGCCGTTCAGGGCGAGGTGTCGGTGGGCGGCCTGCCGGCGCCGGGCTGCGGCGGCCGCAGCCGCCCGGTGCAGGGCTCGATGTCCGCCGAGGCGGCGCTGGCGGCCATGCTGCCGCCCGGCTGCGATTACCGGGTGGTCGATCCCCGGACCTTCAAGATCGTCGGTTCGGGGCCCCTCACGGCGACAGCGACCCCGGCGCGGGCCCCGATGGGCATGGCGCTGGCGCCCCTGGTGGTCACCGCCGAGCGCCGGCCCGAGCCGCTGACCGGCGCGCCCTATCCGGCCAGCGCGCTCAGCGGCGCCACCCTGCAGCGCCTGGGCGGCGAGACCTTCCGGGACGTGGCCTCGCAGTTCGTCGGGGTGACGGTCACCAACCTGGGGCCGGGCCGGAACAAGATCTTCGTCCGCGGGCTCTCCGACGGCTCGTTCACCGGCAAGACCCAGTCGACGGTCGGCCTCTACCTCGACGACCTGCCGATCACCTACGACGCCCCGGACCCCGACCTGCGGCTGGTGGATGTGGATCGGGTGGAGGTGCTGCGCGGGCCGCAGGGCACCCTCTACGGCTCAGGCTCCATCGGCGGCATCGTGCGCATCGTCACCGTCAAACCCGATCCGGCGGCCCGCGAGGGCTGGGTGGAGGCCTATGGCGAAGCCACGGCGCACGGCTCCTCGTCCTCGGGCTTCGCTGCGATGCTCAACCTGCCGCTGGCCGGCGGCCGCAGCGCGCTCAGGGCCGTGGCCTACAGCGACGACCAGGGCGGCTACATCGACAACCCGCCGCACCGGCTGCGCGACCTCAACTTCAGCCGCCGCAACGGCGGCCGCCTGGCCTGGGCGGCGGACCTGGGCTCCGGCTGGCGGCTCGACGCCAACGTGGTCCACCAGTCGATCGCCACCAACGCGGCCCAGTACACGCAAGGCCCCTACGGCCGGCTGACCCGCAACACCGGCGTGCGCGAGCCGCACGACAACGACTTCACCCAGCTCGGCCTGGGCCTGGTCCACACCGGCGGGACGGCCGATCTCAAGATCTCGGCGGGCTTCGTGGACCACGGCCTGGACACCACCTACGACGCCACCGGCGCCTTCGTGGCGGTGGACGAGGTTCCCGGCGCGCTGAAAGCCTTCGACGAGAACCGTCGGGTCTCGCTGGGGGTGCTGGAGGCGACCCTGACCTCCACCGCGCCCGGCCGGCTGCGCTGGCTGGCCGGGGTGTTCGCCACCCAGACCCGCGAGAGCGACACCGCGCGCCTGCGCTTCCTCGCCCCGGTCGCCGATCCTCTGACGCTCTACCACCGCCACGACCAACTGGCCGAAGAGGCGATCTACGGCGAGGCGGCCTACGACCTCAATGCCCGGATGACGCTCACCGTGGGCCTGCGGGCCTTCACCACCCAGGTCTCGACCGTGGGGGACGACTTCGGCTTCGCCGGCGATCCGACGGTGGTGGCGGGGGGCAAGGGCGCCAGCAGCGGCGTCGCCCCGAAGCTGCGGCTCAGCTATGCGCTGGCCCCCGACGTGGTGCTCTACGCCCAGGCCCAGGAGGGCTACCGCGCCGGCGGCTTCAACCTGCCGAGCTTCGCGCGGCGCAACCCCGGCCCGGTGATCGGGGCCTTCGCCTTCCGCCCGGACCGCATGTGGAACTACGAGGTGGGCGGCGCCGCCCCGCTGTTCGACGGCCGGCTGGTGATCCGCGCGGCGGTCTTCCACGCCGAATGGCATGCGGTGCAGACCGACCAGTACTTCGCCAACGGCCTGCCGCTGACCGTCAACGTCGGCGACGGCTCCAACACCGGGCTCGAGGTCGAGCTGCTGTGGCGCCCGGACGAGCGGCTGCAGGTCCGCGTCAGCGGCCTGGCCAACGACCCGCAGCTCACCCGCACCACCCGCCTGCTGCCCGCCACGCCCGACAAGGGCCTGCCCGGCGTGCCCTACGGCACCGCCTCGGCCGACGTGCGCTACCGCTGGCCGGCGCCGCACGGCCTGGTGGCCGAGGTCTCGGCGCAGGCCTCCTATGTCGGCCGCTCCTACGTCACCTTCGACGTGGGCGCCGCGAACCTGATGGGCGGCTACGGCAGCGGCCGGATCGCCGCGAGCCTGGCCGGCGCCCGCTGGCAGGCCGAGGCCTATGTGGACAACGTCACCGACGCTCAGGCCAACACCTTCGCCTTCGGCAACCCGTTCAGCCGGGCCGCCGCCATGCAGTCGACGCCGCTGCGGCCGCGCACCTTCGGCCTGCGCCTGAAGCGGAGCTTCTGAGCCTTGGCCTTGACATCGCTCCCCGCAAAGGGTGGTGAGCCTGTCCGGGCTCGACGGCCCGGCGCGGCCTTGAGGGAAACCATTGGTGCGGCAGGGCAATCCCGCTCTCATCGAGACCTATCTGCAGCGCCGGGCGGACCTTGTGCGGTTCTTCGCCGTGCGCCTGCGCTCGACCGCGGCGGCCGAGGACCTGGTGCAGGAGATCTACCTGCGCCTGACCAGCCGCGAGGGCGAGGTCGAGGTGCAGAATCCGGCGGCCTACCTCTACCGGCTGGGCTCCAACCTGA
This sequence comes from Phenylobacterium sp., assembly GCA_028290945.1. GTDB lineage: Bacteria > Pseudomonadota > Alphaproteobacteria > Caulobacterales > Caulobacteraceae > Phenylobacterium. The sequence continues at coordinate 633 of JAQGIV010000100.1, read as the reverse complement.
TGCTCGACAAGCTGCGGGGCGAGCGCCGCGCGGCGGCCCGCGACCAGGCCTGGCGGGAGGTCAACCGCAGCGCGCTGGGTCCCGAGGACATCGACGAGGCGCCGGACGCGGTCGTGTCCCTGGAGGCCCGCCAGCGCCTGCAGCGGGTGGTCGAGGCTGTGCAGGAACTGGGCGCCCAGACCCAGCGGGTGTTCCAGCTGCACAAGCTGCAGGGCCTCAGCCACACCGAGACCGCCGAGCAGCTTGGAATCTCGCGCAGCGCCGTCGAGAAGCACATGATCGCGGTCCTCAAGCACCTCGCGCGGAGGTTGCCATGATTGCAAAACACCAACTGGAGGCGTTTGCGCCGCGGTGGCGTCTTCTCATGGAACGCGGGCCGGCGAGCGGTCCGCGGCCGATGGACAGATGAGCGAACCGCGCGAACATCAGGGCGACGACGGTGTGGCCGAAGCGGCTGCGACCTGGTTCGTGCGCCTGCAGGGCGCCGACGCCACCGGCGAGACCTGGCTGGCGTTCGAGGGCTGGCTCACCGCCTCGCCGGCGCATGCGCGGGCCTTTGAGCGTGTCGAGCGGCTGTGGGTCGAGCTGGACGAGCAGGCCCCGCAGATCGCCGAAGCCCTGCAGGCCCCTCAA
>JAQGIV010000018.1 GCA_028290945.1 Phenylobacterium sp. | reverse complement strand
TGACGAAGATCGCGTGGCGGGCGCGGAACGGCGTGTCGGCGCTCTGGTGCTCGTAGTTCATCAGCAGCAGGGTGTCGCCGCGCCGGGCGTCGGCGAGGCTGAGCCGGCAGGGGAAGCCCTGGTCGGCGTCGGCGGTGCGGCGCAGGATGCCGCGCTCCGCGAGGGCTTCATCAGACAGCCCGAACAGCGGCTGGAATTGATCGACCGGCAGGCCGGAGATCACGAACGACATGGGGGTCTCCTTCGGGGAATCAGGCGGCGTCGTGGAAGATGACGCCCAGGGTGTGGCGCGATCCGGCGCGCAGGCGGCTGACGCCATGGCGCAGGGTCACGCGATAGGGGCCGCGGGTCCCCAGCACCGGCCGGTCGCGGACCGGGAAGATCACCGCGTCGCCCTGCCTCAGCGGCACGACCTCGGCGCGGGACTGCATACGCGGCCGCTGTTCGGTCAGGACGAACTCGCCGCCCTCGAAGTCGCGGCCCGGCTCCGACAGCAGGATGGCGACCTGCAGCGGGAAGACGTGCTCGCCGTAGAGGTCCTGGTGCAGGCAGTTGTAGTCGCCCGGCCCGTAGCGCAGCAGCAGCGGCGTCGGCCGCGTCTGGCCGGCGGCCTGGCAGCGGGCGAGGAAGTCGGCATGGGCGGCGGGATAGCGGGCCTCGAGGCCGAGCGTCGCGTTCCAGCGGTTGGCGATCTCGGCGAGCGGCGGCCAGAAGGCCGCGCGCAGCGCCGCCACCAGGCCCGGCAGGGGATAGGCGAAATAGCGGTACTCGCCGCGCCCGAAGCCGTGGCGCGCCATCACCACCCGGCTGCGGAACAGCGCCTCGTCGTCATAGCCGGCGGCGACGGCGGCGCACGTCTCCGCGTCGAGCAGGCCGGGGATCCGCGCGCAGCCGTGGGCGTCGAGCTCGGCGGCGAGATCGGACCAGGGCAGGGCGGCGATGCGGGTCGCGAGGTCGGTCGGGAAGGGGCGGGCGTCCATGCCGGAGACATCGGCCGACCGGCCGCGAGGTTCAATCCGGCAAGTCGAACACAAGTCCGAAAGCCGCCAACTTGACCATCTAGTTCACATCTGTAATCTCCGCATAGATTACAGATGTAGATTGGACCCGCCCTCATGCTTCGCCGCCTGCTTCGCCTGACTGTCGCGACCCTCGCCTTCGCCTGGGCGAGCGCCGCCAGCGCCGGCCTCAAGATCGTCGAGACGGGTCCCGCCGCGCAGTACGACGTCCAGCGGCTGGTGCTGCATTCCGACCGCATCGACCGCGACTTCCTGATCGAGGTGACCTCGCCCCGCACGCCGATCCTGCCCGGCCAGAAGATGCCGGCGATCTATGCGCTGGACATGGGTTACTGGATCGCCGGGCCGGTGGGCCGGATGCTCAGCACCTCGGGCGCCATGCGGCCGGCCTACGTCATCGCCATCGGCTATCTGCCGGGCCAGGAGCGGGCGCGCAACGTCGACCTGGTGCATCCGAGGTTCACCCGCGGCGGCGAGACCTTCGGCGGTGGCGGGGCGGCGTTCGAGGCCGTGCTGCTGGACGAGATCCGACCGTTGCTGGAAGCCAAATACCCGCTCGACCCCGGGCGCGCCTATCTGTTCGGCCACTCGTTTGGCGGGATGTTCGCGACGGAGGTGCTGGCCGACCGCCCCGAGGCCTTCGCCGGCTACCTGATCGCCAGCGCCACGGTGCTGGAGGACGAGACCCTGGCGGCGCGGCTGGCGGCGGCGGCGCGGAAGGGCGCGGGCCGGCGGGTCTATGTGGCCTGGGGCGGCGTCGAAGCCGAGCGCATCACCAAAGCCGGCGCGGTGGTCGCCAAGGCGCTCGGCGGGCCCAGGTCGACCTTCACCCTGCGGCGCCAGGTCTATGCCGGCGAGAACCACGGCTCTTACTATCCGCGGCTGATCGTCGACGCCTTTCCCTGGCTGCTGCCGAAGCCGGCGGAGCACCATGCCATCGCCTTCGATACCGCGCTGGCGTCGCGCTACGTCGGGACCTACCGCCTCCAGGATGGCCGCACGACCACCGTCTATCTGAAGGACGGCCGCTACCTGATGGGCCAGCTCACCGGCATGCCGGCCGCGGACCTGTTCCCGGAAAACAAGACCGACTTCTTCGTGAAGGGCTTCGACGCCCAGGTGGTGTTCGACGCCAGCACGGGGCCGTCGCCCGGCCTGACCCTGCGGGTGGGCGGGGCCGACGCCCGCGCGCTCCGCGTCCCTTAAGCGCCGACCAGCGCCATCTGCGGCGGCGGCGGGGCGGTGGCGGCCTCTTCCAGCAGCCAGTCGCGGAAGTGGGCGAGGCCGCGCTTGGGCGTCTCGTCGGGCAGGATCAGCTGGAACCGCGCCGGGGTGCGCACGAAGCCGAACGGGGCGATCAGCCGCCCGGCCGCGATGTCGCCGGCCACATAGATCCACGGTGTGATGCCGACGCCCAGGCCCGCGCTCGCCGCCTCCAGGGTGTAGAAGATGTGCTCGTACTCCCGGTGCCCGGCGGCCTCCGGCAGGATGACGCCGGCGTGCTCGGCCCACTCGGCCCAGGCCTGCGGATGCGAGCGGGTGTGCAGCCGCGGCAGCTCGCGCAGGCCGGCAAGGCTCAGCCCCGCGCCGCGCAGGCCGGGCGACAACACGGGCCCGTGGAAATTGTCGAACAGCACCATCGTCGTGGCGCCCTCGACGCTGGCGGTGTCGGCGGCCAGCCGGATGGCCGCGTCGAACGGCTCGCGGGTGAAGTCCACCGGGCTGTAGGCCTCGGTCACCCGCACCGCATGGGCCGGATAGCGGGCGTGGAAGGCCGACAGGCGCGGGATCAGCCAGCGCATGGCCAGGGTGCCGACGCAGGACACGTGGATCTCCCGCTCGGCCCCGGCGCTGACCTCGATGAAGCTGCGCTCCAGGGCGTCGAAGGTGGTCCCCAGCGACCCCGCCAGCCGCGCGCCGGCGTCGGTCAGCTTCAGGTTGTTGCGCGGCCCATGGGTCAGCCGCACGCCGGTCAGCCGCTCCAGGCCACGCACCTGGCGGCTCACCGCCCCGTGGGTGACGCAGAGCTCGTCGGCGGCCAGGCTCATGCGGCCATGCCGCGCGAAGGCCTCGAAGGCGCGAAGGGCGGTCAGCGGGAGGTGTCGGCGCTTGGGCATCTGTGCGCTCCGATCACGTTGCGCTGCAGCATCGCGGCGCAGGCGGGACGGCGCAAACGACATGTCAGCCGCCCGTCTGTGAGACTAGATCACAGAGCGGTCGAGGGCCAGGGCTTCGCCGGCGGCGGGCCGCCCGTGAGCCCAGGTCACGGGAAGCCCCGTCCGGGCTACTGGACCGGACGGGGCGCCGCGCCCTAGGGCCGATAGCTCAGGCGGAAATAGATGAAGCGGCCGGGCACGTCATAGACGTTGGGGTCGAAGTTGTTCAGGTCGCAGCTGATGCAGCCGGGCGGGTCCTTGTCCAACAGGTTGTTGGCGCCCAGCGCCAGCTGCAGGCCCTTGGTGAGGAAGCTCGGCGTCCAGCGGATCTGCGCGTCCAGATAGGTCCGCGCGGCCATCTTGTTGTTGTTGGCCGCGGTCTCGGTGACCGCCGAGATATAGCGCACGCCCGCCGTCGCGCCCCAGTCGGCCTTGTCCCAGTCGACCGCCAGGTTGGACTTGGTCTTCGGGAAGGCCTGGCTCGGGCTGCCCCGCTCGGTGCCCTCGCGCTTGATCGGCTGGAAGCCGTTGGAGGTGGGTTGCAGCTCGGTGAACTCCAGCAGCCGGGTGGTGTAGGAGCGCGCGACGAGGCGGCCCCACGACCAGTCCGGCGAGCGCCACACCAGGTTCAGGTCGAGCGAGCGCATCTTGATCCCGCCGATGTTGATCAGCGGGTTGGCGATGCCGGAGATGGCCCCCGACGCGGTGCGGCTGATGGTGGCGCAGGACAGGGCGTCCCCGGTCTGGGCGCAGCGGTCCAGCAGGGTCTGGCCGCTCAGCGCCTGGATCGCGCCGTCGACCTTGATCTCCGAATAGGCCAGCTCGAGGGAGCCGCCGTCCGCCCAGCTGGCCTGGCGCAGGAAGCCGGGCTCCCAGACGAAGCTGTAGTTCCAGCCCTCGCTGGTCTCGGGCTTCAGATTGCGGTTGCCGCTGGTGATCACCGGCAGCTGCGGATTGAGCTGCACGTAGGAGCCGCTGGCCGGCACCCCGCGCGCGGCGCAGTTGGTCCGCACCGCGGCGCTGGCGGGCGCGCCGCCGCCCAGGCCCAGCAGGTCGGAGCAGGGATCGGTGACCGTCTGGTCGAAGCGCGAGGCGGTGCCGAACAGCTCGCCGATGGTCGGGGCCCGGAAGCCCTGGGCATAGGAGCCGCGCAGCAGCACCTCCTCCACCGGCCGCCAGGAGAGGCCGGCCTTGTAGGTAGAATCCGAGCCCGACGTCGAATAGTCGAACCACCGCCCGGCCACCGAGGCGTCCAGCCGGTACAGGAACGGCTGGTCCTTGATCAGCGGGATGCGCAGCTCGCCATAGGCTTCCTTGACGGTGATCGAGCCGCTCGCGGGCTGGGCCGGGATGTCGGAGGACAGGCCCTCCACCACCAGGGCGTCCGGCTGGAAGAAGCCCAGGGTGCGCCGGTGCTCCACGCCGGCCGCGAAGGCCAGCGGTCCGGCCGGCAGCTCGAACAGGTCGCCGGTCAGGTTGGCGCTGACGTCCTCCAGCTCCTGCTGCGAGGAGTCGTGCTCGGTGAAGCCGATGTAGCTCAGCATGGCCGGCGTGATGGTGCCGAGGCCGCCGAAGATGTTGAACGGCACGCACGAGCCGGTGCAGGCCGCGACCGGGCCCAGGGCCTGCTGCACGCGCGCCGCATTGATGTTGCCGGTGAAGGTCTGGTCGGCGTGGTTGCGCGACCAGCTGGCGTTGACGTCCCAGTGCCAGTCGTGGTCGGCCACCGCGATGTCGCCGTAGAGGCTGCCCATCACGTTCCAGGTGTCGACGGTCTGCTCGAAGTGGCGCGGGCCCGCCTCGACCATCCGCCGGCCGACGAAGGAGTAGGTGCCGGGCTGCAGGGTGAAGCCGAACGGGTTGTAGGGGTTGCTGACGTCGATGTTAATGGTGTCCAGCAGATTGCCGTTGCCGGCGTCGGGACCGACGAACAGCGGCAGGGGCGCGGCCTGGTTGGCCGACTTGCGCTCCACGAACGAGGCGCGGGCCCGGAAGTGCACCCTGTCGGAAACGTCCTGGATCACCGAGGCGAAGGCGCTCACCCGCTCCAGCGGCGTCAGGATGTAGTTGTAGGGCTGGAAGTCGAAGCGGTCGGCGGTGGTGAAGGCCTTGTAGCTGCCGGCCGCGCTGGTCGGATTGGACGGGATGTAGATCGGCCGCTGGCCCGGCTGCAGCGCTTGGCGCAGGGTCAGGTCGAGATCCTGGTTGGTGTTGGGGTCGTGGACGATGACCCGCGCGTTGGGCGTGCCCGAGCTGCAGCCGCCCTGCAGGCAGGAGGTGGCGTAGGGGTTCGGGAAGCGGGAGATGGCGCGGTCGCCGGACGACACCGGATCCTGCTTGAAGTAGCCGCCGCCGATGACGATCGTCGTGCCCGGCTGGGAGACGCCCCAGGAGAGGTTGTAGTCCTGGGTGAAGCCGTCGCCCTGGCCGAAGCCGCCCACCTCCGCCGTCGCCAGGAAGCCGTCCTGGCGCTGCTTGGTGATGATGTTGACGACGCCGGCGATGGCGTCGGAGCCATAGATCGGCGAGGCGCCTTCCTGCAGCACCTCCATGCGGTCGATCATCGCCGTCGGGATGGTGTTGAGGTCGACCGAGCCCGGCACCCCGGAGGCCGAGGCGCCGCTCACCCAGCGCTGGCCGTCGACCAGCACCAGCACCCGGCGCGAGCCGAGGTAGCGCAGGTCGATCTCGGCGGAGCCCGCCCCCACGCCGCCGCCGTCGGGCGGATTGCCGGAGTTGCCGGAGTTGTTGAACTTGGCGTTCAGCCCGCCGCCGGCCGAGGGAATCCGCTGCAGCACGTCGACGGTGGAGGTCAGGCCGCTCTTGGCCACCATGTCCTGGTCGATCTGCACCACGGGCTGGTCGCGCTCCAGCGGGCTGGTGCGGATGCGCGAACCGGTGACCACGACTTCGGAGACCTGCGCCGGCTGCGCATGGGCCACGCCCAGGCTGCCGCCGGCGGCGAGCGCGCTCACGCCCATCAGGGCGACACGAGATAACAGTTTCATCTTGGCTCCCCAAAAGCGACGCCGCCGCGGCGGCGTGTGCCGCCGCTCAAGGCAATCGCCAGTTGTAGGAGGAGGATGCCCCGCTTTGTTGCAGAACTGTCAAGATTGCCGCTTTCCCGCCGCCTTTCAGCCGGGCGTTTTGCGGCCGCGGGCGCCCCGCAGGACACAGCCTAGAAGCGGGCCTCCCAGGCCACGGCGAGGCGGACCTGGCCGTCGCTGTCGTGGCGCGCCGCGCCGAGCGGCAGCAGGTAGGCCGCCTCCAGCTCCAGTTCGCCCCGCCGGCCCGGCGGCCGCAGCTCCCAGCGGGTTACGGGCCCCAGGTAGTGCGCCTGGCGCCCGCCCAGCGCGCGGTTGGTCCCGGCGTCGCCGAACGCCTGCAGGCCCACCTGCCAGCCGCGGGCCACCTCGACCACGCCCTGCGCCGCATAGCCGAATTGCATCGCCCCTTCGCCCGGCTTGTCGGTCAGCGGCTGGCGGGCGATCAGGTTGAGGAGGCCCTTCACCGGCCCGAACTGGCGGGCCAGCAGCAGCTTGCCCTCGACCACGCCGGACTCGGCATGGATGCGCTGCTCGTATTCCAGGTAGCCGCCCACATCGACGCCGACGCCGGGCAGCTGGCCGAGATAGACCACGCCCTCGACGCCCACGGAGTCCAGCTTGCGCCGGTCGCCGGGCTGGTCCTCGAACTCGGCCAGCACCGCCAGGCTCAGCCGGTCGCTGAAGCCGTGCTCCAGCTCCACCACCGCCGCCGAATCGCCGGCCGCCGAGCCGCCCAGCGTGCGCCCGCCGCGCACCTCCACTTCGGTGACGCCGTTGAGCGGGTAGGGCGAATAGACCTGGTTCGCCAAGCCCGGCCGCGCCTGCGCCGTCCCTGCCCAAGCGATCGCCGCCGCCACAGCCGCCAGCCCCAGCACCCCGTTCCGCATTGTCCTGCTCCGCTTGTTGAGAACCATTCGCATAAATAGTTGCGAACGATTGTCAATTGCAACATAACAGGCGCGACCCCAGCCCGGAGAAGTCGCATGAAGCTGCACGTTCCAGCCGCTGTGCTGATTGGCCTTTTCGCCGTCCACGCCGTGGCGGCGGCGACGCCGGCCGAGCCGTTCGTCGTCGCCCTGACGCTGAAGGACCACCGCTTCACGCCGGACAAGATGACGGTCCCGGCCGGCCGCCGGATCCGCATCGAGCTGACCAACCAGGACGCCGCCCTCGAGGAGTTCGACAGCGAGGCGCTGCGAGTGGAGAAGGACGTCACGCCGCACGGCCAGGTGAGCTTCACCGTCGGTCCGCTGCAGCCCGGGAGCTACCCCTTCATGGGCGAGCTGCACGCCGATACGGCGTCAGGCGTGATCACGGCGACGGCGGCGCCTTAGCGGCCTCGCGCACCCGAAACACCGCATTGGCCCGCGCGCAGGGCTCGCCGTCGGCGGTGACGAAGGCCTGGGCGAAGCACAGGGTCTTGCCCGGCTTGACGAACACCGTGTCGAACTCCAGCCATTGGCCGGTGCGGGCGATGCCCAGGAAATCCAGCGTCAGATTGACGGTGACCAGGCCGCTGAGCTGGCCCAGCGCGCGGGCGCAGGACAGGCCCATGGCGTTGTCGGCCAGCGCCGAGATCAGCCCGCCGTGCACGAAGCCGCGGCTGTTGGTGTGGGCCTCGGCGGCGCGCAGGCCCAGGATCACCCGGTCGGCCGTCTTGCGGGCGTAGAGCGGCTCCCACGGCTCGGTGAGCGGGCTCTTGCGGTCGTGCGGCGCGAAGCCCGCGGGCAGGTCGCAGATGGCTTGGGTCATGGTCAGGTCCCTGAACGGGGTTGAACCACGCGCCAGGGAGTCGCCGAGCCCACGGGGATCCGGACGGAATCCGGGCGTGGATCGGCGGTTCTCATAACCGGACTCTAACCGTCGGCCCCGGGATCGCACCGGTGTCTGCTCATCCCCTGCTTCGCTCCGGGGGGGAGCTAGGCAGGGCGCCCGCGGGCTCGTCCCGCCCCGTGAGAGGAGGGCATTACCGCCGGTGGGGAATTCCACCCCGCCCTGAGAACGTAGACCGCCGGAACAGCCCGACGGCAGGGCGCAGGGTAGGCTCCCGACACACGTCAAACAAGTGTTTGAATAGAGGGTGCGCAGATGACATGTACGGTCTTTCCGGCTTAGCTCCAGCAATGCGGATGACGCGATGCGTCTGGGTGTTTGGCGTGCTGGCGGCGGCCTTGCCAGGAATCGCCTGTGGACAGGCCGCAAGGCGCGTCCCGCCTTCTCGAGCGCCGACCGTCGCTCCATGCCAAGCGGAGCAGCTATCCTGCGGCAAGCAGCCCCCGGTCGTCTCAGACGGTCTGCACCCCTTCGTGAACGAGGAAATGGGCATTCGCGTCGTCTTTCCAGTGGGCGCCCGCGTCTGCAAGAGCCGTTCGGGAGATGCGCCACGCGGCTTCTATGCCTGGTACGGCGCCACGGTCTCAGGTTGCCCCGAACGCGGAGACATCGACGCGACCTACATGGGCGTGAGCTCCCATTGGAACGCCCTCGACTACACCTCGCCCAATCAAGAGGAGGGCGACTGCCAGCCGCTTTCGCCCGGGTTGCGCGGCTTCCGCCTGGCGATTGCCGGGCATGCGTCTGTCGCCTGCCAGCGTATCGGCCCTCGCGGCGCACTGGAGGTCTGGATCTACGCGCTGGCGGGCAAGCCGTCTGAGCAGGGCGGACCTCCTCGAACAGTCTACTACGCGTTTCTCGGCACCCACGCCGGGCGAGAGCAGCAGGACATGCCAAGGTTCGAGCAGTTTCTCACGGGCATCGAAATTGGTCGCTAGGCTGCCGGAAACAATTAAGCCCGCTTGTTCAGCGTGATCGCCGAGCCGTCCGCCGGCTTGGCGGTGCGTTCGCCGGACGGCCCGTAGGCGTCGGCCGCGCCGCGTTGGCGCTGCAGGGCGACTTCCTCGGCGATGGCGCGGACCAGGCCCTCGGTGACGATCTTGGCGGCCTCCAGCGAGCGGGCCTGACGGGCCAGTACCGCGTCGAAGGCCTCGGTGGCCCGCGTCAGCTTGCTGCGCTCCACCAGCGGCGCGCCGGCCAGCAGGGCCGGATTGCCCCGCACCCGGGCGCTCTCGTGCCGGTAGATGTTGGCCAGCCGCGAGGTCTCCTCCACCAGGCCCGCGGCGTCCTGCGGCCGCTGCTGCTCGAAGGCCAGCGCCTGGGCGGCCACCAGTTCGGTCAGGCGCTCGGTGAGCAGGATCAGCTGATCCACCCGGTCGGCGGGGTTTTCCGCGGCCAGCGCCATCTACTTGAGCCCCTGCAGCTTGAGCATCTCGCGCTCGACGGACGGCGCGATGCCGATGCCGCCGGCCCGCGCCATCTGCTTGGCCATGGCGTCGGTCAGCACCGAGCGGAACATCTCCTCGCCGGCGCCGCCCCCGAACGGCCCGTCCGTGGAGACCCCGGCGAACATCTGCTGCATCATCACCGAGAGGAACGAGGCCTCGAAGTCCCGCGAGACCTGCTGGATCTGCCCCCGCTTGGCCAGCTCGGCGGCCGACGTCGCCGTGGGTGTCGGTGTCAGCGTCGGGGCGACCATGATCGGTGAGAAGCCGCCCATCACAGCACCTGGATGTCGGCTTGCAGGGCGCCGGCCGCCTTGATGGTCTGCAGGATGGAGATCATGTCGCGCGGCGTGACGCCCAGGGCGTTCAGGCCCGCCACCAGGGTCGAGAGCGAGGCCCCCGACCGCACGGTCAGGAACTGTTTGCCCTTTTCCTCGTCCACCGTGACGCTGGACTGCGGCACCACCGCGGTGTTGCCGGTGCGGGCGAAGGGCGGAGGCTGGCTGACCGCCGGGCTCTCGTTGACCGTGATGGTCAGGTTGCCCTGCTGGATGGCGACGGTGGAGACCCGCACGTTCTCGCCCATGACGATCACCCCGGCCACCTCGTCGATCACCACCTTGGCGGGGCTGTCCGGCTCGACGGTCAGGTTCTCGGCCAGCGTGATGAAGCCCATCATGTCCTGGCCCGGCGGCGGCTTGATGGCCACGATGGTCGGGTTCTCGGCGTAGGCGCTGCCCGGCCACTTGGCGTTGATCACGTCGGCCACCCGGTGGGCGGTGGTGAAGTCCGGGTTGTGCAGGGTCATGCGCAGCACGGCCATGGTGTCGAAGTTGAAGGCGATCTCCCGCTCGACGATGGCCCCGCCGGCGATGCGGCCGGCGGTCGGCACGCCCTTGGAGACCGTGGAGCCCGAGGCCCCCGAGGCGCTGATCGAGCCGGTCTGCACCGTGCCCTGCGCCACCGCATAGGCCTGGCCGTCGGCGCCCAGCAGCGGGGTCACCAGCAGGGTGCCGCCCAGCAAGCTCTTGGCGTCGCCCAGCGCCGAGACGTTGACGTCCATGTGCGAGCCGGAGGCGGAGAACGAGGGCAGCTTGGCGGTGACCATCACCGCGGCCACGTTCTTGGTGTTGAGGTTGGCGTCGCGGGTGTTGACCCCCAGCCGCTCCAGCATGGCCTCCAGGCTCTGCTTGGTCATGGGGGCGTTGCGCAGGGCGTCGCCGGTGCCGTTCAGGCCGACCACGATGCCGTAGCCGACCAGCATGTTGTCGCGGACGCCCTCGAAATCGACGATGTCCTTGATCCGCGACTTGGCCGCGGCCGGGGCCGCGGTCAGCGCCAGGGTGGCGAGGGCGGCGCAGAGGACTTGGAAAATCTGACGCATGATCACCGGCGAAGCTGCTTCGCCCGTGTACATGCGACGCGCGTGCCAGTCTGAAAGCGTAGCTAAATCAATGACGTGCCGGGTGGCTGGCGGCCGCCGCGGCTGCACGTCGGCAGAATTTGCCCGGCATTAACCATACTGCAATCAGCGCGGCCGAAATCTGGTCTCCACGCGTAGGGGTATAGAGTCGGACTCATGAAGGTCACGGGCACGGGCGGGGTCGGACAGGCGGGGGGAGCGCGCGGCGCGCGGCCATCCGGCGGGTCGGGCTTCCAGCTGCCTACCGCGGGCCAGACCGCGGGGCCCAGCCAGACCGGCGGCGTCGCCTCGGCGGGTGGCGTGATGGGCGTCGCGGCCCTCCTGACCCTGCAGGACGTGGGCGGCCCCACCGAGCGCAAGCGCCGCGCCGTGCGCCGCGCAGGCCGGCTGCTGGACGTCCTCGACGAGATGAAGATCGCCCTGCTGGAAGACCGGGTCAGCGGCGAAAACCTTGTGCGCCTGCAGGTGGCGATCCGCGAGCAGCGCTCGGCCACCGAGGATCCGCGCCTCGAAGGCCTGCTCGACGAGATCGAGACCCGCGCCGCCGTGGAGATCGCCAAATTGGAGCAGGCCCGTGCGGCTCGTGCGGCCTAACGTCCGTCATCGCGCAGGTGTTACCAGCGCGCATTTGAAACCAGTGTTCGTTTTGCTATAAGCCGCCCGCGTGTCGCTCGGGGAGTTCAGGGGGCTCGAGGTTTCCATGAAAACAGCCACAGTACGGGCTGAAGTAGCTGAATACCGTCCTTCCGAGGACGAGGAATTCATGAACGATCGTCAGCTGGAGTATTTCAAGGAGAAGCTTCTCCTTTGGAAAGAGGAAATCGCCAGGGAATCTCGCGAGACCCTGACGCACCTCCAGAGCGAAACCGAGAATCATCCCGATATCGCGGATCGGGCGTCTTCCGAGACCGACAGGGCTCTGGAGCTGCGCACCCGCGACCGTCAACGCAAGCTGATCTCCAAGATCGATGAAGCGCTGCGACGCATCGAAGAGGGTTCCTACGGGTATTGCGAAGAGACCGGCGAGCCGATCGGCGTCGCCCGCCTGGACGCCCGGCCCATCGCCACCCTGAGCCTCGAGGCCCAGGAACGCCATGAACGCCGCGAACGCGTGCACCGCGACGACTAGGTCGCGGATCATCTGATCCCTCCTCTTTAGGGGAGGGTGGACCGAGCGCAGCTCGGGCCGGGTGGGGGTGTGTGGGCCAAGCTGAGAGCTGGGAGCTTGATCGGGTCCCCCCACCCTGGTCGCTGCGCGGCCTGTCCCTCCCCTAAAGAGGAGGGATGGGGGAAGAGCCTAGGCCTTCTGCACCACCGCATCCGCCTGCGGCTGCGCCGTCGCCTTGAGCGCCGGGAGGATCTCCTCGATCCGCTCCACCGCGCGCCAGGAGCCCATGAAGTCCGCCGGGGTCAGGTGCTCGTCGACGGTCATCTGGAAGCAGTCGAACAGCGTCTTCCAGAAATTGCGCGGGTTGTAGAACACCACCGGCTTGGCGTGCAGGTCGAGCCTGCGCCATGATAAGAGCTCCACCACCTCCTCCAGCGTGCCGATGCCGCCGGGCAGGATGACGAAGCCGTCGGAGCGCTCGAACATCATCATCTTGCGCTCGTGCATGTTGGAGACGATCACGTGCTCGACGGTCTCCAGCGCCCGCTCGCGGCCCATCAGGAAGTCGGGGATGATGCCCAGCACCCGGCCGCCGGCCTCGTGGGCGCCGCGCGCGCAGGCGCCCATCAGGCCCACCCCGCCGCCGCCGTAGACCAGACGCAGGTCGGCCTCGGCGAGCGTCTGGCCGAGCTGGCGCGCGGCGGCCAGGAACGCCGGATCGGCGGCCTCCGACGAGCCGCAGAAGACGCAGACGGAGTCCAGGCGTTGGGAAGCGGCCGCCATGTCGATGATCATTCTCCTGTGGAGCCCGCCAAACGGACGGCGGGAGCCTGCGCGTGCTTGCGGGCGCGCGAGGAAGGCCCGATTAGCTATGGCCCAGGTTAAGGAGATTCAAGCCTCCCGTGTTCCCTAAATCCGCGACCCGCCTTGGCCTTGCCGCCGCGCTGCTGTTGGCCGGCTGCGGCCGCAGCCCCGCCCGCGCGCCGGACGCGGCGCAGGCGAAGGAGACCGCCGACTATGCCGCGCCGCCGGCCGTCACCGCCGTGCGTCCGGAGGCGGGCGGCCCGTTGCTCAGCGGCACGGCGCCGCCCGGCGCGCAGGTGCGCCTGGGATCGCCGGCCGGCGGGGCGGCGCTGGCCACCGCCGACGCCGCCGGTCGCTGGTCGCTGCGCCTGGCGCCGTCGTCCCAGCCGCGCATCTTCGGCCTCTCCGCCAAGGCCGACCGGCGCCTGGCCCAGGGCCAGGGCTATGTGCTGCTGACCCCGCAGGGCCCCGCCGCCCTGCTGCGGGCCGGCGCCGGCGCCATCCGCCTGGATCCCAGGCGCTCACCCTCGCTCAGCGCCGTCGACTTCGACCGGGAGGGCGGTGCGGTGGTCTCCGGCCTCGCGCCGCCGCAGGGCCTGGTGTTCCTGCGCCTCGACGGCCGCCAGATCGCCGAGACGCGCGCCGACCCCGCCGGCCGCTACGCCATCGCCCTTAACCAGCCGGTGGCGAAAGGCGCACACACGGTCGAGGTCACCGGCGACAGCTTCACCAGCTCGGCCCAGGTGGCGGTCGCGCCGGCCCCGCCCCTTGCTTCGGGGCCCATGCGTAGCCAGTTCACAAAGGGCGGCCTGCGCATCGACTGGCTGACGCCGGGGGGCGGGGTGCAGTCCACCGTCCTCCTCGACTGACCGTCTGGACTGGCGAGAGGATCCGGCTTGGCCCACATCTACTACGCCGCCGCACGGGCGCGGGAGCCCGGGGGCGTGGCCGCGCCGGCGGTGACCTTCAACTTCTGGACCTCCATGCGCGACCTGGGCCGGCTGGTGCTGCGCTCGGAAGCGCCGCAGCTGCGCCTGCGCCTGGTCGTGGCGCTCGGCCTGGTGTTCCTCGGCAAGGTGGCGGGCGTCTGGTCGCCGGTGTCCCTGGGCGATGCGATCAACCACCTGGCCCCCAAGGCGGGCGCGCCGTCGTTCCCGCTGTTCGTGGTGGGCGCGCTCGCCGCCTCGGGCCTGGGCCTCGCGGCCGCCGCCGCGCCCTATCTGCGCGACGCCATCTTCCTGCGGGTCTCCCAGGCGACCATGGCCAAGGCGGCCGTGGAGAGCTTCCAGCACGCGCTCGGCCTGTCGCTGGACTTCCACCAGACCAAGCGCATGGGCGCCCTGTCGCGGATCATCGACCGCGGCTCGCGCTCCACCGACTTCCTGATCCGCAGCGTGGTGTTCAACATCGGGCCCACCCTGATCGAGCTGATCCTGGCCATGGGGGTGATGGCGCTGCGGCTCGGCTGGGCCTTCTCGGGCATCACCTTCGCCACCATCGTCATCTATGTGATCGTCACCTTCCGGATCACCGACTGGCGGCTGAACCATCGGCGCGCGCTGAATGACAGCGACAGCCGCGCCGCCGGCCTCTCGGTGGACGCCCTGATCAACTACGAGACGGTCAAGACCTTCGGCGCCGAGGACCGCGTGGTCGGGGTCTATGCGCGGGCCATGGACGAGTTCGTGGAGGCCAGCGTGCGGGCCAACACCTCGCTCAACATGCTGAACGGCGCCCAGACCCTGATCATGCAGATCGGCCTGGCGATCATGACGGTGACCGCCGGCCTGTGGGTAGTGCACGGCCAGATGACGGTGGGCGGCATCTTCACCGCCTCCCTGCTGCTGCGCGGCCTCTACGCGCCGCTCGGCATGCTTGGCTTCAACTACCGCGAGATCCGCCAGGCCTTCATCGACATGGAACAGATGGTCGAGCTGCAGGGCGTGCCGCCGGAGATCGTCGACGCCGAGCGGCCCAAGGACCTGCCGCCGGCCCGCGGGGAGGGCGCGGCCCTGGCCTTCGAGGCCGTCAGCTTCCGCCACGACGCCCGCTCGGTGGGCCTGGCCGACGTCAGCTTCCAGGCCAAGCCCGGCTCCACCGTGGCCCTGGTCGGCCCCTCGGGCGGCGGTAAGACCACGGCCGCGCGCCTGGCCATGCGGCTGATCGATCCGCAGGAAGGCCGCGTGGTCATCGACGGCCTCGACCTGAAGGACGTGCGCCAGGCCACCTTGCGCGGCGCCATCGCCCTGGTGCCGCAGGACGTCGCCCTGTTCAACGAGACCCTCTACGCCAACATCGCCTTCGCCCGCCCCGACGCCACGCCGGACGAGGTGCGCGGCGCCGCCGAGGCCGCCGAGCTCGGCCCGTTTTTGGACGGCCTGCCCAACGGCCTCTCGACCCTGGTCGGCGAGCGCGGCCTGAAGCTCTCCGGCGGCGAGCGCCAGCGGGTGGGCATCGCCCGCGCCCTGCTGGCCAATCCGCGGCTGCTGGTGCTGGACGAGGCCACCAGCGCCCTGGACGGCCCCACCGAAGCCGCCATCCAGGAGACCCTGCGCAAGGTGCGCGCCGGGCGCACCACCCTGGTCATCGCCCACCGGCTCTCCACCATCGTCGACGCCGACCAGATCCTGGTGCTCCGCCGCGGCAAGATCGTCGAACGCGGAACCCACGCCGACCTGCTGGACCGCAAGGGCGAGTACGCCGCGCTGTGGCGCCGGCAGACGCGGGAGACCTAGTTCCTCTCCCCCGCGCGAAGCGTAGAGGGGAGAGGGTAGGGAGAGGGGTGGCTCGGCATCACCGCTCACAAGGCGGCGCAGCGATGGTCCTCGCTGAACGGGGAGGGGCGCGGGCAAAGGCCTGCGCCGCCCCTCTCCTTGATCCTCTCCCCTCTCGCTCGCTGCGCTCGCGGGGCGAGAGGAAAGCTACTCCGCCGCCTGCGCCACGTCGTTGCTCGGCGTCGGGCGGTGGACCGGCCTGGGCTCCAGGCCCAGGCTCCTGCGGCCCCACCGCCACGCCCGGCCGAACCGCTCCGCGGTCACCTTCGGCGCGGCCAGCAGCACCGGGGTCAGCACCAGGGTCAGCAGGGTCGAGAACGACAGGCCCCAGACCACCGAGCCCGACAGGTGCACCCAGATCGCCGAACCCGGCGCATGGGATTCCACCGTGCCGGCGCCGAAGTCCGGGTGGACCTGGAACATCAGCGGCAGCAGGCCGACCACCGTCACCAGGGTGGTCAGCATCACCGGCCGGAAGCGCTGGGCGGCGGCCCGCACCGCGGCCTCGTCGGCCGGATGCCCCTGGCGCCGCAGCTGGTAGAAGGTGTCCACCAGCACGATGTTGTGGCCCACCACCACCCCGGCCAGCGAGACGATGCCGGTGCCCATCATGATCACCGAGACGTAGTCGAAGGTGTGGGCGATGTTCACCTGCACGCCCAGCAGCACGCCCACCGTCGACAGGGCCACCGCCGAGAGCGTCACCACCACGCCGTAGAAGCTGTTGAACTGCCACAGCAGGATCACCGCCATCAGGAACAGCGACACGGCCATGGCGACCATGAAGAACTGGGCGGCCTTCTGGCTCTCCTCGTCGGCGCCGACGAACTTCCAGCGCACCGCCGGGTCGGTCAGGGTCTGCTCCAGCCAGGGCCGCAGCTTGGCGACCTTCTGGTTGGCGGCGACGCCCTTGGCGACGTTGGTCTGGACGATCACCAGCCGCTGGCCCTCGCGGCGCTGGATCTGGGTGACCTGTTGGGCGGGCACCCGCTTGATGAAGTAGCTGGCCGGCACCGCGCCCGAGGGCGTGGTGATCTTCAGCTTGTCGAAGGCCGCGGTGTTGCGGGCGTCGGCGGGGAAGCGGACGCGGATGTCCAGCTCGTCCTGCACGTCGTCGGGACGATAGCGCCCCACCAGCACGCCGCCGGTCAGGAACTGGATCGCCTGACCCACCGACAGCACGTCGGCGCCGTAACGGCCGGCCGCCTCGCGGTCGACCTGCAGGTTCCACTCGATGCCCGGCGAGGTGCGGGTGTCCTCCAGCTCGATCAGCTGCGGGTCGGCGGCCAGCTTGGCGTCCACCAGGTTCGCCGCCCTGTCGAGGGCGACCGGATCGTGGCCCTGCAGCTGCACCTGGATGGCCTTGCCGGTGGGCGGGCCGCTCTCCGGCAGACGCACCTCGACCTGCAGGCCGGGGATGTCGGCCACGTTCTTGCGGATGCTGTCGACGATCTGTTCGCCGGTGATCCCCGAGCCCTTCAGCTGTTCGTACTTCTGGAATTCGACCACCACCCGGCCGACGGTGTCGTTGGGCGCCGAGTTCGGGCCGCCGTTGCTGGTGAAGGCGCCGGCGCGGACGTAGATGCTGTCGACCCCCTTGATGCCGACCAGCCGGCGTTCCACCTGGCGGACCAGCATGTCCTGCGCCTCGGGGGAGAGGTTGCCGCGGGCCTTCACATAGACGGTGGCGGTCTCCGGATCCTCGCTCGGGAAGAATTCCATGCGGTGCGGGGTGATCACGAACCAGGTGGCGATCACCGCGACCACCAGGAAGGCCGCGGCCAGCGTCCGCGTCGGATGCCGGCCCAGGTAGGAAAGGGTCCGCGCGTACCAGCCCATGAAGCCGGTCATCTCGCGTGGATCGCCGTGCTCGGACTTCATGATCTCGGCCAGGTGGGCCTCGTCGGCCTTGGCCTGGCCGCCGAAGATCGAACCGAAGGCCGGCGTGAAGATCAGCGCCACGAAGATCGAGGCGCCCAGCACGAAGAACAGGGTCAGCGGGAAGAAGCTCATGAACTTCCCGGGGATCGAGTTCCAGAACATGAACGGCAGGAAGGCGCACAGCGTCGTCAGCGTGCCGTTGACCACCGGCCAGAACATCCGCTTGCCGGCCGCGGCGAAGGCCTCCTCCTTGGGCAGGCCCTCGGCCATCTTCCGGTCGGCGTACTCCACCACCACGATGCCGCCGTCGACCAATATGCCGACCGCCAGCACCATGCCGAACATCACCATCTGGTTGAGGGTGATGCCCATGAAATTCATCATCATCAGGCCGAGCATGAAGCAGATCGGGATCGACAGCCCGACCATCAGCCCCTGGCGGATGCCCAGGCTGGCCACCACGATCATCATCACCAGCAGGCTGGCCATCAGGAGGCCGCTCTCCAGGATCTTCAGGATGCGGGCGATGAAGTCGGAGTTGTCGTAGGTGAAGGCGACCTTCACCGTCGGCGGCCAGTGCTTGCTTTCCTCGGCCACCACCTGGTGGACCGTCTGCACGGTCGCCAGGATATTGGCGCCGTTGCGCTTGGAGACGTCCAGCGCCACCGCCGGCTCGCCGTTGAAGCGGGTGATGAAGTCCGGCTCCTTGAAGGTCCGCCGCACCTCGCCGATGTCGCCCACGGTGACCAGCTTGTCGCCGGCCCGCTTGATCGGCAGCCGCAGGATGTCGGCCGGGTTCTGCACCACGCCGGGCACCTTCACGGCGAAGCTGCCGGCCGCGTTGCGCAGGTTGCCGGCCGGGATCAGCTGGTTGTTGCGGCCGATCACCTGGGCCAGCTCGCTGGCGGTGACGTTGTAGGCCTCCATCCGCAGCGGATCGATGGCCACTTCCATCTGTTCGTCGCGCACCCCGCTGGGGAACACCTCCTGCACGCCGGGCGAGCTTTCCAGGCGTTCCTTCAGGTCGCGGGCGATGCGGGTCAGTTCGCGCTCGGGCGCGGAGCCGGAGAGCACGATGCCGATGATCGGCTGGTCGGCGAACCCCTGTTCCTGGATGATCGGCGGCTCGGCGTCGGGCGGGAAGCGGCCGCGCGCCAGGTCGACCTTGGCGCGCACGTCGGCCAGCGCCTGTTCGGTGGAGAAGCTGGGGTCGAACTCCAGCGTCACGATCGCCACGTTCTGCCGGGCGATGGCGTTCATGTGCTTGACGCCCTTGATGGTCTGCAGCTGGACCTCCAGCGGCTTGACCAGCAGGCGCTCGGCGTCCTCGGGGCTGACGCCCGGGAACGGCACGGCCACGAAGATGTAGGGCAGCTTGATGTCCGGCTGCGCCTCGCGCGGCATCGACAGATAGGCGAAGAAGCCGAAGACGCAGGCGATGAGCGTCACGCCCAGGACCACCTTGCGGCGCTTGATGGCTCCGTCGATCAGGGCCGCGATCATCTGCTTTCTCCAGCCGCGGGGACGCTAGCGCGCCGTCGCGACGCGAACCTTCTGGCCGTCGCCGACATAGGACTGGCCGACGACGATCAGGCGCACCGGACCGGAGAGGCCGCTGATCCAGGCGCCCTCCGGCGTCTCGTCCAGGATCTTCACCGGCGCGAAGGCCACCCGGCCGTCGTCGCGGATGTAGCGAACGCCCTGGCGGCCGGCGCTGTCGAGCACCAGGGCCGACACCGGCGCCAGGTGGGCCGGACCGGAGCCGGCGGCGATGCGCACCTCCGCCGACAGGCCCGAGCGGGTCGTCAGCTGCGGGTTCGGGCTGACGATCTCCAGGTGGTAGGTGCGGGTGGCGGGATCGGCGTCATGGGCCACATAGCGCACCCGCCCGCTCATCGCCTGGCCGTCCACCAGACGGGCGGTGGCCGCGGCGCCCACATGCAGCTTGGCCGCGTCGGTCTCCGGCACGTCGCCGACCACCAGCAACGGGTTGAGCTCGATCAGCGAGCCGCAGGACTGGCCGGGCGACAGATAGGATCCGACCTCGGCGTCGCGATGGTCGAAGACCCCGGCGAAGGGCGCGCGGATCTCCACCTGCTTCAGGGCGATCTCGGAGGCCCGCACGAAGGCCTGGGCCTGGTCGGCGCCGGCCTGCGACTGCGCCACCTGGGTTGGCGAGCGGTAGCCCTTCTTGGCCAGCTCGGCGTTGGCCTGCTGCTGCAGCTGCATGGACTTGAAGTTGGCCCGCGCCTGGTCGAGGGCGGCCTGGCGGGCGTCCACCGCCAGCCGGCACAGCACCGCGCCCTTGGCCACCACCGTGCCCTGCAGCACCGGCGCCTCGGCGACCACGCCGGAGGTCTCCGACTTGACCAGCACCGCGCGGGTGGCCTGCGTCCGGCCGCGCAGCACGACGTCGTACTGGCGCAGGGTCTCCGGGATCAGCTTCACTTGAACACTGGGTATGCTGGAGGCCGCCGACAACGGCTTGGCGGCGGCCGGATTCGGCCCGTGTCCACCCCCGAACAGGGCGCGCACGAGGAAGTAGAGGGCGATCACGCCCACCACGCCAATTACGAAAACATACTGCGATTTCAATCGCATGGAACCCTATCCCCGGGGAACTGCAACGCTTGTGCGATCGCCCCGTCCACGCAGCCGGCCCTGTATCAAGGCCTGAGCTTCTGATGCCAGCGTTACCCGACTGCAAATGAAATCGCGGACACAAACGCCGCAGGGCCGATATTCTGCCGCACGACCAAGCCATACCATCACGGACGCAACCTTTACGGTGCGTGACCGGATGCCGCACAGCTTACACCGTAAGAGGAAGATTCCGTGAAATATCTCCACACCATGGTCCGGGTGGCCGACCTGGACGCCTCGCTGGACTTCTACTGCGCCAAGCTCGGCCTGCAGGAGGTCTCGCGCGTCGATAACGCCGGCGGGCGGTTCACCCTGGTGTTCCTCTGCGCGCCCGACGATGTCGAGGCCGCCAAGGCCAGCAAGGCGCCGATGGTCGAGCTGACCTTCAACTGGGATCCGGAGGCGTATGACGGGGGCCGCAACTTCGGCCATCTGGCCTATGCGGTGGACGACATCTACGCGACCTGCCGGCGGCTGATGGACGGCGGGGTGACCATCAACCGGCCGCCGCGCGACGGCCACATGGCCTTCGTCCGCTCGCCGGACAACATCTCAATCGAGCTGCTGCAGAGGGGCAAGGCCCTGTCGCCGGCCGAGCCGTGGTCGTCCATGCCGAACGTCGGCGCCTGGTAGGCCCGCCTAGGGCCCGGTGCGCTCGATCGTGCGGCAGGCGCCGGGGGTCGTGGAGCCGGGCGGCGGGCCGGCGTAGAGCGGCTCGCCCAGGTCGCCCGTGGCGCGCGGCCGGCAGCCGTCCGTCAGGTCGCCCGAGCGCCACGAGGCCCCGAGGCTCAGCGAATCGCCGCCGTAGGACCGGTTGCCGTAGTACCGGCCGCCGCCGCGGCGGCCGTTGAAGCGGGTCTGGTCCACCGCGATGCTCAGGGTGCCGGTGTCGCCGATCGGCATGTCGGCCCGGCCATAGGCGTGGCGATAGCCGTTGGTGCCGATCCCCAGCTCCACGACGCCGTGGATGGCGCGGTCGCGCTGCGGCTCGTTCAACGAGGTGACGCCCGGCGCGCGGTCGGTGGTGACGTCCGGGACCGGGGCGGCCTTGATGAAGGCGTCGATCTGGTCGGCGACGGTGGGCGCGGTGCTGACGGCCGCATCGGCGACGGGGGCAGGGGCCGCGGTCTGGGCGAGGGCCGCGCCGGAGCAGAGCGCCAGGGCCAAGGCGAGGATTGGGGTTCGCATGCACGTCACTCCGCACTGGCCGGAAGGCCTAGCATGGGTCTCGGCCGCAAATGTGGCTGTCGTATAGCCGTCCGGCCCGCTCAGCGCTTCGGCTGCATCACCAGCCACGGCGTCGGCCGCAGGCGCCATTCCCAGACCGCCAGCAGCTGGTCGAGATGGGCCAGCTGGCTGAACCACGGCGGCGGCTGGAAGGCCTTCGGCTGCTGGTCGACGCGCTTGATGTGGTGGGTGGCCGAGAACCGCTCCACCAGCGCCGCGTAGGTTCCTGGCCGATAGAGGTCGTGGGTCTCCACGATGAGGTTCATGTGGGCCAGCGCCGGGCTGAGCTCGGGCTGCAGCAGGTCGACCTCGGCGCCTTCCACGTCGACCAGCACCAGCACGCGGCGCCCCGCGAAGGCCTCGAAGCCGTCGGGCTTGAACTCCCCGCCGATGATCACCCGCTCGGAGACCCCGTTGCGCGCCGCCAGATCGGCGCAGGCGGCGCGCGCGCCTTCGGAGATGTCGTGGGCGTGGACGGTGATCCCCGGCATCGCCCGGGCGAGGCCCACGGCGTAGTAGCCCTCGGCGCAGCCCACATCGATCACGCAGTCGAGCCCCTGCTCCGCGAAGTGCGCCAGATAGGGATGCAGCTCGGACTCGTAGGTGCCCAGCAGCCGGGCCACCAGCGCGCCCTCGGTGGCGGCGGAGAGGTACTCCATGCCGGCGAAGGGGCCGCACCAGACCTTGGCGCCCTGCTGCTCGATGTAGGTCCGGGCGAGCGTCGTGGCCCGCCAGCGGCCGAGCAGGCGCAGGACGGTGTAGAGCGCCTGGTTGTCGGGCTGTGCGGGCCAGGCCGCGACCTGCTCGCGGACCCGGTCCTCGATCGTCGCCGACGTCATGGGCGGGCTCCCGTCATCTGCACAACTAAAGCGACCGCCGCGGGTCGGTGGCAAGCCGCCAGGCGCCGGGGCCGGCGGTCATGTTCGCGGTGGCGGGGAGGGCGAGGCCTCGATGGCTCCCGGAGCAGGACTCGAACCTGCGACAAGTCGGTTAACAGCCGACTGCTCTACCAACTGAGCTATCCGGGATCAGGCCGTCGAGGGCCGGGCCTATACGCTGGCCCGCCCCGCCGCGCAAGCGCTACGGGCCTGTGCGCCGGGCCCCAAAAAAAGAGCCCGGCGGAGAACCGCCGGGCCAAATTAAAGTCGGTGATGGTGGGGTGTCTTCAAGGAAGACGCCGTGAGGTTGCGCCTCCGTGGTTAAGGCGCGGTTAACGATGTTAAACGCCTCAAATGACTCATTAATCACGCGCCAAACGGGCGTGGCGGATCGAATCAACCGCAATGGAGTCCCTCGCGCCGCCGAACAACCGCCCGCGGACCGATTGCCGCTCCCGATTGGAGGGGCCCGTCCGATCGGCTAGTCGAGGGGCCTGGACGACCTGTTGCTTCGAACCGTGAGGGCCCCCGATGCGCATCCACTTCACCGGGATCGCCGGCGCCGGCATGAGCGCCGTGGCCCTGATGATGCGCGACGCCGGCCATGAGGTGTCGGGCTCCGACGCCGACGTCTTCCCGCCCATGTCGACCTATGTGGAAGGCCTGGGCTTCCCCTTCCACCGCAGCTTCGCCGCCGAGCACCTGCCGGCCGGCCTCGACGTGCTGGTGCTGGGCGCCAGCGCCAAGCTGGGCGGGGAGGGCAACCCGGAGGTGGCCGAGGCCCGGCGCCGCGGCGTGGCCGTCACCACCTTCCCGGAGCTGGTGGGCGAGGCGACGGCGCAGCGGCGCAACACCGTCGTGGCGGGGTCCTTCGGCAAGTCCACCTGCAGCGCCCTGATGGCCCACATCCTGCGCGAGGCGGGCCACGACGCCGGCTGGATGATCGGGGCCATCTCGCCCTCGCTGCCGGCCACCGGCCACTGGGGCGGCGCGCCCGAGGTGGTGCTGGAGGGCGACGAGTACATCGTGGGGCCCGGCGACCGGCGCTCGAAGTTCGTGCTCTACCACCCGCGCGACGTGCTGCTGACCAGCCTGATCCACGACCACGTCAACGTCTTCCCGACCTTCGCCGACTACGAGGCGCCGTTCAAAGAGCTGCTCAAACTCATCCCCGCCGATGGCCTGCTGGTCGTCCGCGAGCACCCGGCGATCCGCACCATCGCCGGGGGCGCCCACTGCCGCACCGTCTGGTACGACACCGCGCCCTGCGAGGGCTGGTATTCGGAAGCCGTGACCTTCGGCGAGACCAGCCGCTTCACCCTGGTCGGTCCGGCCGGCCGCCGCATCGCGCTGACCACCAGCCTGCTGGGCGAGCACAACATCGAGAACATCGTGGGCGTCGCCGCCTACCTGCTGGAGCGCGGCCTGGTGACCGAGCCGGCGCTCACCCGCGCCGTCGCCAGCTTCGCCGGCATCCGGCGGCGCCTCGACCGGCTGACCACCCGCTCGGCCGTGCCGATCATCGAGGGCTTCGGCTCCTCCTACGAAAAGGCCCGCTCGGCCATCGAGGCCATGCTGCTGCACTATCCCGACCGGCCGCTGGTCGTGGTGTTCGAGCCGCACACCTTCTCCTGGCGCAGCCGCGATGCGCTCTCCTGGTACGACACGGTGTTCGCCGGCGTGGCCCGCGTGCTGATGGTCCCGCCGCCGACCCACGGCGCCGACAGCCATCACCAGTCCACCCACGCCGAGATCCTGGCCCGCACCGCCGCCGCCGGCGTGCCGGTGCAGGGCGTGGAGAGCGCCGCCGAAGCCACCCAGGCGCTGAGCCACCTGCAGGGAAACGAAGTCGTCCTGCTGCTCTCCTCCGGCCCGCTGCTGGGCCTCCCCGACAGCCTGCCGCCGGTGTTCGACCAGCTCTACGCAGAGACGGCGGCGGCTTGAGAGCGGCCCACGGTCGCCCCATCTAAGGTCAAGCTAGGCCGGAGCACCACATGATCGACCACCTCTCCCTCGGCGTCCGCGACCTCGCCGGCGCGCGCCGCTTCTACGACGCCTTCTTCGCCCCGCTCGGCTGCGCCGACGCCGGCTCGACCGAGGCGGAGCTGGCCTATGGGCCGGGCGGGGAAAGCCGCCAGTTCTACCTCTATCCGGTGACCGGCGATCAGGTTCAGGGCCTGGGCAGCCACGTGGCCTTCGCCGCCGAGACCCGGGCTGCGGTCGACGCCGCCTACCTGGCCGCCATCGCCAACGGCGCGTCCAGCGTCCGCGCCGCCGGTCCGCATCCGGACATCGCGCCAGACTACTACGGCGCCATCGTCCTCGATCCCGACGGCAACAAGCTCGAGCTCGTCGCCGGCGCGATGCACTAGCCGTCCGTCGCGGCTACTCCGCGGCGTCCTTGAACATCGCCCGCTTCGGCCCCGCGTAGCCGAACAGATAGGCCGCCACCTTGCGGATCTGGATCTCCTCCGAGCCTTCGGTGATCCGGTAGCGGCGGTGGTGGCGGTAGATGTGCTCGAAGGGCTTGTGCCGCGAATAGCCGATGCCGCCGTGCACCTGCATGGCCCGGTCGGCGGCCTCGCAGACCAGCCGGTTCGCCCAGT
>JAQGIV010000005.1 GCA_028290945.1 Phenylobacterium sp. | reverse complement strand
TCGCCCAGCGCCCGGGCCCGCTTGGCCAGCCGCCGGCGTCCCGACGCGCTGGGGCCCAGCACGGCCATGGCCAGCAGCCCGAGGGCGCCGGCCACCAGCGGCAGGAGCAGCAGCAACATCATCCGATGGCGTCCAGCAGCAGGCGGTCGAGGCCGAAATAGGCGGCGCGATCGGAGAAGGCCGGCCGCAGGCCCGCGGAGTCGAAGCGGCCCTTGAGCCGGCCGTCGTTGGCCTCGCCCTCGAACTTGTAGGCGAACAGCTCCTGGGTGGTGATCACCTCGCCCTCCATGCCGACCACCTCGGTGATGCTGGTCACCCGGCGCACGCCGTCGCGCATGCGGCTGACCTGGACGATCATCTGGACGGCGGCGGCGATCTGGGTGCGGATGGCGCGGCTGGGCAGGGTCACGCCGGACATGCCGACCATGTTCTCCAGCCGGGTCAGGGCCTCGCGCGGGCTGTTGGCGTGGATGGTGCCCAGCGAGCCGTCGTGGCCGGTGTTCATGGCCTGCAGCATGTCCATGGCCTCGCCGCCGCGGATCTCGCCGAGGATGATGCGGTCGGGGCGCATGCGCAGGGCGTTCTTCACCAGGTCGCGCATGGTGATCTCGCCGCGGCCCTCGAGGTTGGAGGGGCGGGTCTCCAGCCGCACCACGTGCGGCTGCTGCAGCTGCAGCTCGGCGGCGTCCTCGATGGTCACCACCCGCTCGTCGCCGGCGATCATCTGCGACAGGGCGTTGAGCAGGGTGGTCTTGCCCGAGCCGGTGCCGCCGGAGATCAGGATGTTCAGCCGCGAGCGGGCGGCGATCTTCAGCACCGTGGCCATGTCCGGCGAGACGTTGGCCTGGCGCGCCATGACGTCGAGGTCGATGGCCCGCTTGGAGAACTTGCGGATGGAGATGGTGGCGCCGTCGATGGCCAGCGGCGGGATGATGATGTTGACCCGGCTGCCGTCGGCCAGCCGCGCGTCGACCAGCGGCGAGGACTCGTCCACCCGGCGGCCGATCTGGCTGACGATGCGGCCGGCGACGCTCATCACATGGGCGTTGTCGCGGAAGCGGGCGCCGGTCAGCACCAGCTTGCCGCGCCGCTCGACGTAGATCTGCCGCGGTCCGTTGACCATGATGTCGGTGACGCTGTCGTCGGCGAGCAGCGGCTCCAGGGGCCCCAGCCCCATCATGTCGTTGAGCAGGCGGGCGACCAGCTCGCCGTGTTCGCGCTGGTTCAGCTGGATCTTCAGCTCGACGACGATCTCGCCGACCAGCGGCCCGAGCTGGCGGCCGAGGTCCTCGCGGTCCAGCCGGCCGGCGGCTTCGCTGTCGATGCGCTCGAGCACCAGCGGCTGCACCAGGCGCGCGGCGTCCTCGATCTTGTCGTGGGCGGGCGCGGTCTCCGCAGGCGCGGTGTCGGGGGCCAGCCGGGCGGCTTCCGGCGGGGCGGGCGGCCGCTCGCCGGACAGCACCGTCAGCTGCGGGACCTGCCGCGGCGGCGGGGCCGCCGGAGGCTCCTGGAGGCCAGCGGCGGCGCCGCCCTTTCGGCCGAACATGGCTACTTCTCCCAGAGCCGCTTGAGCCAGGATGGCTGTTCGGCGGCGGCGGCGACCGGCTCGGTCCCGGCGACCCGGCCGACCAGGCGGCGCAGCTCGGTGGCGGCGGGCCCGGGCTTGGCGACGCTGAGCAGCGACTTGCCCTGCTCGGCGGCGGCCGCGGCGGCCTTGGCGTCGAACGGCACGGCCAGGTCCAGCGGCCGGCCGACGGCCCGCTCGAACTCGGCCCGCGGCGCCTCGCCGGCGACGCCGCCGATCCGGTTGCCGATCAGCAGCACCTCGCCGCCCGCGCGGCTGAGGCTGAGCAGGTTCAGCAGCCGCTGGGTGTCGCGCATGGCCGGCAGGCTGAGGTCGGTGACCACGCCCACCAGGTCGGCGCGCGCCAGGGCGGCGCGGCTCAGGGCGTCCAGCCGGCGCGGGGCCTCGATGATGATGGCCTCGGCGTTTTCGGCCAGCGAGGTCACCAGGGCCTCCAGGCCATCGGGGCCGAGGTCGATCGGCGCGTCGAGGGACTCCTCGGCGGCCAGGATGCGCAACCGCTCGCTCTCCGCGCTGACGGCCGAGCCGATCAGCAGGCTGTCGATCCGTTCGGGGTGGGCCAAGAGCTCGCGCAGGCCGCGGCCGGGCTCCAGGTCGAGGCTCAGCGCCGCGGCGCCGAACTGCAGGTCGAGGTCGAGCAGCACGGTGCGCAGCTGCTGTTCGTGGGCCAGGCCCCAGGCCAGCGACACCGCCAGGCTGGTGGCGCCCACGCCGCCGCGGGCGCCGATCAGGGCCACGCTGCGGCTGGACCGCGCGCCGGAGCCGGAGCGCTCGCGATGTTCGGCGCGGCGCAGGGCCTCGGCCAGGGCTTCGGGCGACAGCGGCTTCACCAGATAGTCGCTGACCCCCAGCTCCATCAGGCCGCGGTAGAGGGCGATGTCGTTGACCACGCCGATGACCACCACCCGGGTGCTGGCGTCGCAGACCTCGGCCAGGCCGTCCATGGCGGCCAGCACGTCGTCGCTGTCGCTGACGTCGACCAGCAGCAGGGCCGGGGCCGGCGAGGTCTCCAGATAGGCGCGGGCCGCCGCGACGCCGCCTTCGCGGACGCGGTCCTGCCGCCAGCCGAACTGGGCGACGGCCTGGCGGACGCCTTCGCGGGTCACGTCGTCAGCCACCAGGGCGAGGAATTCGGGCGCCGAGGCGCCGGTCGGGGCGATGCGGGGCAGGGGCATGGTCAGGGGCCCACGGTGGTGGCGGACGGGGCGCCGCGCGACAGCGCCTTCACCTGGCCTTGCCGGTGGCGCTGGACGGCGGCCAGGGCCGCATCGCCGGTCGGAGCGGCCAGGCTCGCGCCGCGCTCCAGGTCGCGCGGGTCGGCGATCATCAGCCGCAGGTTGATGGCGTTGGCGCAGCCGAACGGCAGCTGCTCCAGCGGATCGGCCGTGCGGCCCGGCGTCGGATTGGCGCAGGGATCGGCCGGCGCGGCGGCGGCCGGCGGGCGTTCAGGCGCGGCTGTGGCGGCGCCGGCGGTGGCGGCGAGGACGGCCGCGGCGAGCAGGAAGGTGGGGCGCATGGCGGTCTAGCCCTTGGTCTTGGCGTCGGATTTGGCGATGGGGGCCACGGTGGTCGCGGCGGCGGCGGTCGGCTCGGCGGCCAGCGCGCTCGGCCGGAAGAGGTCGGCGGGGGTGGCCAGCTTCTGGTCCACCGCCTTCACCAGATAGGGCGTGACGATGATCACCAGCTCGGACTCGCTCTTCTGGAAGCTCTTGGAGCGGAACAGGGCGCCCAGGATCGGCGCGTCGCCGAGCAGCGGGAACTTCTTCACGTCCTGGCTGACGGTGTTCTGCAACAGGCCGCCGATGGCGAAGCTCTGGCCGCTGGCCAGGTCCACGGTGGTCTCGGCGCGCCGGGTGGTCAGCGCCGGCACGGTGATGCCGTTCAGGGTGATGGCGCCGACGTCGGAGAGCTGGCTCACCTCGGGGCGCACGTTCAGGGTGATGCGGCCGCCCTCCAGAATGGTGGCCACGAAGTCGAGGCTGACGCCGTACTTCTTGTACTGGATGGTGATCTGGTTCGAGCCGCCGCCCGGCTGCGGCACCGGGATCGGGTACTCGCCGCCGGCCAGGAAGCTCGCCGGCTCGCCGCTGACCGCCGTCAGGTTGGGCTCGGCCAGGATGCTGACCAGGCCCCTCTGCTTCAGGGCGTCGATCAGCACATTGATGTCCGTCGAGCCGTGGGTGTAGCCGGCCAATACGTTGTCGGCGGTCCCCGAGCGGATCACCTGGCGCGGCGTCGTCGTGCTGAACACCGGTCGGCCGGTGGCCAGCCCCAGCACGCCCTGGCCGATGGAGGCCATGCTCTCCCAGTTGAAGCCGAGGATATCATTGGCCTGGTGGGAGACCTCGGCCACCCGGACCCGCAGGTTGATCTGGTTGGAGGCCTCGACGGTCAGCCGGTTGATCAGGCGCGACGCCCGCTCCTTGTCGTCGCCCTGGATGAACTGGGCGGCGGTGCGCAGGATGTCGGCGCCCTCGGCGGCCGAGGCGACCTTGCCGGTCAGCACCAGGGCGTTGTTGGCGGTGGTGACCTCGATGTGGCTGTTGGGCGCCTGGCGCTGCAGGGCTTCGCGCAGGCCGGCCTCGTCGAAGCCGACCGTCAGGCCCAGGTTGGCGATCATCTGGTCGTGGCCGTCGACGGCGAACAGGCTGGTGGAGCCGGCGGACTTGCCGACCACATAGATCAGGGTCGGCGACTTGACCTGCACGTCGGCCACCTTGGGGTCGGCGATGAACACGGTGGCGGCCGGCCTGTCGAGGCGGATCAGCCGGCCCTGGCCGGACTGCAGCGCCAGCCGCGTGGCGGTCCCGCCGACCACTTCGGCCGCGGCGTGGGCGATGCCGGGCGCAGAGCCGGCGGCGGCCAGCGCCAGGGCGGCGGACAGGGCGCTGAGGGTCTTCTTCATTGGGCTGTTCCTGCGCCGCTCGCCTGACCGCCGCGGATCACCACCACCGCAGGGGCGGCGGCGGGGCGTGGCGCGCGGGACGCATGGGCCGCCGCGGCGGCAAGGTGGGGCGGTGCGATCTGGGTGGCGTCGCTGTCCCAGGTGTGGGTCGGGGCGGCTGGCAGGCTCGGGCCGTCGGCCGGCGTGGCCAGGCTGCGCAGGCTGAGCGACAGCTTGCCGAGCTCGCTCACCAGGGTGAGGATCTCGGCCTGTTTCGGCGTGACCTCGAGGGTCGCCGACTGCGGGATGACCACGTCCTTCTTCTCATTGGCGGCGCGCTGGTCGATGCCGACCACGCGCACGTCGCTGAGCACCGTCTCGCTGACGAAGCGGCGCGGGCCGCCGGCGCCGCCGTCGAAACCGCGGCTGAGGATCAGGTCCACCCGGTCGCCGGGGAAGACGAAGCCGGCGACGCCGGTGCTGACCGAGACATTGACGGTCACCCCCCGGTAGCCGGGCTTCAGCACCGCGGCCAGGAAGCTGCGGTCGCCCGGCTGGACGACGCGGGCGGCGCTCAACGGCTCGCCGGCGGTGAGCTCGGTGCGCACCACGGCGCCGGCCAGTTGTTCGGGGCTGGTGGCGGCGCCGGTGTAGTAGCCGGCCGTGGAGGCCTCGGCGGGCCAGGCCTGCCAGCGCAGCTGGGCGGCCTTGAGGATGGTCCCGGCGGGCAGCGGCTGGGCGGCCACCAGCACCCGGCTGGTCATGGGGGCGGCGGTCTTGGCGCGGGCGCTGAGCTGGGCCTGCCGCAACTGGCCCTGCAGCCAGTGCTGGGTGACGAGGACGGTGGCCGCCGACAGCAGCAGCGCCAGGCCGAGCAGCAGGAGGCGACGGGTCGAGAGCACGCGGGTCACTCCTAGAAGGCCGAGGTGAGGTGCAGGGCGAGGACCCAGGTCCCGCCTGCGGCGATGGGGACCCCGAAGGGCATGGGCTGGCCGAGGCCGGAGCCGGCGGCGCCGTCGGCCCAGGCTGGGCGCGGCATCCAGCGGCGCAGCGGGCTCAGCATCAGGCCGGCGAGGCCGGCGCCGGTGAGCGCGGTCACCAGGGCGAAGTCGGAGAGGTGCGCCAGGCCCGCCCACAGGACGGCCGCCGCACAGAGCTTGACGTCGCCGCCGCCGACCCAGCCGCGGGCGAACAGCGCGGCGCCGAGGGTCAGGGCCGCGGCGCCCGTCGCCCAGCCGGCGAGCCAGGGGCCCAGCGGCAGGCCGAGGCCGGCGATGGCATAGCCGGCGACAGCCAGCAGGCAGACGCGGTTCGGGATGAGATAGCGGCTGAAGTCACTGGCCGCCGCCCAGGCGAGGGCGGCGGCCGTGACGCTCAGGCCAAACGCGACCGGTGCATGTTCGATGAGAGCCATCGGTCGCTTCACTTCCAGGTCTGGGGGGTTCCAGGCGGTTCGAGCGTGCTTGCTGCTCGAACCCGCCCTGGAAGTTACTTTGCGACCGCCGAGATCATCTGTCTTGCGTCAGCGATCCGGCGCGTCGCGTGGCGTTTCGGCTCAGGTATTACGGAGCGGTCGCGAGGCCGTTGTTCACGGCTTCGAACTTCGAGGAGAGGTTGGAGTTGATCTTCGGCAGAGCCACGATCATGGCCAGCGCGATGAAAGCCGCGATCAGGCCGTATTCGATGGCCGTCGCGCCGCGACGATCTTGAGTGAGTTTGCGAACAAGCTTAACCATTGCAATAAAATCCCTGTCTTCATGTTGAAACGACAGGTTCTATGCCTGGAAATGTGTGGCCCCGTCGTCTGCACTCATAGGTAAATGAATGGTTAACGGAAAACAACGGTCGACAAGTGCGACATGTAGGCGCTTCTGAGGCGCTAGAATTTAGAAAGATAAATGATTCTGATCTTGAAATCAGAATTGGCGATGTGCCGATTAATGAGGCACGCCAGATAAACATCTACTATATCATATCTTGACGATGCTCTAAATCGAGCTCCGGCCCAAATCGGGTCCCCGGCGCGGCGGCCGGGCCGCTCTTCGCCGTCCGCGCTACTCCACCAGCGCCGGCGCGGCCCCGCCGGCGGTCCGCACGCCGGTCCCGGCGCAGGTGACGCCGAGGTTGGCATTGCCCTGGAACGCCACCTCGCCGGCCAGCAGCTGGGTGCAGCCGGCGTTGGCGCCCGACGCGCCGCCGCTGAAGATCACCTTCTGGCCGGGGAAATAGATCGCTCCCTGGATGCGCTGGGTCGACCCGCCGTTGAACACATTGTCGACGCCGGTCGGCGCGCGCCGATCCTGGTAGAAGGCCAGGCCCGCCGTGGTCCCGGAGCTGGGCGCGGCGAGGTCGATGTTGGCGTTGCCGTTGATGTGCAGGGTCGCGTAGCCGGAGCCGGTGCTGCTGGTGAGCACCAGGGTGACGCCCGTGCCCTTCAGGGTGGCGCCGCCATTCACCGTGAGGTCGCCCCGGTCGACGACGTAGACGCCCGGGTTCAGCGTGACGGTCGCGCCGCTGGAGATCGACAGGCCATTGCAGAACACGAACGGCCGTCCGCCGACGTTGGAGTAGGTTCCGCTGGGCAGCGAGCCGCCGGTGCGGTCGCAGCCGCTGTAGGACGGCACGGGCACGTCC
The DNA here is from genome assembly GCA_028290945.1 of Phenylobacterium sp. Taxonomy (GTDB): domain Bacteria; phylum Pseudomonadota; class Alphaproteobacteria; order Caulobacterales; family Caulobacteraceae; genus Phenylobacterium. Next base: position 22,674 of record JAQGIV010000005.1, on the reverse strand, counting down.
TTGTACGGATCGGCGATGGCCGCCTGGCCGGTGCGCACCCCGTTGGTGGTCTTGAGGGTGGCGTTGTTGCTGAGGCTGTAGCCGCCGACCAGGCCGACGCTGTCGGCGGTGATGCTGGCGGCGCCCTTGAGCTGCAGGGCCAGCGAGCTTGCGGAGTTGGCGTACAGCGAGCAACCGACCAGGTTGACGTTGGCCGAGCCGGTCTCCAAGGCCGAGGCGCTGGCGGTGAGGTTCAGGGCCACCACGCAGGCGTTGCCGACCGCGCCGTAGCGGGCGACGGCCCGAGCCCGCACAACGCCGCCCGCGGTGGTGAAGGGGATCGAGAAGAAGCGCTTGGCCGGCCGGGCGATGATCACCTCGACGGCATTGGCGTTGCCCGCCTGGCTGCCGCGGCTCGGCGGGGTGTTGACGCTCACCTGCACGCCGCCGACGCCGTCGCGCAGGCCGTAGGCGGCGGCGACGGCGCGGACCTGGGCGGTGACGTCGGTGGCGCCGCCCATCACCGCGGCCGCGGCGCTGAAGGCCCCGGAGTCGGCGGCGTCCTGGGCCGCGCGGCGGTCCAGGTAGGACGAGCCCACGTCGACGCCGAGGCCCACGAAGCCCAGCACGGTGGCCAGCGACAGGCCGACCATCACGGCGCTGACGCCGGAGCGGTCGGCGACCAGCGCGTGGAGGACTGGGGCCTTGGGCAGCTGGCGCGTCATGCCGTCACCCGGCAGACCCGGGCCGTCAGGGTCGGCGCGACGCGGAAGATGGCCTTGGCCAGGAACCTGTAGCTCAGGCTGGCGCGCACCTGCGTCCCGCAGGGCTGGGTGGTGACGATGAAGGCGCTGGCGGCGATGTTGAGCGGCGCGGTCCGCCCGGCCGCATAGGCCGCGATCTGGGCCGGCGCGCCGCAGAGGTCGGGCCGCACGGCGGCGCAGCGGGCGGCTTCCTGCACCGCGAAATTCAGCGTCGTCTGGGTCCAGGCCAGCCGACCGAACTCCATGACCCCCAGGAGCACCAGCAGCAGCGCCGGCAGCAGCAGGGCGGTCTCCACCGCCGCCGCGCCTTCGCGGGCGGCCAGCAGGCCGCGCCGGCGGCCGGGCAAGGGCGAGTTCAGGCGGCTCATGGCAGGCGCACCGTGGCGTGGGCGCTGACCGAGGCCGGCATGACGATGTGGGGCCACGGCGCCAGCGCCTTGAACGGCGCCTGGGCGGCCACGGTGACGAAATCGCCGGGGGTCCCGCCGCCGCTGCAGGTGGTGGCCGTGGTGGCGACGATGGATTGGCCGGAGACGCAGGCCTTGGTCACCAGCGGGGCCGGCGAGGCGGCGGCCGCCAGGGGCGTGGCGCCGGTCACCGCGCCGGCGACGGCCACGGCGTCCCAGCCGCGCGCGCGGGCATAATCGGCGCCGGCCTGGGCCGCGGCGCGGACCTGCAGGCTGGTGACGATCAGCCGGGAGACGTCGATCAGCCCGGCCAGGAGCAGCAGCAGGACCGGCGCCAGCAGGGCGAACTCCACCGCCGCCGCGCCACGCCGGTCGCGCAGCAGCTTCGCCGCTGGGCGAAGGGCGGGCGCAGTCGGGCAAGGGCCGCGGGGCGGCGTCGGATCCATGGCGCGTCTCGGCGTTGCAGAACGAAGACCGGCGTCGCGTCCGTAGCGGCCGGTGATGGGCGCACGGTCATTTAGGTCGAGATCGGGCGTCTTTCAGGCCGGCAGCATGTCGCTGCGCCTACACGCCGCAGTTGGGGAACTCCGCCGGCGTCTACGTCCGCGCGATCTTTTCGCGGGCGATCGGCGCATCGAGGCAGTGGCGGTGAGAGTGGGATTCGAACCCACGTTACGGTTTCCCGTAAACACGCTTTCCAAGCGTGCGCCTTCAACCACTCGGCCACCTCACCCCACGGCGTAACCGTCGGAAGGCGCGGGAATATAGGAGGAGCGCTAGCCGGGCAAGCGCCGCCGGGCGGCCTGCGTCAGACGGCGCGGATCGAACAGCGAGGCCGGGGCCTTGGCGGCCAGACGGGCCTCCAGGCCACGGCTGTCGCGGAGCCAGGCGTCGAGGGCGGCGGGGACGTCCGGGTGGCGGGCGCGGAGCGCGTCCTGGGCCTGCGCCAGGCGGCGGTCGGCGGCGCGGACCTGCCGGCGTTCGGCGCTGAGCGCCGGGCCCGCGAAGCGCTCGTCGATGAGGCCCAGGCGCGACCGGGCCGAGGCGATCATCAGGATGGCCGTGGGGGCGTCGCCGGCGGCGACCTCGCCCTTCGCCGCCTGCAGGGCGCGGCGGGCGTCGGCCAGGTAGTAGCCGACCGTCACCGGCTCGGTGGCGGCCGCCGGACAGGCCGCGGTGTTGAGCGCGCGGACATAGTCGGCGAGGCCGGCGAGCACGGCCTTGGACGGCTCGGGGCCGTCGAACTCCTCGGTGATCAGGCCGTGGATGAAGGGCTCCAGCCTATGCTCGGCAGGGGCCTGGGCGATCTTCAGCTTGGCCTTCGCGGCGCTGAGGTCGGGGATCGGCTTGGGATTGTCGATCCCGTCGCCGCGGTGGCTGGAGAACAGCGAGTCGGTCACGTCGGCGGTGCCGGGCGGGCCGGAGACGCCGGGGAACAGGAAGCTCGGGTTGCCGCGGCCGGCCTTGTGGCAGGTCTCGCAGGTGAGGCCGGCGCGGCCCGCCTGGCCGCCCAGCAGCACCGGCGTGCGGAAGGCGGCGCGGCCGACCTCGACGCTGAGCGCGCTGGCGGGGTCCCTGGGCGGCGCTAGGCATTCGGTGGGGACGCGGGCGAAGGTCGCCACCGGATCGGCGTCACGCGGCGCCCAGCGCATGCCCCGGATCGGCGCGTCACCGGGGCCGGCCGCCAGCGCCAGGGCGCCGACGGCGGCGGCGATAGCGAACCCTAGCGCTGCGGCTCGTGCCCGAGCTCGATCCAACGGCGCAGTTCCTCCTCGTCGGCGCAGCCGAAGGTGCAGATCCGGTCGAGCTTGGCGAGCATCTTCCTGGCGCCGGCAAGGTCGCCGCGCTCCACCTTCAGCTCGCCGTAGTACTCGGTGGCGCCCATGTGGTCGGGGGCGATGGCCAGGGCCTGTTTGTAGTACTGCTCGGCCCGGGCGTAGTCGCCCTTCTTGCGCCAGGTGTAGCCCTGGTAGGTGAGGATGTCCGGGTGCGGCCCGAACACGGCCTGGGCGTCGGCCAGCGACGCCAGGGCCTCGTCGTAGCGCTTCTGGTTGATCAGGCTGACCGCCTGGACGTAGGCCGCGTCGCCGGCTTTGGGGCCGCCGAACAGCATGTGGCCGGAGAGCGCCGCGCTGGGCTTGGGCGCGGCCGGCCCGCCCGCAACGGCGCCTTCCACGGCGCCGGTCAGGGCCTTGAGGTTGGCGGCGTCGGGGCAAGCGTCGCCGCAGGCCTGCAGCCTGGCCTTCAGCCAGTCGACCTCGCCCTGCGCCTTGGGGTCCTTGAGGTTGGCCAGCGCTACGCCCAGGCCGGCGTGGGCGCTGGCGTCGTCGGGGGCCAGCTTCACCACCCGCTCATAGGCCCGGCGCGAGGCCTTCCAGTCGTTGTCGCCGGCCCTGGCGGCGCCCAGCAGCCTCCAGGCGTCGGGGCTCTTGGGCACGGCGTCGGTGACGTGCTGGGCGGCGCGGGCGGCGTCCTTGTACTGCCGGGCCTTGATGGCCGCGACGGCCTTGGCGTACTCGGCGGCCGGGTCGTATTGCGGGGCGGACTCGCTGGGGGCACTGACGCTGCCGCCGCCTCCCCCGCCGCCACCGCCGCCGCCCGAGGCCAGGGCGGTGGTGGATCCCAGGGCCAGCACCGCGCCCGCCAGCAGGACCGTCTTGAGGGTCATGTTCATGGCTGCCTCCCATAACCGCGTTCCGAACGAGCTTGGCACGAAACTTCCGGTACGTCAGCCGGGCGGGCCCAGGCCGGTGCAAACGTGATCGCAACGTCCTATGTTGGACGCGTCGATCAGGAGTTTTATTCCGCCATGCTGTTCGCCAAGAAGCCGCTCGAAATCCCCACCGCCGAGACCGCCCTGCCGGGCCGCGCCCACGCCATCCCCACCGCCGAGACCCATTTCGTCAACGGACGCCCCCTGAAGGGGCCCTATCCAGCCGGGCTGGAGACCGCCTATTTCGCCATGGGCTGCTTCTGGGGCGAGGAGCAGAAGTTCTGGCAGGTCCCGGGCGTCTGGGTCACCGCCGTCGGCTATCAGCAGGGCCTGACCCCCAACCCGACCTACGAAGAGGTCTGTTCGGGGCGCACCGGCCAGGCCGAGGCCGTGCTGGTGGTTTATGACCCGCGGGTGGTGACCTACGCCGACCTGCTGAAGGTGTTCTGGGAAGGCCACGATCCGACCCAGGGCATGCGCCAGGGCAATGACATCGGCACCCAGTACCGCTCGGGCCTCTATGTGGTGAACGATGCCCAGGCCAGCGAGGCGGAGGCCTCGCGGGAGGCCTACCAGCAGGCGTTGTCGAAGCAGGGCTTCGGCAAGATCACCACCGAGATCGCCCCGGCCGGCCCGTTCTATTTCGCCGAGGACTACCACCAGCAGTACCTGGCCAAGAACCCGGCCGGCTATTGCGGCATCGGCGGCACCGGCGTGACCTGCCCCATCGGGGTGGGCGTCGGCGCCTAAAAGCGGGGCTGGGGGCGTGACCAAGGACGAACTGCACGCGGCGGCGCTGGCGCTGCCCGGCGCGACGATGAACGTCCAGTGGGGCGACGACCACATCTACAAGGTGGCGGGGAAGATCTTCGCCGGCTGCGACGGCGGCTACACGAACCTGACGGTCAAGGCGACGGAGATCGGCTTCGAGGCGCTGACCGCCGGCGGGCGGGCGACGCCGTCGCGCTACACCGGCAAGCACGGGTGGATCACTTTCGCCGACCTCGCCGCCCTCGACCCCGCGGAGGTGCGGGGCTGGCTCGCCATCTCGCACCAGCTGGTCGCGGCCAAGCTCACCAAGGCGCAGAGGAAAGAGCTGGGACTCATCGCATGACGCGGGCTGCGGTCGAGCAGATCGCCTTCGCCCTGCCGGCGGTGACGCGGGTCGTGCAGTGGGGGGCCTCCGACGTCTACAAGGTGGGGGGCAAGGTGTTCGCCATCTGCGGCGACGAGGCCGTCTCCTTCAAGGTCAGCGAGATCGGCTTCGTGGTGCTGACCGACGAGGGCGGCCCGGGTCGCCAGGCGCCCTATTGCGCCAAGGGCCAGTGGGTGGCGGTCGACCTGGTCGCGGTCGAGGACGAGGACCTGCAGGGCTGGCTGGCCACCGCCCACTCGCTGATCTCCGGCAAGCTGACCCGGAAGGCGCGCGCCGAGCTCGGCCTCGCCTAGCGGCTTTCCAGCAGGCGGCGCAGGTCGGCCACGGCGCGGGCGGCGGGCGAGCGGCGCTGGCGCCAGACCAGCAGGCTGACGGCGCCCAGCGTCACGATGATGAAGGCCGGCGCGCCGAACAGCCAGGCGGCCGCGGCCAGCGCGAAATAGTAGGCCCTGACCCCGGAGTTGAACGACGACAGCGCCGGATTGAGCAGGCGCGCGGCGATGTCGCCGTAGGTGTGATGGTGCTCGGCCTCCACGGTCACCGGCACCGCGCCGATGGCGGCGATGCAGTAGTTGAGCTGGCGGATCGACCAGATCAGGTCCAGCAGGCCGCGCGCCAGGCAGATCAGCACCAGGGCGAGCTGGGCCTCGAACAGCGCCCGCGAGGAGGTCTGGATCACCGCCAGGCTGGAGGCGGTGCGGAAGGTGCGCTCGCCGCCGAACAGGCCGCCGGCGATGGCGGCGATCAGGATCAGGTTGGAGGAGGTGAAGAAGGAGGCCGAGTTCAGCGTCTGGCCCAGCAGCTGGCCGTCCATGAACCGGTTCTGGCGGCCGACCATGTTGCGCATCCAGGCGGTGCGGATGACCGTCATGTCGGTGTTGATGGTGCCGCCGCCGCGCTGCGCCAGCAGCTTCAGCAGCGGCTGGTAGAACAGCCAGGCGACCAGGAAGAGGCCCAGCGCGACGAGGTCCAGGGGCTGCAGCACGAGATGCACGTCAGTCGTCCTCGATCAGGCTGGTGAGGTTGGTGTTGCGCAGCCGCAGGGCGGTGACGGCTCCGGCCAGCATGACCACCGCCACATAGACATAGAAGCCGCTCTCGATCCCGGCCTGCTTCAGCCACTCGGCCACATATTCCGCGGTGCCGCCGAAGATGGCGTTGGCCAGGGCATAGGGCAGCGAGACGCCGAGGGCGCGGATGTGGGCCGGGAACAGCTCGGCCTTGATGACCGCGTTCACCGCCGAATAGCCGGAGTGGCAGAGCGCCAGCAGCATGACCAGGCCGAACGCCGCGGCCGCCGCGTGCGCATGGCTGATGGCGGTCATCACCGGATAGGTGGCCAGCCCGCCCAGCGCCAGGCCCACGGCCATGGTGGTCTTGCGCCCCACATGGTCCGACAGCCAGCCCACCGCCGGCTGGATCAGCATGTAGAGGATCAGCACGCCCAGCATGATCGCGGTGCCGGTGTCCTTGGAGAAGCCCGCGGTGTTGACCAGGAACTTCTGCATGTAGGTCGTGTAGGCGTAGAAGCTCAGCGAGCCCGCCGCGGTCAGGATGAGGATGATGGCGAACTCGCGGGGATGCTCGCGCAGCAGGGTGAGCGTGCGGCCGCGCTGGGCGTTGGCGACCTTTTCGGCGAGATAGGCGCGGGTCTCCTCCAGGCCCAGGCGCATCCAGAAGACCACCACCGCCAGCACCCCGCCCACAGCGAACGGGATGCGCCAGCCCCAGGCTTCGAGCGCCGTCTTGGAGAGGGTGTGCTGGATCAGCACCAGGACCAGCAGGGCCGCCACCTGGCCGCCGATCAGGCTGGTGTACTGGAACGACGACCAGAAGCCGCGATGGCGGCGGCCGGCCATCTCGGAGAGGTAGGTGGCGCTGGCGCCGTATTCGCCGCCCAGCGACAGGCCCTGCACCAGGCGCGCGGCCAGCAGGCCGAGCTGCGCCGCCACCCCGATCTGGGCGTAGGTGGGCAGGACCGCGATGGCGAAGGAGCCCAGGCTCATCAGGGCGACCGACAAGGTCAGCGAGGCGCGCCGGCCCGCCCGGTCGGCATAGACCCCCATCAGCCAGGCGCCGACCGGGCGCATGACGAAGCCGGCCGCGAAGATGGCCGCGGTCTGCAGCTGCTGGGCGACCGCATCGCCCTTGGGGAAGAAGTGGCTGGCGAAATAGAGGCTGGTCGAGGAGTAGGCGAACCAGTCGTACCATTCGACCAGGTTGCCGGCCGAGCCGCCGAGGATCGCCTTGATGCGACGAAGCGGCGACATGGAGTCTCCGCCATGCGCCGCTTCGCTTGCCGACTGGCTGACCGCCATGCATCCCCCGTTGTCCTGGGCGCGATGCTAGAGCGCAGTCAGCAAAAGTGGGAACCGCTTTTGCGTCCGACTGCGCTCCACCCTTAGTTAGCGTGCCTTTGCGGCACGCGGCGATCTCTGCGCTCAAGCCAAAGGGGCGAGCGCGGGTGGGGCGTCAGATGCGTCCCATGAACACCAGGACCAGGATGATCACCAGGACCAGGCCCAGGCCGCCGGAGGGGAAATAGCCCCAGCTGCGGGAATAGCCCCAGCTCGGCAGGGCGCCGACCAGGGCGAGGAGCAGGATGATGATGAGGATGGTGCCAAGACCCACGAGGCTCTCCTTCGTGTCACATCCCCGACTTGGCCGTCGTCAACCCGCGGCCCACAGCGGAGGTTCCGGAGAGCGGGCGGCTAGTCGGCGAGGTCGGCGGTGTGCAGGGCGGCGTCGGCCTCCTTGACGCCCAGCGCGTACATCATGCCCACCCAGCCGCCCTTCACCCGCGGCAGGACGGCCAGGGTGACGATGGCCAGGGCCGAGAGGATGATCGGCAGGGAGTAGAGCGGGTTCGAGCGCCAGACGATCGGGAAGAACAGCATCGGGGCGACGATCAGGTGGCCGACCAGCAGGATGGTCAGATAGGCCGGGCCGTCGTCGGCCGGATAGCGGGCGAGGTCCTGGTCGCAGGCTTCGCAGCGGCCGTTGACCTTCAGGTACTTCCAGAACAGCCGGCCCTGGCCGCAGGCCGGGCAGCGGCCCTTCACACCCCGGAACACCGAGGGGGCGAGGGCATGGGAAATCTCTTGCATGATGGTCGCCATATGGCGGTTGTCGGCGGCCCGTGGAAGGGCCTGGGCGCTTCGGTCGCGGTTATTTTCGATGCCGCGACCGCCCCTGTTCCCGCGGCTAGTGCTTGGCGTCCTCGGCCGTGGTGGAGACGGCCCGGCCGGCGGCCTGCACGTCCTTGCCGACGCCGGCCACCGTGTTGCAGGCGGCGACCAGGAGCGCGGCGGCGGCCGCGGCCAGTACGATCAGTTTGCGCATCGAACGCCCTCCGTTGATCGGCTCGGTTTCGGGCGCGCCGCGCCTACAGTCAAGCTTGTGGCCGCACGCCCTGGCCCTAAGCTCGGCGGATGACTTCGCTGCTCGGCCAGGCGGTGCTCGCCGCGCACCTCGCGGTGATCGCCTTCAACGTGGCGGGCCTGGTGGTCATCCCGCTGGGCGCGGCGCTCGGCTGGCGTTGGGTCAGGGCGCGCGGGTGGCGGCTGCTGCACCTGGCCTCCCTGGCGGTGGTGGCGCTTCAGGCGGCGCTCGGGCGGGCCTGTTTCCTGACGCTCTGGCAGGACGGCCTCACCGGCGGCGGCCGCGCCGATCCGCTGATCATGCGCTGGGTCAACGGCGTCATCTACTGGCCGCTGCCGAGCTGGGTGTTCGCCGCCGCCTACCTCCTGGTGTTCGCCTATGTGCTGGCGCTGTGGCGCTGGGTGAGGCCGAGCGCCAGGCGATAGCGACCGGTGGTTATATCAAATGCTATTTTTGAAAGAAAATCAGCAGCATAGCTACATTCCGCCTCGCCAAATCCGCAGAACGGCGTAAGCTGATCGCCGATAACCGATGGGGTGGTGGCCATGGGGTTGGAGCGCGATGCTCCGCGCGGACTGCAAGGCGCTGCGCCGCACGGCGCGACGGCCGGCTGGGCCGGCCTGCTCCGCAGGCTGCGGGCCGATCGCGCGCCTCCGGCCAATCGCCCCTCTCCGGCCGATCCCGACCTGCGATATCGCACCCTGTTCGAATGCGTCTCCGACGGCTTCGCCCTGGTGGAGGTGATCCGCGACGCCCAGGGCCGGGTGGTCGACTATGTGGTGCTGGAGGCCAATCCCGCCCTGCTGCGGATCCTGCACATGAAGGTCTCGCCGGTCGGCAAGCGGGCGAGCGGGGTGCTGAGCGACGCCCCGCCGGCCTGGCTGCAGGCCTGCGACCGGGCGATGCGCGGCGCGCCGCTGACCTTCGAGTACCACGCGCCGCAGTCCGGCAATTGGTTCGAGATCCACCTGAGCCGGATCACCGAGACCCAGCTTGCCCATCTGGTGGTCGACATCACCGACCGCAAACGCTCGGAGCACCATTCCTCGGAGATGTTCGACGAGCTGAACCACCGGGTGAAGAACAACCTGGCCATCGTCTCCGGCATGGTCACCCTGCAGGCCCGCGCCACGCGCTCGCCGGAGGTGCGCAGCCAGCTGGAGACCGCCGTCGACCGCATCCAGGCCATCGCCGACGTCCACGCCAGCCTGTACCGCACCGGGCGCAAGGACGAGGTGGATTTCGCGGCCTATCTGCAGGACCTCTGCGACCGGCTGCGCCGCTCGGTGCTCGACCCCGACCGCGTCACCCTGCGCCTGGAGGCCGAGCCCACCTCCCTGCCGCTGGACAAGGCGGTGGCCATGGGGGTGCTGGTCAACGAGCTGGTCACCAATGCGGCCAAGCACGCCTATCCGCCGCCGGCCTCCGGCCAGATCTCGGTGATGCTCAGCCAAGCCGGCGAGGAGCTGGTGCTGAGCGTGGGCGATTCCGGGTGCGGCCTGCCGGCCGAGCCGCCACCGGACGGCCTCGGCATGCGGCTGGTCCGCTCCCTGGTGCAGCAGATCGGCGGCGCGCTCCAGGTGGAGCATCACCCCGGCGCCACCTTCCGGGTCCGCCTGCCGCATACGCGTCAGCCGCCGGCCCAGCCCGGGCAGGCGCCGCTGCTCTAGAGGCGCTCAGGCGTAGTCGAGCTTGGGGTACCAGTCGCGGCCGCGGCCATCGGGGGTCATGTCCAGCACGCTCCACAGCGGCGCGGGATCGGGCGCGCCGCGCGGGTCCTGGCCGGGATCGGCGGTCGAGCCGCCCATCTCGCCGGACCAGAAGTGGCGGATGGTCCCGTCGCGGCGGGTGAAGACGTTGAGCGCTGGGATCTCCGACCCATCGGGCAGGACGCCGAAATAGTCGCGGGAATAGTTCCCGTTGAGGTCGGTGTAGAGCCTGAGGTTCTTCCAGCCGCGCTCGCGCTTCCAGGCCATCAGCTTCTCGATCGGCGAGCGGGCGATGACCACCAGCGAGACCTTCTGGTCGAGGTCGGCGGCGTTGCCCTCCCAGGCGCCCAGCAGGTTGGTGCACATGGGGCAGGGGCGCTCGCGCTCAGGCCCGAACATGTAGCTGTAGGCGACCAGCGTCGGCTTGTCCTTGAACAGGCCCGCGAAGTCGGCGGGGCCGTCCTCGCCCTCGAATTGGTAATCACCCTTCACCTCGCCGCCGGGCGGCAGGTCACGGCGCTGGGCGGCGACGCGGGCGATGTGGCGGCGCAGCTCGATCTCCTGCGCCAGCAGGGCGGTGCGGGCGGCGCGGTACTCGGCGCTCTCGTTCGGAAAGCGCACCGGGTTGTCGCGGGCCAGCTGATCGGCCGGGGTCAGGGTTTCGGTCTTGGCGTCCATGGGAGGATCCTCCGCGAGGTCTGGCAGCCCGCGCGCAGGGTGACGCCTTCCGACGGCGTCGTGCAAGCCGGGTCGCCCTTAGGACGGCGGGCCAGCGCCTGTTCCGACAACGGTGCGCGCAATCACCAGACCCGCACGCGGTCCTTGGGCGCCAGGTAGAGCTTGTCGCCGGGCTTCACCGGGAAGGCCTGGTACCAGGCGTCCATGTTGCGCACCGTCAGCGCCCGCCACGGCGCGGGCGCGTGGCCGTCGGTGATCACCTGCTGGCGCAGCTGCGCCTCGCGGTACTTGCTCCGCCAGGCCTGGGCGAAGGCCAGGAAGAACTGCTGGTCGCCGGTCAGGCCCTGGGCGCTGGGCCCTTCCTTGCCGCCGTTGGCCAGGCGATAGGCGTCGTAGGAGGCGTTGAGGCCGGCGATGTCGGCGATGTTCTCGCTGAGCTCCTGCTCGCCCTTCAGCGCCAGGTCCGGGAACGGGCGATAGGCGGAGAACTGCTCGGCCAGCGCCTTGCCCGAGGCCTGGAAGTGGCTGAAGTCGGCTGGCGTCCACCAGTTGCGCAGCCGGCCCTGGCTGTCGAACTGGGCGCCCTGGTCGTCGAACGAGTGGCTGATCTCGTGGCCGATGATCGCGCCGATGTCGCCGCAGTTCACCGCCGTCGGCGCGGCGGGATTGAACTTCGGGGCCTGCAGGATGGCGGCGGGAAAGTTGAGCGCGTTCTTCACCGGCAGGTTCACGGCGTTGACCAGCTGCGGGTTCATGGCCCACTCGCTGCGGTCCACCGGATGGCCGAACTTCGCCAGGCTGCGGCGGTAGTCGAAGGCCTCGGCGCGGTCCTGGTTGGCGAGCGCCTCGGCGGGCGAAACCTTGAGGGCCGAATAGTCGACCCAGCGGTCGGGGTAGCCGACGCCGACCTTGAGCGTGGAGAGCTTCTTCTTGGCCTCGGCCTTGGTGGCCGGCGCCATCCAGTCGAGCCCGTCGATGCGCTTGTCGAAGGCGGCGACCAGGTCCTTGACCATGGCCTCCACCGCCCGCTTGGAGGCCGGCGGGAAGTATTTGGCGACGTAGAGCTTGCCGACGCCCTGGCCGATCCCGCCGCTGGTGGCGTTCACCGCCCGCTTCCAGCGGACCTGCTGCTGCGGCGTGCCGGAGAGCACCTGGCCGAAGAAGGCGAAGTGCTCGTCGTCGAAGGCCTTGGGCAGCACCGCGGCGTGGTGCTCGACCTGGCGGAGCGCCAGGTAGTCCTTCCAGGCGGCCAGCGGCTGGGACGCCACCAGCGCCGCCTCGCCGGCCGTGGCCTTGGGATGCCAGACGTAGAACTCCGGCCGCGCCGCAAGCCCGGCGGCGGCGAAGAAGCCGGTCCAGTCGAGGCCGGGCGCCTTGGTGGCGAAGGCGGCGCGGGCCCAGCGGTTGTCGGCCTTCTGGATGTCCTCGGACTCGCCGCGCGGCGCGTGGACCCGGGCGATCGCGGTTTCCAGGTCGAACACCCGCTGGGCGGCGGCCGCGGCGTCCTTGCGGCCCATCAGGGTGAACAGCTTGGTCAGGTGGGCCCGGTAGGCCTCGCGCAGCTTGGCCATGCGCGGTGTGTCGGCCAGGTAGTACTCGCGGTCGGGCATGCCGAGCCCGCCCTGCAGCAGGTAGGGCGCATAGACGCCGGGGCTGTGCAGGCCCTGCTCCACGAACAGGCCGAACAGGTGGTCGGTGCGGAAGTTGGTGTTGTTGATCGGATCGACGTCGGTGCGCAGCTCGCGCCCGAACTCGGCGGCGAGGCCCGCCTTGTCCTTGATGGCGGCGATGCGGGCGAGCGCCGGCCGCAGCGGCTTCAAGCCCAGCTGCTCGAGCCGCGCCGCGTCCATGAAGGCGGTGTAGTAGTCGCCGACCTTGCGCGCCTCCGTGCCCGGCTTGGCGGTCTGGGCCGTCTTGACCAGCTCGGAGACCTCGGCGGTGGTCTTCTCCACGAGCTGGGCGCTGGTCCCCCACGACGAGCGGTCGGCGGGGATCTCGGCGGTCTTCTCCCAGCCGCCGTTGGCATAGGCGAAGAAGTCGTCGCCGGGCGCCACCGCGCGATCCATGCCGGCCAGGTCGACGCCGGGCGGGAAGCTGGTCTGGGCGGTGGCGGGAAGGGTGAACAGGGCCAGCGCGACGGCGGCCGTGAGGGAGCGGAGTTTCATGGGGCGCAACCTAGTGCGGTGTGTCAGTCCGCGTCCATCTTCAGGGCGGCGATGAAGGCTTCCTGCGGGATCTCGACCTTGCCGAACTGGCGCATGCGCTTCTTGCCGGCCTTCTGCTTGTCGAGCAGCTTGCGCTTGCGGCTCATGTCGCCGCCGTAGCACTTGGCGGTGACGTCCTTGCGCAGCGCGCGCACGGTCTCGCGGGCGACGATGCGGCCGCCGATCGCCGCCTGGATCGGGATCTGGAACATGTGAGGCGGGATCAGCTCCTTCATCTTCTCCACCATGCCGCGGCCGCGAGCCTCGGCGCGGTCGCGGTGGACCAGCATGGACAGCGCATCGACCGGCTCGGCGTTGACCAGGATCGACATCTTCACCAGGTCGCCCTGGCGGTAGCCCTCGATGGCGTAGTCGAAGGAGGCGTAGCCCTTGGAGATGGATTTCAGCCGGTCGTAGAAGTCGAACACCACCTCGTTGAGCGGCAGGTCGTAGACCACCATGGCGCGGTTGCCGACGTAGGAGAGCTCGCGCTGCTCGCCGCGGCGGTCCTGGCAGAGCTTGATGATCGCGCCGAGGTGCTCGTCGGGGGTGAAGATGGTGGCCTTGATCCAGGGCTCGGAGATGGACTCGATCTTCACCGGGTCGGGCAGGTCGGCCGGATTGTGCAACTCGATCGCGTCGCCGCTGATCAGCCCGATCTTGTAGACCACCGAGGGGGCCGTCGCGATCAGGTCGAGGTCGAACTCGCGCGACAGCCGTTCCTGGATGATCTCCAGGTGCAGCAGCCCCAGGAACCCGCAGCGGAAGCCGAAGCCCAGGGCCGCGCTGGTCTCCATCTCATAGGTGAAGGAGGCGTCGTTGAGGCGCAGCCGGCCGATGGCGGCGCGCAGGTCCTCGAACTCGGCGGCGTCCACCGGGAACAGGCCGCAGAACACCACCGACTGCACCTCGCGGAAGCCGGGCAGGGCGGCGGCGGCCGGGCGGCGCTCGTCGGTGATGGTGTCGCCGACGGCGGCGTGGGCGACTTCCTTGATCTGGGCGGTGATGAAGCCGATCTCGCCGGGGCCCAGGCTCTCGACCTCGGTGCGCTTGGGGTTGAACACGCCGATCTTGTCGATCAGGTGCGTCGAGCCCTGCTGCATCATCTTCACGCGCTGGCCGGAGCGCAGGGTCCCGTCGATCACCCGGACCAGCACCACGACGCCCAGGTAGGGGTCGTACCAGGCGTCCACCAGCAAGGCCTTCAGCGGCGCGGCGGCGTCGCCCTTGGGCGGCGGCAGGCGGTGGACGATGGCCTCCAGCAGGTCGTGGATGCCGAGGCCGGTCTTGGCCGAGGTCAGCACGGCGTCGGAGGCGTCGAGGCCGATGACGTCCTCGATCTGCTGGCGCACTCGCTCGGGCTCGGCGGCCGGCAGATCGACCTTGTTGAGCACCGGCACGATCTCATGGTTGTTGTCGATGGCCTGGTAGACGTTGGCCAGGGTCTGGGCCTCGACGCCCTGGCTGGCGTCGACCACCAGGATCGAGCCCTCGCAGGCGGCCAGGCTGCGCGAGACTTCATAGGCGAAGTCCACGTGGCCGGGGGTGTCCATCAGGTTCAGGACATAGGTCTCGCCGTCCTCGGCCTTGTAGGACAGCCGCACAGTCTGGGCCTTGATGGTGATGCCCCGCTCGCGCTCGATGTCCATGTTGTCGAGCACCTGCTCGGTCATCTCGCGCTGGGTCAGCGCGCCGGTCTCCTGGATCAGCCGGTCGGACAGCGTCGACTTGCCGTGGTCGATGTGGGCCACGATGGAGAAGTTGCGGATGTGGGAAAGCGGGGTCGTCATGCTGGGCGTGCGTCTAGCACATTCGCGCCGCCAAGCGAGCCGCGCGGCGTCGCAGGGCCGACAACACGGTTAATCGGGCGTTAAGGTGCGGGTCGGCAATCAGGCGTTGGGGCGGGGAGACTGAACAGAGCAGGAGGGCTAGGGGCCCATGGACCGCCGTACGCTCATCGTCACCGGACTGGTGACCCTCGGGACCGCCAGCCTGGCGCAGGCCCAGACCGAAAGCCGCAGCCTGCCGCCAGCCGCGCCGCGCGGGGCCGCGCCACCGCCGCCTCCGCCGCCGCCGCCGCTGGCTGAGGCGCCGCCCGCGCCGAACGGCACGCCGGCCTATCCGACGGCGCCTTCCGGCAAGGCCGAGACCTTCAGCCGCGACGAGATCGTCAACTCGGTCTCGGACTTCCTGGGGGTCACGGCCGAGAGCGCCGGCGCCGCGGTGGAGCGGATCTTCGTCAAGAACGGCCGGCCCACCGGCTACATCGCCGGCACCGAGGGGTCCGGCGCGCTGGGCATCGGCGCGCGCTACGGCAAGGGCCTGCTCTATATGAAGAACCGCGAGCCGATGGAGGTCTACTGGCAGGGTCCGTCGATCGGCTTCGACACCGGCGGCAACGCATCGCGCGTGTTCACCCTCTGCTACGACCTGGACGACCCGAACCTGATCTTCCAGCGCTTCCCGGGCGTCGAGGGCGCGGCCTATTTCATCGCCGGCGTCGGGGTGAACTACCAGCGCGCGGGCGGCATCACATTGGCGCCGATGCGCGCCGGCGTGGGCTTCAGGCTCGGCGCCAACGTCGGCTACCTGTCCTACAGCCGCAAGCGCAACATCATCCCGTTCTAGCGCCGCCAGCAGGCGAGGCTGCCGATGGTCTCGTCGCCGAAGCGCTCGCAGGTCCAGCGTGGGTCCAACCGGGCGATGCGCGGCGGATGGGCCGCGGCGGCGGTGCGGCCGGCCCGGTTGTAGATCCAGATGATCCCTGGCCGCGGGCCGATCTGTGGGCCGGCGGCGGCCGCCAGCGCCAGGGCGTTGAGGTCGTCGCCCGGGCGGACCACCAGCGGATGGATGCGGGCGGTCGAGCCGGCGCGGCGGAAGAAGACGCCGCCCAGCCGCTCCAGGGTGGCGGGCGGCATGATGCGGGTCGCCTCGTGGTCCCAGGCGAAGACCACGTCGCTCATCCGATGGCGCAGGAGCACGTCCGAGGCCGTCTCGAAGCCATAGGGACTGCCACGCTTCAGGCCCTCGGCGAGGCCGCCGGGCCACAGCGCCGTGGCCAGCCAGACCAGGCCCAGGGCGGCGGCCGCGAGCCTCGGCCGGGACGTCCCCTGCGCGCAGAGCACCAGGCCCAGCAACAGGCCGGGCGCTGTGGGGATCAGGTAGCGGGCGGTGAGGCTGGGCCGCCAGGCGCCGGTGGCCAGCGTCAGGGCGAGCGCGATCAGGGCGGCGGCCGCGGCGATCCACAGGTGGCGCGGCTGGGCGGCGGCGCGGTCGCGGGTGACCAGGAAAGCCGCACCGACCGCCACGGCGGCCAGCAGGCCGAGCGCCGGCGCGGAGGGGTTGAGGGTGAAGGCGGCCATGCCCAGCGCTTCGCGGGGTCCGATCACGGCGTGCCAGGCGACGTCGGCGCCGGCGAAGGCGGCGAGCCGCGAGGCGTGCCAGGCCATCCAGGCGAAGGCGGGCGCGAAGGCCAGGGCGGCCGGCCAGGTGCGCAGCGCCGGCTTCCGGCAGACCACGAGGTAGACCACGCCCTGCACCGCCGTGGCGATCAGGGCGTAGTAGTGGGTGAGGATGGCCAGCGCCGCCACCGCCGCCCAGGCGACCGCCCTGCGCCGCCGGGGCGCCCGGACCAGGTCGGCGAACAGCAAGGTCTGCAGCGTCGAGAGCGCCAGCAGCAGGCCGTAGCCGCGACCGCCCAAGAAGATGTCGAGGCCCCACCAGGCGAACAGCAGCACCGCCCAGCAGAGGCGGCTGTCGAGGCTCAGGCCGCGGATGCGGCGGACCAGCGGGATCGCCGCGGCGGCCGCGACGGCGAGGAGGCCGGGCAGGCGCAGCGCCAGGTCGGAGGCGCCGGCCAGCGCCGTCCAGCCATGCAGCAGCAGGTAATAGAGCGGCGCGTTGACGTCGACGCGGGCCTCGCGGACCAGGCTCGCCCAGCCCGGCGTGGTGGCGACCGCCAGGCTCCAGGCCTCGTCGAACCACAACGGCTGGACGGCGGCCAGCCACAGGCGCTCCGCCATCAGCGCCAGGGCCGCCAAGGCTGCGGCGCCGATCAGGACCGTGCGAAGCGTCCAGCTCATCGACTCATCCTGGACCGCGCCCGTTAATCCAAGATTTGCCGCGTTCGCCGATGATGGCGACCCCCGACCGGAGCCGCCCCCGTCTTGTCCCCGATCCTGCATTTCCTGGCCGAGGACGCGCGCGGCCTTTGGCAATCGCTGCTGGCGCTCAGCTTGGCGGGCGTGTTCTTCGCCGGCCTGGCGCGGCTGGCCAAGCCCGCGACCTGGATCGCCGACGGCAAGGCGGCGCTGGGCGAAACGCGGATCAACGCGGTGCTGTCGGTGGTCGACCAGCTGACCGTGACCCCGGCGCTGGCGCTCTTCATGGCCTGGCTGGGAACCCGCCTGCGCGCGCACGGCCTGCAGCTGGAGGCGCCGGCCATCTGGGCCACCATCGGCCCCGCGCCCACCTTGCTCGCCACCGTCTTCGTGGGCGACTTCATCGGC
This sequence comes from Phenylobacterium sp., assembly GCA_028290945.1. Classification (GTDB taxonomy): domain Bacteria; phylum Pseudomonadota; class Alphaproteobacteria; order Caulobacterales; family Caulobacteraceae; genus Phenylobacterium. Next base: position 5,175 of record JAQGIV010000005.1, on the reverse strand, counting down.
TATTGGCGCCACCGCGCGCAGCATTCGAGATGGCTATGGCCGGCGCACGCCATCCACCATTCGGACACTCAGCTCACCTGGTTCTCGCTGGAGCGGATGCATCCGATCGACCGGCTGGGCTCGGCCTTCGACACGGTGATCCTGGCGGCGCTCGGCTTCCCGTTCTGGGCCCAGGTCGGCAACGTCTTCGTGCGCCACTACTACGGCTATTTCATCCACGCCGACGTGCCCTGGACCTACGGCCGCGGCAGCTGGATCTTCAACACCCCGGTCATGCATCGCTGGCACCACGCCCGCGAGGTGACGGGCTCCGGCTCCAACTTCGCCACGGTGTTCTCGCTGTTCGACCGGGCGTTCGGCACCTTCCACCAGCCGGGGCCGTGCGACGCGCCGCTGGGCGTGGGCGAGGCGATGGGCAAGGGCGCGGTGGGCCAGTACCTGCATCCGTTCAGGACGTGGTGGATGCAGATCCGGCCCGGCCGCGCTGGGACGATCCTGCCCGCCGAATAGGCCGCTTGACTCATACATAAGTCACAACTTATGAATTGAGCCGTGAGCTACCTGCCCGCCTCCGACGTGTTCCGCGCGCTCGCCGATCCCACCCGGCGCGGCCTCTTCGAGCGCCTGGCGCAGGAGGGCGAGCTGAGCGTCGGGAGCCTGACGGCCGGGGCCGGCGTGTCGCAGCCGGCGGTGTCGCAGCACCTGGCGGCGCTGAAGGGCGTCGGCCTGGTGGGCGAGACCAGGGTGGGCCGCAGCACGCTCTACCGGGTCGATCCGGACGGCCTGAAGCCGCTGGTCGACTGGCTGGCGCACTATTCGGTGTTCTGGCGCGACCGCTTCGACGCCCTCGAACAGACCCTTGAGGAGATGGAATCATGAGCGAGCCCGCCGAGACCAAGTCCATCGTGGTCGAGCGCACCCTGCCGCATCCGCCGCAGAAGGTCTGGCGGGCGCTGACCGAGGCCGAGGTGATCGGCCGCTGGCTGATGACCAACGACTTCGCACCCGAGGTCGGCCGCCGCTTCAACTTCCGCGCCGCGCCGATCCCCGGCATGTGGAACGGATGCACCGATTGCGAAGTGCTGGTGGTCGATGAACCGCGCAAGCTCGCCTACAGCTGGAACGCCTCGGGCGAGGAGGCGGCGGGCGGGCTGAAGTCCGTGGTCACCTGGACGCTCACCCCGGTCGCCGGCGGCACACAGGTGCGCATGGAGCACACGGGCTTCCGTCCCGAAGATGAAGGCGGCCGCCAGGCCATGGGCGGCGGCTGGCCGGGAATCGTGGCGGGGCTGGAGCGAGAGGCGGGGCTGGTCTAGGCCCGCAGCTTGGCGCCCGCCGCCTTCTCCGCCGCGGCGACGATCCTGGCCGACAGGGCTTCGATCTCGGCGTCGGTGAGGGTCTTTTCGCGGGGCTGCAAGGTGACTTCGACGGCGATCGACTTCTTGCCCTCCGGCACCCCGGGGCCCTGATAGACGTCGAACACCCGGGCCTCGGCGATCAGCTGCTTGTCGACGCCGGCGATCGGCTTGACCAGGTCGCCGGCCGGCGTCGCCTGGTCGACCACGAAGGCGAAGTCGCGGGTGAGCGGCATCAGGGTCGACAGCGCCAGCGCCGGCCGCGTCTTCACCGCCTTCTTCTTGGGCTCGGGGAGGGTCTCCAGCACCAGCTCGAAGGCCAGCATCGGCCCCTCGGCGTCGAGGGCCTTGAGGATGCGCGGATGCAGCTCGCCGAACTCGGCGACCACGGTCTTGGGGCCGAGCTGCAGGCGGGCCGAGCGGCCGGGGTGGAACCAGGGCGAGGCCTGGCCCTGGACGATCTGCAGACTGGGCGCGCCGAGCTCCTCCAGCAGGGCCATCAGGTCGGCCTTCAGCGCGAACAGCGAGTCGGGCTGGCCCTTGGCCCAGGTCTTCGGCGGATGCGGCGCGACGAGGGCGGTGACCGCGGTCACCTGGTCGCCCGGCCGGTCGCCGCGATAGAGCGGGCCGACCTCGAACAGGGCCAGGTCGGCGAAGCCGCGCCGTGCGTTCCTCTCCGCCGCCTCGATGAGGTTGGGCAGGATCGAGGGACGCATGCAGTCGAGGTCGGAGGCGATGGGGTTGGTCAAAACCAATTCAGCTTGGCCGCCGCCGAACAGCTTGGCCCATTCGCAGCGCAGGAAGCTCCAGGTCAGGGCCTCGTCATAGCCGCGGGCGGCCAGCATCCGCCGCGCATTGCGCATGCGGGTCTGGCGCACGGTCAGCATGCCGCCCGCGGGCCGGGCCATCTCCGGCAGGGGCTCCGACGGCAGCGCGGGATAGCCCACGATGCGCGCCACTTCCTCGACCAGGTCGGCCTTGCCCTCCACGTCGCGCCGCCAGCTCGGCGGCTGCACCGCGTCGCCCTTCAGGCCGAAGCCGAGCTTGGCCAGGATGTCGTCGATCCGCGCGCGCGGCAGGTCGAGGCCGGCGAGCTTCTTCACATAGGTCCGGTCGAAGGCGATGGGCGGGCGGGCCGCGGGGGGCTCGCCGGCCACGCGGATCTCGGAGGCCTCGCCGCCCACCAGCTCGAGGATCAGCTCGGTGGCGAGCTCCAGGCCGGGGATCACGAAGCCCGGATCGACGCCGCGAGCGAAGCGGTACTGGGCGTCGGAGACGATGCCCAGCGTGCGGCCGGTCTGGGCCGTGCGGATCGGATCGAACCAGGCGCATTCGACGAAGACGTCGGTGGTGGCCTCGGTGACCTTGGTGCTCTCGCCGCCCATCACCCCGCCCAGGCCGATGGCCCCGGAGCCGTCGGCGATGACGCAGATCTCCGGGGTCACCGCATAGGTCTTGCCGTCGAGCGCCGCGACCTGCTCGCCGTCGCGCCCCAGGCGCGCCTCGACGAAGCCGCCCTGCAGGGTCTTTGCGTCATAGACGTGCAGCGGCCGGGCGCGGTCGTGGGTCAGGTAGTTGGTGACGTCCACCAGGGCGTTGATCGGGCGCAGGCCGACGGAGGCCAGCCGCTGCTGCAGCCAGGGCGGCGAGGGGCCGTTGCGGACGCCCTTGATCAGCCGGCCGGCGAACACCGGGCAGGCCTCGCCGTCGACCTTGATCTCGATGGGCTCGGGGAACCGGCCCGGCACGGGCGTGATCGGGTGGTCCTTCAGCGCGCCAAGCCCGGCCGCCGCCAGGTCGCGGGCGACGCCGGCCACGCCCAGCCAGTCGGCGCGGTTCGGGGTCACCTCGAAATCGATGACGGCCTCCAGGCCGAAGGCCTCGGCCGCGCTGGCGCCCACCGGCAGCGCGTCAGAGAGTTCGACGATGCCGTCGGCGTCGTCGGCCACCTCCAGCTCGCGACCCGAGCAGAGCATGCCGTTGGAGACCACGCCGCGCACGGGGCGCGCCTCCAGGGTCACGCCCGAGCCCGGCACATAGGCGCCGATCGGGGCGTAGATGGTGGTCAGGCCGGCCCGCGCATTGGGCGCGCCGCAGACGATCTCCTTGCGGCCGTCGACGGTGTCCACCTGGCAGACCCGCAGCCGGTCGGCGTTGGGGTGCTGGTGGGCCTCGACGATCTTGGCCACCGAGAACTGGGCCAGCTTCGCGGCCGGGTCCTCCACGTGCTCGACCTCGAGCCCGGCCATGGTCATGGCGTCGGCGATCTCGGCGACGGTCGCCTCGGTGTCCAGGTGCTCCTTGAGCCAGGAGAGGGTGAACTTCATGGCGCTCTCCTCAGCTCAGGCCGGTGGCGGGGTTCGGCGCGGCGAAGGCCGAGAAGCCGTAATGCTCGATCCAGCGGACGTCGCCGGAGAACATGTCGCGCAGGTCGGGCATGCCGTACTTCAGCGCCCCCAGCCGGTCGACGCCGAGGCCGAAGGCGAAGCCCTGCCACTCGTCGGGATCGAGGCCGCAGGTGCGCAGGATGTTCGGGTGCACCATGCCGCCGCCGAGGATCTCCAGCCAGTCGGAGCCCTCGCCGATCTTGATCGAGCCGCCGGATCGGTCGCACTGCACGTCCATCTCGGCGCTGGGTTCGGTGAACGGGAAGTGGTGGGGGCGGAGGCGGGTGACCACGGCCTCGGTCTCGAAGAACCGGCGGCAGAAGGTCTCCAGCGTCCACTTCAGGTGGCCCATGTGGATGGCGCGGTCGATGACCAGGCCCTCCATCTGGTGGAACATCGGGGTGTGGGTGGCGTCCGAGTCCGAGCGGTAGACGCGGCCCGGCACGATCACGCGGATCGGCGGCGCCACGCCGGTGGCGACCCAGCTCGGGACCTCCTGGTTGGAGGCCCGCTGCATGACCCGCACCTGCACGGGGCTGGTGTGGGTGCGTAAGAGCTTGCGTTCGCCGCTCGCGTCCTCCGGCAGCCAGAAGGTGTCGTGCATCTCCCGCGCCGGGTGCTTGGGCGGGAAGTTCAGCGCCGTGAAGTTGTGGAAGTCGTCCTCGATGTCGGGGCCTTCGGCGAGCGCGAAGCCCAGCTCGGCGAAGATGGCGATCATCTCGTCCATGACCTGCATGGTCGGATGCACGTGGCCGCGCCGCTGCGGCGGGGCGGGCAGGGTCAGGTCGACATGCTCGGCTGAGAGCTTGGCGTCGAGTTCGGCGGCCTCCAGCTCGGCGCGGCGCAGGCCGATGGCCGCGGCGACGGCGTCGCGCAGGCCGTTGATCAGCGGACCCTGCTCGCGGCGCTCGTCGGGGCTCATCCGGCCCAGGCCCTTGAGCAGCTCGGAGACGGAGCCGGACTTGCCCAGCGCCTCGACGCGCAGGGTTTCCAGCGCGGCCAGATCCGTCGCGGCGGCGGCGCGCGCGGTGAGGTCGGCCTGTAGCTTCGTGAGATCGGTCATTACGGCGGTTGCTCTAGATGAGGTTGAACCTTTGCGGAACCCGTACCTCCACCGCGTCAGCGGGGGAGGGGGACCACGAAGTGGTGGAGGGGGCGCTGGGGCGGGGGCTCTGCACCGGCAGCGCCCCCTCCGTCGGCTTCGCCGCCACCTCCCCCGTCCGCTGCCGCTCTACGGGGGAGGAACATAGAAAAAGCCCCCCGGCGGTTCGGCCGGAGGGCTCTTGGAATGCGTAGGTCTTTTGGAGGACCCAGGCCTCTAAGCCAGCGCGGCGCGAACCTTGTCGGCGATGGCCTTGAAGGCGGACGGATCGGCGCCGGCGATGTCGGCGAGGACCTTGCGGTCGATATCGATCCCGGCCTTATCAAGGCCG
>JAQGIV010000186.1 GCA_028290945.1 Phenylobacterium sp. | reverse complement strand
GCGCCCAGGCCCAGGCCCAGGCCCAGGCCCAGGCGGCGCGGTCCCCGGCCTGCGTCGCCGCCAACGACGAGGTGACCCGGCTGCGGATCGGCCGGAGCCGGTCCGGCGCCGCCGCCCGCGTGGATGTTCCCAAGGCGGTCGCGACCGGCGCCGCCGCCGCTGCGCAGTGCCGGGGCGACGACAAGTTCCTGCTGGCCTACGCCCTGGCCCGCATCGACCTGTCGACCGACACCAAGCGCGGCACGCCGGCGGCGCGCACGGCGCTGTTCAATGCGAGCGTCGACGACCTGGAGACGGTCAAGCGCCACGTGCTGGCGGGCGCCTCGGATCGCTACGAGGTCTTCGACATCCTGGGCCTGATCTACTACCAGACCGGCCAATTCGACCGCAGCGTGGCGTCGCTCAGCGTCCCGCCGGCGCTGCTCGGCAAAATGACGCCGGACTCGCGGCAGAAGACCTATTTCACCCTCGGCATGGCCCAGGCCCAGGTCGGACGGCCGAACCAGGCGGCCCAGGCCTTCGACCTGGCGGCCAAGAACGGGCACCCGCGGGCCCAGGCGACCAAGTTCCAGATGGTCGGCGCGCCGCAGGCGCTCGCAAAGTAGCCGGCTCAGAGCATCTGCGGCAGCACGCGGTCGGGCGGCTTGTGGCCGTCCATCCAGGTGCGGATGTTGATGATCACCTTCTCGCCCATGTCGATGCGGCCCTCCAGCGTCGCCGAGCCCATGTGCGGCAAGAGCACGGCGGTGGGCAGCTTCAGGAGCTTGGGGTTGATGGTCGGCTCGAACTCGAAGACGTCGAGGCCGGCGCCGGCGATGGCGCCCTTCTCCAGGAGGTCGGCCAGCGCCTGCTCGTCGATGATCTCGCCGCGGGCGGTGTTGATCAGGATGGCGTGCGGCTGCAGCAGTTTCAGCCGCCGCGCCGAGAGCAGGTGGTAGGTGGCCGGTGTGTGCGGCGAGTGGACGGTGATGATGTCCGCCCGGGCCAGCATCTGGTCGAGGCTCTCCCAGTAGGTGGCCTCCAGCTCCTCGGAGATGCGCGAGGAGACCGGTTTGCGGTTGTGGTAGTGGATCTGCAGGCCGAAGGCCTTGGCGCGGCGGGCCACCGCCTGGCCGATGCGGCCCATGCCGATGATGCCCAGCCGCTTGCCGGTGATGCGGCGGCCCATCATCCAGGTGGGGGTCCAGCCGGTGAAGCCGCCCTGCTCGACGACGTGGGCGCCCTCCACGATGCGGCGGGCGACGGCCATGATCAGGGCCATGGTCAGGTCGGCGGTATCCTCGGTGAGCACGCCAGGCGTGTTGGTGACGGCGATCCCCCGCGCGTTGGCGGCGGCCACGTCGATGTGGTCGACGCCAGCCCCGAAGTTGGCGATCAGCTTCAGCCGCTCGCCGGCCTTGTCGAGCAGGCTCGCATCGATCTTGTCGGTGATGGTGGGGGCCAGGACGTCGGCGCGGCCGACGGCGTCTTCCAGCGCAGCACGGCTCATCGGGGCGTCCGTCAGGTTCAGCTCGGCGTCGAACAGCTCACGCATCCGCGTCTCCACCGGGTCGGGGAGCTTGCGCGTGACGATGACTTTCGGCTTGCGGGCGGACATTTCGCGGATCGACGGACCTTCCGGAGACGGCGCCTCTGGTCATACGCCGCATCGGCGCTTGAGGCTCCAGGCGACCACCTCTAGCAAAGGGTCCATGGACGGCCAAGGCGAGGCTCGAAGACCGGCGATGGCGTTTAGGCGGTTCGCACCCTTTGCAGGCGCGGGTTTGGCCCTGCTGCTGCTGGCGGACGCAAGCGTGGCGGCCGAGCGCCAGACGCCCTCCGGCCTGCCCGTGCCGCGCTATGTGTCGCTGAAGTTCGACCGGGTGAACGCCCGCGCCGGCCCCGGCGACGACCACCGGCTGCTGTGGGTCTACAAGGTCAAGGGGCTGCCGGTTCAGGTGGTGGCCGAGACCTCCGAGTGGCGCCGCGTCTGCGATCCGGAGGGCAGCCTGGTCTGGGTGCACAAGCGCACGACCGATGGCCGGCGGATGGTGCTGAACACCCGGCAGGCGCGGGTGACCCTGCTGAAACGGCCCCGGCCGGAGGCCCGCGCGGCGGCGTTCCTGAACCCTCGGGCGCTGGCCACGTTGGACAAATGCGAGAAGGGCTGGTGTCGCGTCCGCGTCGAGGGCGTCGCCGGCTGGGCCCATGAGGGCGACCTCTGGGGCACGGCCGAAGCGCCGCAATGTCGTTGAGCGCGCCCTGCGGCTCGTGATAGGGCCGTTCGCCCAAGGGACGGAAACAAGAATGACCAGCGCCAAGGCCAAGGACCACTACAGCTTCGAAGAGCTCATGGCCTGCGCCCGCGGTGAGATGTACGGCCCGGGCAACGCCCAGCTGCCGGCCCCGCCGATGCTGCTGTTCGACCGCATCACCAAGATCACCGACGAGGGCGGCAAGTACGGGCTCGGCTATATCGAGGCCGAGTTCGACATCAATCCCGACCTCTGGTTCTTCGGTTGCCACTTCATCGGCGACCCTGTCATGCCCGGCAGCCTGGGGCTGGACGCGCTCTGGCAGCTGGTCGGCTTCTACCTGGGCTGGATCGGCGGCAAGGGCCGCGGCCGGGCCCTGGGATGCGGATCGGTGAAGTTCGCCGGCGAGGTGACGCCCGACAAGAAGCTGGTCACCTACAAGATCGACATGAAGCGGGTCATCAATCGGCGCCTTGTGCTGGGGATCGGCGACGGCGTGCTGGAAGCTGATGGCGAGCCCTTCTACTGGACCGAAGACTTGAGGGTCGGCCTCAAGAGCGTGCCGGAGAGTTGAGCATGCGCCGCGTGGTGGTGACAGGCATCGGGGTGGTCTCCTCGATCGGGAACAACGCCGATGAGGTGCTGGGCGCCCTGCGCGAGGCCAGGTCGGGCGTGATCGCCGCGCCGGAGTACGCCGAGCTCGGCTTCCGCTGCCAGGTGCACGCCGCCCCGCAAATCGACTGGGAGTCGATGATCGACCGCCGCGCCCTGCGCTTCCTGGCGCAAGGCACCGGCTTTGCGCACATCGCCATGCAGCAGGCGATCGCGGACTCGGGGCTTGAGGAGGCCGAGGTCTCCAACGACCGCACCGGCCTGATCGTCGGCTCCGGCGGCGCCTCGACCCGCGTCATCGTCGAGGCCGCCGAGACGGCCCGCACCAAGGGCCCCAAGCGCGTGGGGCCCTTCGCGGTGCCCAAGGCGATGAGCTCTGGCCCCTCGGCGACGCTGGCCACCTGGTTCAAGATCCGCGGCCTCAATTTCTCGATCTCCTCGGCCTGCGCCACCTCCACCCACTGCATCGGGGTCGGCTACGAGCAGATCGTCATGGGCAAGCAGGACGTGGTGTTCGCCGGCGGGACCGAAGAGCTGGACTGGACGCTGAGCGTGATGTTCGACGCCATGGGCGCGATGAGCAGCAACTTCAACGACCGGCCGGCGGTGGCCAGCCGCGCCTACGACGTGGACCGCGACGGCTTCGTGATCGCCGGCGGGGCCGGGATCGTGGTGCTGGAAGAGTACGAACACGCCAGGGCCCGCGGCGCGAAGATCTATGGCGAGATCGTCGGCTACGCGGCCAATTCCGACGGTTTCGACATGGTCGCCCCCTCGGGCGAGGGCGCGGCGCGCTGCATGACGCTGGCCATGCCGACCGACGGGCGCAAGATCGACTACCTGAATCCCCACGGCACCTCGACGCCGGTGGGGGACATCAAGGAGATGGAGGCGGTGCGCGCGGTGTTCGGCGCCGCCCCGCCGATGATCTCGTCCACCAAGTCGCTGACCGGGCACAGCCTGGGGGCGGCGGGCGCGCAGGAGGCGATCTACTGCCTGCTGATGCTGAACAACGGCTTCCTCGCCGAGAGCGCCCACATCGAGACCCTGGACCCGGCCTTCGCCGACCTGCCGATCCTGCGCCAGCGCGTCGACCGCCAGATCGAGACGGCGATGTCCAACTCGTTCGGGTTCGGCGGCACCAACGGCTGCCTGGTGATGAGCCGGGTCTGATTTCCCTCCCTTAATGGGGAGGGAAAGCTCGCCGGTAGGCGAGCAGGGTGGGGGAGTCGCGACCGGGCGCCCACCTCACAGCTTGATCCACGCTTCCCCACCCTGGCCGCTTCGCGGCCTGTAAGGGAGGGAATTACAGCCGCGCCTCGCCGTAGAGGTCGAGGTGCTGGCGTTCCAGCTCGGTGGCGTAGCGGCGGGTGACGTAGGCCTCGCCGACCAGCCCGACCACATGGCCCTCCTCGTCGACAACCGCCAGGTCGTCGGCTTCCGCCACCTCGAAGGCGCGCATCACCGCGGCGATGTCCTGGTCGGGCGACAGGGTGGCCTCCCTGGAGGTGGCGAGGTCGGCCACCGGGGCGTCGGTCGCCACGTCGTCGGCGAAGGCGGCCGGCGTCAGCACGATCCCGGCGTAGCGGCCGGTGTCGTCCAGCAGGATCACCCGCGTGGTGGAGCCGAGCGGGAAGCGGCTGCGGAACTCGGCCACCGTGCCCTGGGCCGGGAAGGTGCCGGTGTCCTGGCGCATCATCCGCCCGGCGGTGAGCGTGCGCATCCAGCCGATGTCGCGGGCGCTGCGGATGGTCTCGCCCCTCAGGTGCAGCCGCCAGGTGGAGAAGGAATAGCCGAACCGCTCGCGCACCACGGTCGACGCGATCAGGGCGGCGGCCAGGGTGGCGGCGGCCACGCCGAAGTCCCGCGTCGCCTCCAGCACCAGGAAGCTCATGGTCAGCGGCCCGCCGACCACCGAGACGGCCAGCGCCCCCATGCCCACCAGGGCGGCGTTCTGGGCCGACAGCTCGGTTGGGATCGGCACATAGGCGATCAGCCGGGCGTAGATCTGGCCCAGCAGGGTGCCCAGGAACAGCGAGGCGAAGAAGAGGCCGCCCCGCCAGCCGAAGCCCAGCGCCGTCACCGAGGCGGCGGTCTTCAGCAGGAAGACGGTGGCCAGGAAGGTCAAGGTCGCCCCGCCCAGCGCCAGGTCCAGGTGCAGGGCGCCGTGGCCCGCCGACATGGTCTGCGGCGTCCAGATGGCGTAGCCGGCCAGCAGGATCCCGCCGAGGATCGGCCGGGTGAAGGCGGCCCACGGCAGGGTGCGCGAGGCCTGCTCGACGCGGGCGGTGAGCTGGATGATCGCCACGCCGACCAGGGCGCAGACCAGGCCGAGACCGCCATAGAGCAGGTAGGCCACCGCATCGGGCCCGCGCTCGGCGTGCAGGTCGATGGAATAGGGAATCCCGCCCAGCGCCTTGGCGGAGACCACGCTGGCCAGGCAGGCGGCGGCGACGGGGGCGATGGCCGAGGGGGTGTAGGAGCCGATGACGATCTCGAAGGCGTAGAAGGCGCCGGTCAGCGGCGCGCCGAACGCCGCCCCGATGGCCGCGCCGGCGCCGGCGCCCACCAGCACCCGCATGTCGTGGCGCCGCAGCTTGAGCCGGCGGCCCACGAAGGACGCCGCCGCCCCGCCCGCCTGGGCGTAGGCCGCCTCCAGGCCCACCGAGCCGCCGACCCCGTTGGAGATCAGGGTCTGGGCGCAGACGATGGCGCTGTCCGACAGCGGCAGGACCCCGCCGTGCAGGGCGTTGGCCTCCACCACGTCCACCAGCGGCGCGGTCCGCCGCCGGCGCACCAGCCAGGAGACGATCGCCAGCGCCAGGCCGCCGATCGGCAGCCAGATGGCCTGCAACGGGCTGATGTGCGCCTCGGCCGACAGGTGCTCCTCGAAATCGATGTTGTAGAGGATCATCTGCAGGGTGTGGGCGATGCGCACCTGGAAGACGGCCAGCGTCCCGGCCGCAGCCCCAACCCCCACCGACAGCACGATCAGCCACAGCTCGCTGGCGCGCAGCCGGCGCCGCAGCGCCGCCACCAGGCGGGCCGGTCGGGCGAGCGGCAGGTAGGGGATCTCGGCCATTGGTCCCTTGCGGATACCATCCTGGGGCGCCCAAACCTATGGGTCGCCTAAGGCTTGCCTAAGCCGGGCCGCCCGTCCACAACCCCGCCGAACGACGGTCCAAAAAACCAGGGAGACGCCACGTGGCCGAAGACTATCAGATGCTTCCGGGCGCCCTGATGAAGGGCAAGCGCGGGATCGTCACCGGCGTGACCAACCACCAGTCCATCGCCTGGGGGATCGCCTCGCAGCTGGCGGCGCAAGGCGCCGAGCTCGGCTTCCTCCACGTGCCCGGCCAGGAGCGGCGCGTGACCCCGCTGGCCGAAAGCGTCGGCGCCAGGTTCGTGGCGCCCGCCGACGTCACCGACGACGCCTCGATGGACGCGGCCTTCGAGGTCGCCCGCGCGACCTTCGGGACCATCGACTTCTTCGTGCACGCCATCGCCTTTGCGCCGCGCGACCAGATCAGCGGCTCGTTCGTGGAGAACGCCACGCGGGAGGGCTTCCTGACCGCCATGAGCGTCTCGGCCTATTCGTTCGTGGACTGCTGCCGGCGGGCCTCGGCGCTGATGCCGGAGGCCGGCGGCTCGATCATCACCCTCACCTACATGGGCTCGGAGCGGGCGATCCCGAACTACAACACCATGGGCGTCGCCAAGGCCGCCCTGGAAGCCTCGGTGCGCTATGCGGCCCGCGACCTGGGGCCGAAGGGCATCCGGGTCAACGCGGTGTCGCCGGGGGCCATGCGGACCCTGTCGCTGGCCGGCATCCAGGGCGGCCGCGCCATGCTGGCCAAGGGCCGGTCGCTGTCGGCCATGAAGCAGGACACCGCCATGGAGGGCGTGGCGGGCTGCGCGCTGTGGCTGCTCTCCGACCTCGGCCGCTCGACCACCGGCGAGGTGGTGCACGTGGACGCCGGCTTCCACATCATGGGCTTCACGGAAGACGAAACCGCCGAAGGCTAGGCGCCGAACAGCACCAGGAACCGCGCCGCGGCGTCGCGGGCGATGCGGTCGGCCTCGGCCTCGTCGGGCGGCGGGACCGCGTCCAGCAGGGCGGAGACGTGGCGCACGCCCACCACCATGCCGGAGAACACCTCGGCCGCGGCCATCGGATCGGGACAGGCCAGCCGGCCGGCCGCGGTCTCGGCGGCGAGGAAGGCCGCGAACCGCCGCCGGTTGGCGCGGATGCCGGACTCGTGGATGGTGCGGGCGACGTCGGGCTGGGTCGCGACGCCGGCCACGGCGGTGCGCATCAGGGCGACGCTGCGCGGGTTCAGCAGGCCCTGCAGCAGGGCCCGCCCATAGGCGGCCAGCGTCTCCTCCGGCTGTTCCAGGGCGCCCGGCGCCTCCAGCGGCGCGGTCATCTCGCTGACCCGCCGCGCGCACATGGCCCGCACCAGGTCGGCCTTGGAGCCGTAGTGGTTGTAGACCGTCTGTTTCGAGACCCCGGCGCGGCGGGCGATCTCCTCCATGGAGGCCGCGGTCCCGCGTTCGCCCAGCACCTGCAGGGCGGCGTCGAGGATGGCCTCGTTCTTGGCGACGTCGATCTGGCCGGCGACGCGGGGCATCAGTGGGCGCCCGCGGGGGGCGCGGCCAGGTTGGCGCGCTTGGAGGCGAAGAAGGCCAGGCCCACCGCCCCCCAGCAGGCCAGCGACAGGAACAGGAAGGCGTCGCCGAAGCTGAGCGTCGCGGCCTGTTTGCGCATCAGGAACCACATGGCCTTGTGTGCGGCGCCCTCGGGGTTGGCCAGGCCGCTCTCGCCCATCATCTGGGTCAGGCCGTCGAGCATCCCCTGGCTGGCCGGGTTGGCGACGCTGACCGCGCTGGTCAGGTCGGCCATGTGGTAGGCCGTCTGGTTGGTGAGGATGGTGGCCAGCGCCGCCAGGCCGATGGCGCCGGCCACGTTGCGCACCAGGTTCAGCAGGCCCGAGGCGTCCTTCATCTGGCTGACCGGCAAGGTGGAGACGGTCATCTGCTGCGAGGCGATGAGCGCGATCATGCTGCCGATGCCACGCACGATCTGCAGGGTCATGAACTCGCCGAACCCCCACTGGTCGGTGATCCGCGCGCCCAGCCCGATGCTCCAGGCGATCAGGGCGAAGCCCAGCACCAGGCAGAAACGCGCATCGGAGCGGCGCACCAGGCCCCCGATGCTCGGCGCGCAGAGGAACATGGTCAGGCCGGAGACCAGCATGGTGGTGCCGACCTGGGCCGAGGAGTAGCCGCGGATCTGGCCGAGGAACAACGGCAGCAGGAAGGTGCCGCCGAACAGGCTCATGCCGGAGACGAAGACCATCAGGATGCCGAGGGTGAAGTTCTTGTCGCCGAACGGCTTCAGCGAGACGATCGGCTGGCGGTAGGTGAGCTGGCGCCAGATGAAGGCCACGCCGGCCAGCACCGCGGTGACGCTCAGCCACAGGATCACGTCGTCCTGGAACCAGCTGTTCCGGGCGCCTTCCTCCAGCACGTACTGCAGGGAGAGCAGGAAGACGGCCATCAGGCCCAGGCCCGTCCAGTCGATGCCCTTGGCGAGCTTGGGATCGCCCTTGTCGAAGTTCGCATACCGGCTGACCAGGAACACCACCACCAGGCCCACCGGCACATTGATGAAGAACAGCCAGCGCCAGGAGAGCAGCTCGGTCAGGTGGCCGCCCAGCGTCGGGCCGATGGTCGGGGCCAGCGTCACGATGGAGCCGACCACCACGTTGGCGGTGGTGCGCTTCTCCGGCGGGAAGATGGTCATGGCGGTGGCGAAGATCGGCGGGATCATCGCCCCCGCCGCCAGTCCCTGCAGGGCGCGGGTGAAGATCATCATGTCGACGCTGGAGGACAGGCCCGTGGCGACCGAGGTGGCCATGAAGGCCAGGGAGGCGACCACGTAGAACATCCGCGTGCCCCACATCTTGGTCAGGTAGGCGGTGAGCGGCATGATCAGCACCTCGGCCAGCAGGTAAATGGTCTGCACCCAGCTGATCTCGTCGTTGGTGGCGCCGATGCCGGCCTGGATCTGCACCAGCGACGAGGCGACGATCTGGATGTCCAGCATGGCCATGAACTGGCCGAGGATCATGCCGCCGAAGCCCAGGAACACCCGGGTCCAGTCGACGGGCTGGCCGTCGGCGCCCAGCTCAACAGAGGGCGCGGTGGCGGGCGCGGTCAGGCCGGGGCGCGGAAGGGCGGCGTTCGCCACGGGGTCACTCGCCGCGGCGGGCGAGCTGGACGGGGCCTGAGCCGGCCTCGGCGAAGCTCGGGCCGGTGTTGCGCGTCACGTCGACCTTGACGTCCACCGACAGGCCGGGGCGCAGCGCGCCGGCGTAGGGCTGGGCGCGGTCGACGGCGATCTTCACCGGCAGGCGCTGGGCGATCTTGGTGAAGTTGCCCACCGCGTTCTCCACCGGGATCAGGGCGAACTCCGAGCCGGTGGCCGGCGCGAAGCTCAGCACGCGGCCCCTGATGGCCTTGCCGCCGAACGCATCAGCGTGGATCTCCACCGGCTGGCCGACGCGCAGCCGGGCGATCTGGGTCTCCTTGAAGTTGGCGATCACATAGGCCTCGGTCACCGGCACCACGCTCATCAGGGCGCCGCCCGGCCGCACATATTGGCCGAGCCGCACGCCGCGGGCGCCGACCACCCCGGCCACCGGGCTCCGGATCTCGGTGCGGGAGAGGTCGATGCGGGCGCTGTCCACCGCCGCCTGGGCGGCCTGGGCCTGCGCCTGGGTCTGGGCCCGCGCCGAGCCCAGCGACTGGGCGGCGCGGCGCTCGGTCTCCAGGGTGGCCTGGGCCTGGGCGACGTTGGCCACGGCCTGGTCGCCGGCGGCCCGCGCGCTCTGGGCCCGCTGCGGGGCGGCCCAGCCCTTCTGGGCGAGGGCTCCGTAGCGGTCGAGCTCGGCCTGGGCGAACTTGGCCTGGGCGCGGGCGGCCTCCAGGCTGGCGGCGCGCTGGGCGATCATCGCTTCTTCCAGGCGGGCCTTGTCGTCCACCTGCCGCACGCCGGCCTGCAGGGCCGCGGCGTTGGCCTCAGCCTGGGCGAGGCGCGCGCGGATGGTGGCGGGGTCGATGCGCACCAGCACCTGGCCGGGCGCGACCCGCTCGTTGTCGGTGACCAGCACCTCGGAGACGTAGCCGTCGATCTGCGGCGCGATGGCCACCTTGTCGGCTTCCACGAAGGCGTTGTCGGTGGCCTCGAAGTGCTGGCGTTCGAGCCACCAGGCTGCGCCGCCGATGGCCACCGCGATGGCCGCGACGCTGCCCGCCGCCATCGGAACCAGACGACCTTTCGGCATTCCCGCCATGGCCGCACCCCATCCTTTTTTCCGCCCTTAGCGTCAGCATGGGCGCGGCACGCCGCCGCCGCAAGGGAAGATTGGACCGGTGCGTCCAGCATTCAGCCATCTGGACGGCAGGCGCGGAACATGGCGTATCGCTTCGCCATGAGCCGACAGCGCGACACCGCCTTCGACGCGGACGTGATCATCGCCGGCGCGGGCATCGCCGGGGCCACCCTGGCGCTGGGCCTCGCCAAGGCCGGGCTGACGCCGGTGCTGATCGATCCCGTGGCGTTCGACGCCCAGGTCGCGCCCACCTTTGACGGCCGCGCCTCGGCCATCGCCTACGCGGCGTTCCGGCAGTGGCGGGCGCTGGGCGCCGCGCCGGCGCTCACGCCGCATCTGCAGCGGATCGAGCAGATCCTGGTGACCGACGGCCAGCTGCCCGGCGCCTCGACGGGCGCGCCCGGCCCCTTCTTCCTGCGCTTCGATTCCGCCGAGATCGCCGACCGCTCCGACGGCGAGCCGCTGGGCTACATGCTGGAGAACCGCCACATCCGCGCCGGCCTCGCCGCGGCGATCCGGGCGGCCGGCATCGCGGTGCTGGCCCCGGCGCGGGTGGCCAGCGCCGCGTTCGGGCCGCGCGCGGCCAGCGTGACCCTGGCCGATGGCCGCACCCTGAGCGCCCCGCTGGTGGTGGGCGCCGAGGGCCGCGGCTCGGTGATCCGCGACGCGGCCGGCATCGGTTCGATCGGCTGGGACTACAAGCAGGTGGGCGTCGTCGCCACCGTGAAGCTGGAGCGCCCGCACGCGGGCGTGGCCCACGAATATTTCCTGCCGTCCGGCCCCTTCGCCATCCTGCCGCTCACCGGCGACCGCGCCAGCCTGGTGTGGACCGAGAGCGCCTCGCGCGGCGCCGCCCTGAAGGCCGCCCGGCCGGAGGTGTTCCACGCCCACCTGCAGCGCCGCTTCGGCGACCATCTGGGCGAGGCGACCCGCGAGGGGCCGGTGTTCACCTATCCGCTCAGCCTGCAGCTCGCTGAGCGGCTTGTGGCGCCGCGCGTGGCCTTGCTGGGCGACGCGGCGCACGGGGTGCATCCGATCGCCGGCCAGGGGCTGAACCTCGGCCTCAAGGGCGCGGCGGCGCTGGCGGAGACCATCGTCGAGGCCGTGCGGCTGGGCGAGGACTTCGGCTCCGAGGCGGTGCTGGAGCGCTACGCGGCCTGGCGGCGCTTCGACACCGCGGCGCTCGCCGCCGGCATGGACCTGTTCGTGCGGCTGTTCTCCAACGACAACCCGCTGCTGCGGCTGGCGCGCGGGGCCGGCATGGCGGCGGTCAACCGGATCGGCCCGGCCCGGACCTTCTTCATGCAGGAGGCCGGCGGGGCGGTGGGAGACTTGCCCAGGCTGTTTAGGGGCGAAGCGCTCTAGCCTTCCCCGATCTCGCGGGCCTCTTCCGGCAGCATGATCGGCACGCCGTCGCGGATCGGGTAGGCCAGCTTGGCCGAGCGGCTGACCAGCTCGCCCTTGGCGCGGTCGTACTCCAGCGGCCCGTGGGTCACCGGACAGACCAGCACCTCCAGCAGGCGCGGATCGACCTCCGCGGCCAGGGCGGCCAGCGGCGTCTCGGGGACGGCGGTGTCGGGCGTGTCGCTCATGCCCCCGCTCTACTGCATGGAATGGCTCTCGTCATCGCCGTCGTCCAGGCAGTCGATCTCCAAGAGCGTGGTCAGGGCGTCGAACCGGTCGACCAGGCCGGGGGCCTCCAGCAGCGCCTGTTTCTCCGCCCGGTCGAAGGGCAGGCCCATGGCCAGGCTGTTGACCAGCGGCTCCAGGGGCGCGGTGGTGGCGGTCTCCCAGTCGATGTCCAGGTCGCGGTGGTTCAGGTAGGCCTTCAGGGCCTTGGCGAAGCGGTCGCGGACCTCCAGCGGGGCTTCTTCGCCGTCGGTCTCGTCCAGGTCGTCCTCGAAGCGGTCGTAGCGGGCGCGGGCCTGGCGGTAGGGGGTGCGCAGGTTCAGCTCCTCGCCCGGCTCGAAGCGGCAGATGCCGGTGAGCGTGATCAGGTAGCGCCCGTCGGCGGTCTCGGCGTAGCTGGTGATGCGGCCCAGGCACCCGACGTCGGCCAACAACGGCCGCGCGCGATCGCCGCCCTTGGTCTGGATCATGCCGACCACCCGGTCGCCGGCCATGACGTCGTCGACCATGTTCAGGTAGCGCGGCTCGAAGATCTGCAGCGGCAACTCGCCGCCGGGCAGCAGCAGGGCGCCGTCCAGCGGGAACAACGGGATCAGTTGGGGCAGGTCGACCGCCCGTCGATAGCCCGGCATGGCGCGCTCCTTCAACTGAACAGGATCGCCGACAGCCGGCGGCGGCCCTGCTTGGCCACCTCCGACATCGGACCGGCCGCCTCGAACACCTGCAGCAGCTGCTTGCGGGCGGCCTGGTCGTTCCATTCGCGGTCGCGCTCGATGATCGACAGCAGGTGGTCGGCGGCCTCGTCCAGGCGCCCGCCGCCGGCCAGCGCCTTGGCGAGCTCGAGGCGTGCTGCGTGGTCGTCGGGGTCCTTGGCCAGCCGCTGCTCGAACTCGGCGGTCTCCGAAGGGGCGGCTTCGGCCAGCGCCAGGGCGGCGCGGACGCTGTCGAGGTCCGGGTCCTTGGCGCCCTCCGGGGCCATCGCGAGGATCTCGCGGGCCCGCTCGGGGTCGCCGTTCTGCATATAGAGCCGGGCGAGCCCGCCCAGCGCCTTGGCGTTCTCCGGCTCGGCCTGCAGGATCTGGGCGTAGGCCTGGGCCGCGCCGCCGAGGTCGTTCTGCTCCAGCGACTCGCGGGCGATCTCCAGCAGCTCGTCGGTCGGCGAGCCCTCCGCGCCGCCGACCGCCTGGACGAGCCGGTCGACGAAGGCCTTCACCTGGCTTTCCGGAAGGGCGCCCATGAAGCCGTCCACCGGCTTGCCGCCGTCGAAGGCGAACACCGCCGGGATCGACTGCACGCGCAGCTGGCCCGCGTAGCCGGGGTTCTTGTCGATATCGATCTTGACCAGCTTCACCGCGCCCTTGGCGGCCAGCACGGCCTTCTCCAGCGCCGGGCCGAGCTGCTTGCACGGGCCGCACCAGGGCGCCCAGAAGTCGACGATCACCGGCTGGGTCTTCGAGGCCTCGATGACGTCGGCGATGAAGCTGGCGTCCGCGCCGTCCTTGATGAGGTCGCCGACAGGGCCGCCGGCCGCCTTGCCGCTGGTTTCGCCGATCAGGGTCATGGCGATGGGTTTCCCTCTTTCGAACTCAAACGCACGCCCGCAAACATGGTCGCAAGACGTGACGGCTTCAACGCGTCGTCCTCAACAGATTGGCGCGGGATCAACCACGCGCATGGCCGCAAAGTCCACCACCAGAGGCGCCACGCCCGCCGCGGCGAGGAATTTTCGGAAGCCGGCCTGGGAGATCGTGGTGGTCGCCGTGTTGGTCAGCGGATGGAAATTCACCTGGTCGGCCTCGGCCAGCGTCCGGTCCAGCACGAAGCGCACCCGCCGCTCGCGGTCGTGGATCAGCCCGAAGGCGGTGACCGAGCCCGGCGTGACGCCCAGGGCCTGCGCCATCAGCTCCGCATTGCCGAACGACAGCCGGGCCGAGCCGATGACGGTGTGCAGGCGCTTCAGGTCGATGACCGCGTGGCCCTCGGCCGAGATCAGCCACAGCTGGCCCTTGGCGTCCTTCAGGAACAGGTTCTTGGTGTGGGCGCCGGGGATCTGGTGCTTGACCTCCTCGCCCTCGCCGACCCGGAACACGGCCGCGTGCTCGGTGGTCGCGTGGTCGGCCCCGATCGCGTCGAGGAAGGCCAGCAGGTCGGCGCGCGTGGTCATGGCCGAGGAATACCCGAACTGGACGGAGAGGCGAGGGGGGCTTTAAGGGTCAGCGCCATGGAACTCGAGTGCTACCCCACCACCGAACGCCCCCCGGAGCTGGCGCCTGGCCGCCCGAACCGCGACTGGATGGATCATTTCGCGGAGCGGCATCCCTACCGCTGCCTGCCGCTCTCCATCGCCAACACCTCGGGCTGGGAGCTGCTCACCCCCATGAGCTTCACCGCCGAGTGGAACGGCGGCACGCACCAGCAGGACATCAAGCTGACGCCGGACCATCCGCATCCGGACTTCCACAAGCACGCCCAGAGCCACTTCAGCCACGGGGTGTTGACCTTCCACTCCGGCTATCTGTTCCGCACGCCGCCGGGCTGGTCCATGTGGGTGATGGGGCCGCCGAACCACGTGAAGGACGGCATCCAGCCGCTATCGGGCGTGGTGGAGACCGATTGGCTGCCCTTCCCCTTCACCATGAACTGGATGTTCACGAGGCCCGGCAAGGTCCGCTTCGAGAAGGGCGAGGCCTTCTGCTTCATCACCCTCCTGGAAGACAAGACCCTGCATGACATCCAGCCGGTGATCCGGCGCATGGACAAGAACCCGGAGCTTCGCCACCAGTACGACGTCTGGGAGAAGCACCGCTCGGAGTTCAACCAGAAGATCTTCCGCCAGGACCCGGAGGCCACCAAACAGGCCTGGCAGCGCTACTACTTCAAGGGCGAGTGCCCCGAGGAGGTGGCCCCGGCCCGCCAGGACCACGTCAGCAAGCGCCGCCTCAAGCCGCCGAAATTCGGCGGCTGATTTGCCGGGTTGAAAGCCACCGGCGGCGGCTTGCAAACCGAGGGGGTGTCTGCCATAAGCCGCCTCTCGAATTTTCGGGGGCCGGGCGACCGGACCTTCGAGGAGCGCGGGCGTAGCTCAGTGGTAGAGCACAACCTTGCCAAGGTTGGGGTCGAGAGTTCGAATCTCTTCGCCCGCTCCAAATTTCCACGACGACCGGAACACGACGCCGCCCCCTCCGGGCGGCGTTTTGCTATCGGCGGCGCGGATCGCCGGGCGGCTCCGCGGCGGCCAGCAGGGCCGGCTCGACGATCAGCGAGGCCACCAGGATCCAGACCAGCGAGATCAGCAGCAGCACGCCCATGCTGGCGGTGCCGGGATGGCGCGACAGGCTGAGCGCGCTGAAGGCGAGCCCGGTGGTCAGCGCGCTGTAGAGCACCGCCCGGGTCAGGCTGGAGCGCAGCAGGGCCCGTTCGCCGCGCGACCAGGCGACCACGAAGTAGATGTTGAACGACACCCCGATGCCCAGCAGCAGCGGCAGGGCGATGAGGTTCTCCAGGTTGATGTCCTGGCCCAGCAGGACGCAGGTCCCCACCGTCAGCAGGCCGCTCAGCAGCACCGGGGCGATGGTCAGGATCACCGCGCGCAGGCTGCGCAGCACGACCAGCAGCAGCAGCACGATGGCGGCCAGCGACAGGGCGGCGGCCTGGGCGAAGGCGCCGAGGATCAGGCGCTGCGTCTCCCCCACGGCCACCGGCGTGCCGAGCGCGGTGGGGGCCAGCCGCTGCACGGCGGCCACGAATCGCACGACGGTCTTGGCGTCCTGCGGATCGCCGGCCGGATAGATCTCCACCCGGGCGCGGCCGTCGGCGGCGACCCAGTCCTCCTTCAGGTCCGGCGGCAGGGTGTCCACGCTGACCGGCTGGGCGGCCAGCATGGCGCGCACCTGGCCGAGGGCCACCGGCAGGCCGGCGGTGAGCGTGGCCTGCAGCCGGGCGCGCAGGCCCGGCGAGCCGTCGGCGGCGGCCTGCAGCAGGCCTGCGAGGCGCGTGGCGTCCGGCCGGATCGGCCCGGCGGCGGGTGTGGCGGCGAGCGCCCGCAGCGCGGCGGTGGTGGTCCGCAGGCTGCGCACCAGGTCGGCGTCCGACG
This sequence comes from Phenylobacterium sp., assembly GCA_028290945.1. Classification (GTDB taxonomy): domain Bacteria; phylum Pseudomonadota; class Alphaproteobacteria; order Caulobacterales; family Caulobacteraceae; genus Phenylobacterium. The sequence goes on along the minus strand of JAQGIV010000186.1, from coordinate 20,204 downwards.
GCGGCGGGGCGACGTCGAAGGGGTTCACCGTCGGATCGAGCAGCAGGGCGGCGTCCTGCAGCAGGGCGAGCTTGGGCGCCTGGTCGCCGGGCACGAGGCTGTCGAGGGTCAGCACCCGGCCCACCTGCGGCAGCCTCGACAGCCGGGCGGCCAGCGCCCGGGCCGCGCCGAGGTCGGGCGTCAGGACGTCGAGGGTGTTGGGATTGGTGTCCGGGTTGCGCGCCAGCTCCAGGAAGGTCGCCACCGATTCGCTGGCCGGATTGCGCAGCCGCACCGGATCGAAGTTGACCTTGAGCCCGGGCGTGAGCGCCAGCGCGATGGCGAGGAGGCCGAGGATCGCCGCGGCCGCCAGGATCGGCCGGCGACGGCGCGACACCCAACTGTCGGCGTCGCGCAGGCCGGGCAGGCCCACCTCCTCCGCCGGGCTGCGGGCGCGCAGCAGGGTGAGCAAAGCCGGCAGGAAGCTCAGGCACAGGGCGTAGGCCACGCCCATGCCCACGCCGGCGATCAGCCCCAGCTCGGAGAAGCCGCTGTAGCGGGTGGGCAGGAAGGCGAAGAAGCCGAGCCCGGTGGCCGCCGCCGCCAGCGTCAGGCCGCGCCCGGCGCCGGCGCCCGCCTTGGCGAGCGCGGCGGGGATGTCCGGCTCCGTCAGGGCCTCGGCCCGGTAGCGGACGCTGAACTGGATGGCGAAGTCGATGCCGAGACCCACGAACAGCGGCAGGAAGGCCACCGAGATCAGGTTGAACCGGCCATAGACCAGGAGCCCGAAGGCCGAGGTCAGCGCCAGGCCGGCCAGCACGGTGACCAGCACCGCGCCGACGATCCGGGCCGAGCGCAGGGCGAACCACAGGACGGTGATCACGATGGCCAGGGTGGCCAGCGCGATCGGCCCGGTGGCCTCCTCCAGGGTGGAGAGCTCGTCGTTCTCCATGGCGACGGATCCCGTCGTGCGCAGCTTCACCCCATGCGCTTCGTCGACGCCCAGCCGGCTGGCGGCCTGCCGCACGGCGTCCAGCGCCGCCTCGCCGGGATTGGCCTGGCCGTAGTCGAGGCGGGGGATCAGCTCGACGAACTGCCGCGCCTCCTCCGGCGTCACGGCCCGGCCGGTGACCAGCGGGCGCCAGGCGAAATAGGCGGGGCGGCCCTGCTCCACCTCGCCGGCGGTGCGGGCGATGGCGGCCAGCGGCCGGCTCATGGCGTCGGGCGAGGCCTGACCCGCCGTCACCGCCTCGGCGGCGGTGGTCAGGCTGGTGAGCACTCCGCGCAGGCTGGGATCGGCGGCCACCGGGGCCAGCAGCGGCTGGGCGCGGATCAGCGCCTCGCTGGTGGCCCGCACCTGCGGCTCGTCGAGGAACAGGACGCCCTCGCGGTCGAAGAACGGGCCGCCGTTCAACCGCTCAACGGAGATGAACAGGTCGCCGCGCGCCGACAACGCCGCGTCGAGCTTCGCCGCGGCGGCCTCGGCCAGCTCCGGCGTGCGGCCGTCGATGACCAGGGTGATCTCGTCGCCCTGCTCGGCGAAGGCGCGGGCGAAGATCTTCTCGTGCCGCTGCCACGGCACGTCGGGCGGGATCAGGGCGGCCAGCTCGGTATGGATGGAGAAGTGCTGCGAGACGTAGGCCCCGGCGACGACGCTGGCCGCCAGCGTCGCGGCCACCACGACGATGGCCCAGCGGGACGACCAGGCCACGACCCTGGCGATCAGCGACGCCTGCGCCTCCACCGGCCCCCCTAAGGCGCCGGAACGGCCGGCGCCGCGGCCGGCGGTTCGGGGGGCGGCGTCATGGGACCAGGCGGCGCGGCGGCCTCGCCCTCGGACGGGAAGGCGGGAAGGGCCTCGAACGACGCGTCCGGCCCCTTGATCTCCGCCTCGCGGGACTGGAGGTAGACCGAGCGCACCGTGGCGTAGGGATCGGCGCTGGTGTCCAGGGTCTGCAGGTCCTTCTCCGCCTGCTCGCGCTCGTCGAGCAGGTCCAGGCCGGTGCGGGCGATCGCGACCGTACGGGCATGGCGGTATTTGGCAAAGGACAGCGGGTCGGTGGCGAAGTCGACACCCTCGCCGACCATGTCGCGGATCGAGGTCGGGCCGAGGAATGGCATGTAGACGTAGGGCCCGGGACCGACCCCGTAGCGGCCGAGCGTCGAGCCGAAGCCGTTGTCGTGGTGCGGCAGGCCGGCCGGGGTGGCGGGATCGAAGATGCCGACGATCCCCACCGTGGTGTTGGCGCCGAACCGGGCGGCGGTGCGCACCGCGGCGCGCGGATGCAGCTGCAGCACGTCGTTGAGGAAGACCAGCGGCTCGTCGGCGTTCTGCAGGATGTTGTGCAGGGCGCGGCGCACGGGACCCGGCGTCACGCGCCGGTAGCCGTTGACGATCGGCCGCACCAGGCCGCCGTCGAGCCGGCCCCCCAGGCCGAACAGCCGCCGGTTCAGGCCCTCGAACGGGTCGCCCGCCGCCCGCGGGGCGGCTTGCGCAGAGCCGCGCCCGGCCGCGCCCGGAGCGACGGTCGCGCAGCCGACAAGCAGCAGCGCCGCGGCCAGCAGACCGGGAACCGCCGTGGCTCCGGAGCGCGATCTCGGCCCACAGCTTGCGACGAACGCCACCTGGTCTCCTGCTCTGCAACCTATGACGCCGCCGATTTCGCCGATCCTCCAAGGCCGCGCCAGCGCCAAATGGCGCGAACCGGGCCGTGCGGGGCGCTCGATGCGGCGGGCGTTCAGGCTATAGTCAGCCGCGCGCCGGCCTTGTGGCGAGCTGTTTGTGCGGAGCCTTTCGATGATCGCGAAGCCCCGGCTGGCGATAGCCATGGCGTTCAGCCTCTGCGCGGCGGCGGCCCCGGCGGTCGCGGCGCCCCCCGCCGATCCCGCCGCGGCGCGGGTCGACGCCCTGTGCAACGGCGTGCTGCAGGCGGTGAGGCAGGCCGGCGCCGGCGCCCAGGCGCGGGCCCGGAAGATCCAGCCGGCGGTCAGCGACGGCTTCAACCTCGCCGTCATGGCCCAGTTCGTGGTGGGACCCGCCTGGAGCAAGATGAGCGCCGCCGACCAGGCGGCCGTGGTGGCGGCGCTTAGCCATTACACCGCCGCCCGCTACGCCCAGGAATTCGACAGCTACAACGGCCAGCGCTGCGTGGTCGATCCGGCGGCGCAGACCCGCGGTCCCGACAAGCTGGTCAAGTCGCAGATCGTCGGCGGCGGCGAGGCCCAGGCGGTCAACTACCGCCTGCGCGAGTACGGCGGCGCCTGGAAGGCCATCGACGTCTACTACAACGAGGTCAGCCAGGTCGCCACCGAGCGGGCCGATTTCGCCGGCGTGCTGCAGGCCGGCGGGGCGGGCGCGCTGGTGGCCAAGCTCAACGAGCTGTCGGCCAAGATCCGCTAACCTCGCGAACAGGCCTGGACGCCCGCCGCCGGGCTTGCCAGGGTCGCGCCCTTGAGGCTAGGGGGCGGACATGACCCACGATCCCGCGCTGGAAGCGCACGAGCACGCCGAACACGCCGAACATGCGGCGCATGCCCACGACCCGTTCATCAGCCTGGTGTCGATCACCGTGGCGGTGCTGGCGGTGCTGGCCGCCAGCGTCGGCAGCCTGGAGACCGTCGAAGCCGGCGGGGCGATCACCGCGGCCAGCGAGGCGGTGCTCAAGCAGGACCAGGCCACCGACGCCTGGAACGAATACCAGGCCGACAGCCTGAAGAAGCACCTCTACGGGATCGCCGCCGCGGCCGGCGGCCCGAAGGCGGCCGAATACGCCAAGACCTCCAAGGAGCAGGTCGACAAGCAGGCGGAGATCAGGAAGCACGCCCTGGAGGACGAGGCCGACCGCAGCAAGCTGATGGGCGAGAGCCGGCTGCACGAGCACCGCCACCACTGGCTGACCGGGGCGGCCACCATGCTGGAGATCGGCATCGCCATCTGCACCGTGGCGATCATCACGCGGCGCCGGCACTTCTGGCTCGGCTCGATCGCCCTGGCCGCGGCAGGCCTCGCCCTGTTCGGCGTGGCCTACCTGACGACCTAGCGGGCGGCTATTTCGGCTGCGGGTACTGGATCCGCGGCTTGAGGTTGTCGATCACCGCGCGGGCGTCGAAGGCGCGCGGGTCATCGGCGGGCTTGGTCCCGTGGTGCATCTGAATCTCGGCCGAGGCCTCGAACTTCTCGACGGTCTGCACGTCGACCCGGTCGGCCCAGAAGGGGTCGCCGAAGAACGGGTCCCAGCTGCGCCAGCCGCCGAAGCGGCGGCCGTAGTAGCGCCAGCTCGGCCGCCAGTAGCCGTAGCCGCCGAAGTAGGGATGGTAGAGCGGATCGGGCTCCACATAGGTGCGGGCGTCGCGGTTGGTGTGGCGGTCGACGATGGCGAACCAGTCATAGCCGTTCTGCAGGGTCAGCTCGGCCGACCGGTAGAGCAGGTAGGCCTCGACGGTCTCGCGCGAGGTCAGGCTGTTGCCGGCGAAGGTGACCCGCCAGCGGTCCGGCTCGATGCGCACCTCGGAATAGCCGCCCGAGGTGGCCTGCCCCGGAATATTCGGCTGGTAGGGAGTCGGCGTCGCACAGGCCGCGAGGCCAGCGGCCAGGGTCAGCGCAACGGCGAATGCAGCTGATTTCTTTGCCATTTGTTGCACCCAGGCTTTCGTTGGCTCCTCGGAGAGGAACCTAATGCCCACAACACCTTGCCGCAATTGTGGTTGCGTTTGTCGGCCCTGTAGCAATCGCGGCCTCAGGCCCCGACGGTGGCCATCACATAGATGATCCGCCCGAGCGCCCCGAACAGCAGGACCATGCAGGCCAGCGCCTGGATCATGAAGCCCATTTCCCGCTTCGAGGGGTCGGCGACATAGCCGCGGGCGTAGAGGACGCGCCCGACGATCCAGACCAGGCCGGCGGCGGCCGCCACCAGGTCGTTCCAATGGATGGCGAACAGCCACAGGGAGACCAGGAAGATCGGCAGCCATTCCAGGGTGTTGGACTGGACGCGGATGGTGCGCTCGAGGATCGGGTCGCCGGTCATCGCCGGCGCATGGATGCCGCTCTTGCCGCGGGCGCGGGCGACGCCGATGCCCATGCTGAGATAGAGCAGCAGCGAAAGGATGGTGACGATCGCCACCAGGCTGTGCGGTTGCATGCGGAATTCCCCCCCTTGCCGGCGAAACAGGCGCCGCCGTGCGGAGAGGAACTTGCCATAGCCGTGCGGGAAAAGGGAACCGCTCCCGGCGCCTCGACTGTTTGACTCCCCGTGACAGACCCGTTGGGAGCCCCGCCGATGGACGTAGACTCCGCGGCCATCCAGGAGATCGACTACGACGCCGAGCGCGCCAAGCTGCTGGTGCGCTTCGTCTCGGGCGAGCGCTACGTCTATGTCGGCGTGCCGGGCGAGGTGCACCGCTCGTTCGTGGAAGCCGACTCCAAGGGCCGCTTCTTCCAGGCCGAGATCCGCGACCGCTATCCCTACAACAAGCTCGACAGCTAGCTTTTCAGCCGCTTGTCGCGGTTGGCCTTCACCCGCAGGCGCAGCGCGTTGAGCTTGATGAAGCCGGTGGCGTCGCGGTGGTCGTAGGCGACGGCGCCCTCCTCGAAGGTCACCAGCTCCTGGTCATAGAGCGAATAGGGGCTGGTGCGGCCGATGACCGTGACATTGCCCTTGTAGAGTTTCACCCGCACCTGGCCGGTGACCATCTCCTGCGACAGGTCGATGGCCGCCTGCAGCATCTCGCGCTCCGGCGTGAACCAGAAGCCGTTGTAGATCAGCTCGGCGTACCTGGGCATCAGCTCGTCCTTCAGGTGCATGGACCCGCGGTCGAGGGTGATGGATTCAATGCCCCGGTGGGCGGCCAGCAGAATCGTGCCGCCGGGGGTCTCGTAGACACCGCGCGACTTCATGCCGACGAAGCGGTTCTCCACCAGGTCCAGACGGCCGATCCCGTTGTCGCGGCCGAGCTCGTTCAGCCTGGTCAGCAGGGCGGCCGGCGACAGCGCCTGGCCATCGATGGCGACCGGGTCGCCCTTTTCGAAGTCGATGGTGATGACGGTGGGCTTGTCGGGCGCAGCCTCCGGCGAGATCGTGCGCATGTGCACGAACTCCGGCGGCTCGACGGCCGGGTCCTCCAGCACCTTCCCCTCGGAGGAGGAGTGCAGCAGGTTGGCGTCGACGCTGAACGGCGCCTCGCCGAGCTTGTCCTTGGTGATCGGGATCTGGTGCTGCTCGGCGAACGCCAGCAGGGCCTCGCGGCTCTTGAAATCCCACTCCCGCCACGGCGCCACCACCCGGATGTCGGGCTCCAGCGCGTAGTAGGCCACCTCGTAGCGGACCTGGTCGTTGCCCTTGCCGGTGGAGCCGTGGGAAACCGCGTCGGCGCCCACCCTGCGGGCGATCTCGATCTGCTTCTTGGCGATCAGCGGCCGGGCGATGGAGGTGCCAAGCAGGTATTGGCCCTCGTAGACCGTGGTGGCGCGGAACCTCGGGACGACGTAGTCGCGGACGAACTCCTCGCGCACGTCCTCGATGAACACGTTCTCCGGCTTCACGCCGAGCGTCAGCGCCTTCTGGCGGGCCGGCTCCAGCTCCTCGCCCTGGCCGAGGTCGGCGGTGAAGGTGACCACCTCGGCGCCCAGCTCGACTTGCAGCCACTTGACGATGGTGGAGCTGTCGAGGCCGCCGGAATAGGCGAGCACGACTTTCTTGATCGGCTTGTCGGCCATGGCGGGCGGATGTCCTGAAGGAATGATCGACGGTCGCGGGCCTTTAAGGGCCAAAGGGCCGCAGGTTCAAGACCTATGCGTCCGGACGCCCGTCCATGGCGGCCTTCAGCCAGCGCAGGTGCAGCAGGGCGAGCAGCGGGGCGGCGACCGCGCGGACCCCGAACACGATCACCGCCAGGTCGGCCGCAGCGGCCTGCTCGCGGGCCTGCATGGCCAGCCACAGCGAGAAGGCGAAGGCCGCGCCCGGCAGGGCCCAGATCCCCAGGCCGCGGCCGATCTCGCCCAGCGGCAGCCGCAGCTTTTCGCCCGGCCGGGTGCGCGACCAGGCCTGGCGCGAGGCCGAGAACATGATGGTCAGGGCGACGACCCACAGCGCGTCGCCGATGTAGGTGAGCGCCACCACCTCAGACCGTGACCTGGGCGCCCATCTCCACCACGCGGCCGGGCGGGATCTTGTAGAAGTCGGTGGGGTTGGCGGCGTTCTTCATCAGGAAGATGAACAGCTTATCCTGCCAGAGCGGCATGCCGGACTGGGCCGAGGGCACCACCGAGCGGCGGCCGAGGAAGAAGCTGGTGGCCATGATGTCGAACTTCAGGCCGAGCTTGCGGCAGAGCGCCAGCGCCTTCGGCACATTGGGGGTTTCCATGAAGCCGTAGGTGACGATGACCCGCTTGAAGTCCTCGTTCACCGGCTCGATCCGCACCCGCTTCTCCTCGCTGACCCGCGGCGTCTCGGCGGTCTGCAGCGTCAGGATGATGTTCTTCTCGTGCAGCACCTTGTTGTGCTTGAGATTGTGCATCAGGGCGACGGGCGCCATCTCGGTGTCCGAGGTCAGGAAGATGGCCGTGCCCGGCGCGCGATAGGGTGCGCGGGCCCGCAGGATCTCCGACAGCTCGAGCAGCGGCACGCTGTCGCGGCGGGTCTTGTCGGTGAGGATCTGCGCGCCGCGGTTCCAGGTGACCATGATGGTGACCAGGCCCGCGCCCAGCACCAGCGGCAGCCAGGCGCCCTGCGGGATCTTCAGCAGGTTCGAGGAGATGAAGGTGATGTCGAGGATGCCGAACAGGCCCGAGGCCAGCGCCGCCTGCCAGACCGGCCGCTTCCACATCCAGCGGACGATGACGAAGAACAGCAGGGTGTCGACGAACATCGCCCCGGTCACCGCGATGCCGTAGGCGGCCGCCAGGTTGGACGAGGTGCGGAAGGTGATCAGCAGGATCACCACCCCGATCATCAGCATGTTGTTGACGTAGGGCACGAAGATCTGCCCGGCCTGGGTCTCCGAGGTCCGGCGGATGTCGATGCGCGGGAACAGGCCCAGCTGCACCGCCTGCTGGGTCATGGAGAAGGCCCCGGTGATCACCGCCTGTGACGCGATCACGCTGGCGATGGTGACCAGCAGCAGGACCGGCCAGTAGATCGGCTCCGGGATCATCCGGTAGAAGGGCTCGACCCGGTCGGCGGGGTGGCGCAGCACCAGCGCGCCTTGGCCGAGGTAGTTGAGCAGCAGGGCCGGCAGGGCCAGGAACACCCAGGCCGCCTGGATCGGCTTCTTCCCGAAGTGGCCCATGTCGGCGTACAGCGCCTCGGCCCCGGTGACCGCCAGGAACACGCTGCCCAGGATGACGAAGCCCAGGAAGCCGTTGTCCAGCAGGAAGACCACGCCGTAGTGCGGCGACAGGGCCCGGAAGATCGAGAGGTCTTCCTTGATGTGGTAGAGGCCGAGACCGGCCAGCACCAGGAACCACACCGCGGTGATCGGCCCGAAGAACTTGGCGACGCTGGCCGTGCCCTTCGACTGCACCAGGAACAGGGCCACCAGGATGCTGATGGAGATCGGCAGCACCAGGTCGGCCACCCCGTGCGGCGCGCCCGGCGCATCGCGGATGCCCTCGATGGCGGCCAGCACCGAGACCGCCGGGGTGATGATCCCGTCGCCGTAGAACAGCGCCGCGCCGAGCATGCCGAGCAGCAGCACCAGGCCCGAGCGCCGGGGCACGATGCGCTGGGCCAGCGCCATCAGCGCCAGGGTGCCGCCCTCGCCCTTGTTGTCGGCCCGCATCAGGAAGACGACGTACTTCACCGTCACGATGAGGATCAGCGCCCAGGTCACCAGGCTCACCACCCCCAGCACCGCCAGCTGCGGGTCGACGGTCGCGCGCGTGTGCCGCAGCGCCTCGCGCATGGCGTAGAGCGGACTCGTCCCGATATCGCCGAACACCACGCCCATGGAGCCGAGCGCCAGGGCGAAGAAGCTTTCGGAATGCGGGGAGTGACGCGCCTCGTCCGCCGCCTCGTGGGCGACGCCGGCCGGATCAGCCATCCAATGTCTCCGGGACCGCGCCTGGACGAGGTTCCCTTGGGCGGCCCCATGCCGTCAATCGGCCGGCGCGATACACCTAAAGCCCGTCCTGTTCAATGGATTGCGGCCCAGCCGACGGGCTGCGCCGCGCCGGCTCTTTGAATGCGCAGGTGTAGGCCCTAGTTTCCACGCGGGCGAGGGGGGTTCGCAATGGATCGCAGATTGGCGCTGGTGACGGGCGCCTCGGCCGGCATCGGGGCGGCGTTCGCGCGCATCTTCGCCAGCCACGGCTATGACGTGGCCCTGACCGCCCGGCGCGCCGACCGGCTGGAGACCCTGGCCGAGGAGATCCGCATGCGGGCCGGGGTCGAGACCCTGACCGTCGCGGCCGACCTCGCCGATCCCCGGGGGCCGGCCAAGGTCCTCGACCACCTCGCCGCCAACGGCCGGGTGGTGGACGCCCTGGTCAACAACGCCGGCTACGGCCTGCCGGGCGCCTACGCCAACACCAAGTGGGAGGACCAGCAGGCCTTCCTGCAGGTGATGGTCACCGCCCCCTGCGAGCTGGCGCACAAGGTGCTGCCCGGCATGGTCGAGCGGCGGTTCGGGCGGATCGTCAATGTGGCGTCGCTGGCCGGGCTGATCCCCGGCTCGGCGGGCTACACCCTCTACGGCGCCACCAAGGCGCTGATGGTTCGCTTCTCCCAAAGCCTGCACCTGGAGACCGAGGGCCAGAACGTGCACGTCACCGCGCTGTGCCCCGGCTTCACCTATTCGGAGTTCCACGACGTCAACGGCACGCGCGCCCAGATCAGCGCCTCGACGCCGCCGTGGCTGTGGCTGGGGGCCGATGAGGTGGCCGCCACGGGGTATGAGGCGGTGGAGGCCAACCGCGCGGTCTGCGTGCCCGGCGCGCCCAACAAGACCATCGCCGCCGTGGCGAAGCTGTTGCCCGACGACTGGGCGCTGGCCCTGATGGCCAGCCAGGGGCCGCGGTTCAGGAAGCTGTAGCCAGATGCCCCCCTCAGGGGGAGAGTTCTATTTCTGGTACGGCACGGCGGTGTCGTGGCGGATCAGGCCGTGAGTGGCGTCGGAGAAGCCGGCCAGCATGAACTGCACGGCCATGGCGCAGAGGATCAGGCCCAGCACGCGCACCACGATGGTCAGGCCGATCTTGCCGAGGATGCGGGTGATGATCGGGGTCGCCAGGAACGACAGCAGGGTGGCGGCCGCCAGGGCGGCGATGACGCCGACCCCGAGCGCCGCGCCGGCCAGGCCGAAGGCGCGGCCCTGGCTGGCGTAGATGATCACCGTCGAGATGGCGCCCGGCCCGATCAGCAGCGGCATGGCGAACGGCACGATCATCCGCTCGAAGCGCACCGAGGCCTGGCCGCGCTTGGACTTCGGCGTCGCCTCGGCCACGTCGGCGGATTTCGCGGCCATGTCGCCGCGCACCATGTCGAGGCCGAGGATGAACAGGATCACCCCGCCGGCGATGCGGAAGGCCGGCAGCGAGATGCCGAAGAAGGCCAGCAGGCTGAGGCCCGTGAAGTAGAAGAAGGTCAGGAAGCCCAGCACGAATAGCGAGATGTAGAGCGCGATCTGCGCGCGCTCGCGGTGGCTCACGCCGACCGTGCCGGCGGCGAAGAACGGCACGTTCCCCACCGGATCGATCAGCGCGAACAGCGCGACGAAGAAGTTGACCGCGAACTCGGCCTGGCCCATGCACGGCTCTTAGCCCAAATCGCCGCGCCGCCGAATGCTCTTGCTGGGGCTTTCGCGCGCGCCTGCCCTCAACGGAGCTAAGTCATGGCCGCCGCCGCAGATCCGCGCCTGATCGTCCCGCTGGATGTCCCGACCGCCGATGAGGCGCGCGCCGCGGTCGAGCGGATCGGCGAGGCGGTGAGCTTCTACAAGGTGGGCCTGGAGCTGTTCGCCACCGACGGCATGGCGCTGGCCCGCGAGCTGAAGGCCGCCGGCAAGCAGGTGTTCCTCGACTGGAAGCTGCACGACATCCCCACGACCGTCGAGCGGGCGGCCGCGGCGCTCTCGGGCTCCGGCTGCGATTTCCTCACCGTGCATGGCGAGCCGCAGGTGATGGCCGCCGCGGTGCGCGGGCGCGGCCGCTCGGGGCTGAAGGTGCTGGCGGTGACGGTGCTGACCAGCCTGGCCGACGCCGACCTCAAGGAGATGGGCTACGCCGAGACCGCCCGCGCCCTGGTCGAGCGGCGCATCCACCAGGCGATCGCCGCCGGCTGCGACGGGGTGATCGCCAGCCCGCACGAGGCGGCCCTGGCCCGCGCCCTGGGCGGCTCGGACTTCCTGGTGGTGACGCCGGGCGTGCGGCCGGACTGGGCGGCGAAGAACGACCAGGCCCGCGCCGCGACCCCGCTGGCGGCGCTGCGCTCGGGCGCCTCGCACATCGTCTGCGGCCGGCCGATCACGGCGGCCAACGACCCGCACGAAGCGGCCCTGCGCGTCGTCGCGGAGATGGCCCAGGCGGGGTGAAAGGTCCTCCCCCGTAGAGCGGCAGCGACCGGGGGTGGTGTCGCGACCGCGACGGAGGGGGCGTTGGGGCCGTGCGTCGGCAGCGCCCCCTCCACCACTTCGTGGTCCCCCTCCCCCACTACCGCGGTGGAGGTTTTCAGAAGTCGCTGACGATGCCCTTGCGCTCCCAGTCGCCGTAGCGGGTCGGCTCCAGGCCCTTGGGGCCGCTGAGCTCGGGCGGCCGGTCGGCGGCGACCTGGGCGGCCTGGCGCGCGGCGGCTTCCTCAAGCGCGCGACGGGCCTGCGGCGACAGCGGCTTGCCCGGCGCGGCGTTGGGCGGCGTCTTGTCCATGGTTTCAATTTAGGCGCTCGGCTCGGCTGGCGCCATCGCCTCTTGCGTCGGCGGCCCGATGCGGGCACGCCGACGCCGGTGAGCCAGACAGATCCCAACGACACCGCGGGCTATCCCGCCCGCGCGGCGGCGCTCGACATCCTGCAGGCGGCCCTGTCCGGCCGCGCCGGCATCGACGGCGCCCTCGCCCAGCCGCAACTGAAGGCGCTGGAGCCGCGCGACCGCGGCTTCGCCCGCGCGCTCGCCATGGCGACCCTGCGCCACCTCGGCCCCATCGACGCGGCCCTGCAGGCCAAGCTGACGCGGGCGCCGCCCGAGCGGGTGGTCAATGCGCTCAGGCTCGGCGCGGCCCAGCTGTTCGTGCTGAAGACCCCGCCGCACGCCGCGGTGGGGGCCACGGTCGACCTCGCGTCGCCGTCCTTCAAGGGCCTGGTCAACGCCGTGCTGCGCGGCCTGACGCGGGAGCCGCCGGATGTGGCCGACCCCGACCGCTTGGCGCCGCCCTGGCTCTACGCCCGCTGGCGCGCCGCCTTCGGCGAGGCCGAGGCCCGCGCGGTGGCCGCTACGATCGCCGAGGAGCCGCCCACCGACCTGTCGCTGAAGGACCCGGCGCAGGCCGAGGCCCTGGCGGCCGAACTGGAGGCCGTGGTGCTGGCCGGCGGCACGCTGCGCACCGAGCGCGGCGGCGATCTCACCGGCTGGCCGGCGTTCGAGGCCGGCAGCTGGTGGGTGCAGGACGCCTCGGCCGCCGTGCCGGTGCGGCTGCTGGGCGTCGAGCCCGGCCAGACGGCGCTCGACATGTGCGCCGCGCCCGGCGGCAAGACCCTGCAGCTGGCGGCCGCCGGTGCGATCACCACGGCTGTCGACCGCTCCGCGCCGCGGCTGACGCGGGTGGTGGAGAACCTCGCGCGCACCGGCCTCTCCGCCGAGGTGACGGCCGCCGACGCCGCCACCTGGGCCGATACGCGGACCTTCGACGCCGTGCTGCTGGATGCGCCGTGCTCGGCCACCGGCACCTTCCGGCGCCATCCGGACGTGCTGTGGGTGGCGAGCCCCCAGGACGTGGCCAGCCTGGCCGCCGTGCAGACCCGGTTGCTGGACTCGGCCGCGCGGCGCGTGAAGCCGGGCGGGCGGCTGGTCTATTGCGTCTGCTCGCTGGAGCCGGAAGAGGGCGAGGCGCAGGCCGAGGGCTTCCTGGCGCGCACGCCGGGCTTCGCCATCGAGCCTATGACGGTGGGCGAGGGCGGGGCCCCGGAGGCCAGCCTCAAGGCCGACGGCACGCTGCGCATCCTGCCGCACCATCGCCCCGGCGGGACCGACGGCTTCTACATCGCCCGCTTCCGGCGCACCGCCTGATCGGCTAAGCGGGGAGCATGGCGGCCAAGACCATCATCGCCCCCTCGATCCTCGCGGCCGACTTCGCGCGGCTGGGCGAGGAGGCGCGCGCGGTGGAGGCGGCCGGGGCCGACTGGCTGCACGTGGACGTCATGGACGGCCATTTCGTGCCGAACATCACCATCGGGCCCGACGTGGTGAAGGCGCTGCGCCCCCTCGTGAAGATCCCCCTCGACGTCCACCTGATGATCGCGCCGGTCGATCCGTTCCTGGAGGCGTTCCGCGCCGCCGGGGCCGACATCATCAGCGTGCATCCGGAATCCGGCCCGCACCTCAACCGCACCTTGAAGCGCATCCGCGAGCTGGGGGCCAAGGCGGGCGTGGTGTTCAACCCCTCGACCGACCCCTCGGTGATCCGGTGGATGATGGACGAGGTGGACCTGATCCTGGTCATGTCGATCAACCCCGGCTTCGGCGGCCAGAGCTTCATGACCTCGCAACTCCGCAAGATCGAGACGCTGCGCCAGATGATCGACGCCACCGGCCGCGACATCCCGCTGGAAGTGGACGGCGGCGTCACACCGGAGACCGCGCCGAAGTGCATCGCGGCCGGCGCCACGGCCCTGGTGGCCGGCACGGCCGTGTTCCGCGGCGGGCCGGACAAGTACGCCGCCAATATCGCCGCCCTGCGCGGCTAGCGGTTCCTCCCCTTCGGGGGAGGTGTCGCGAAGCGACGGAGGGGGCTTCCTCCGCCACATTGCAACTGCGCCTTTTGAGCGGAAGCCCCTCACCGGCTTCGCCGGAGCTCCCCCGAAGGGGAGCAACTGGCCGCATTGACCTTTCGGGCGCTTCTACGTATCCCGCCCCCATCCTGCGTGACTGGCGAATGAGGTGGGCGACCACCGGGGAGCGCGGGAGTTGGTATCGACCGCCGCTCGCCTGGGCATTTCCTCCGAACCCTCAGGAGAATGCCGTGCCCGCCGCCCCCGATTTCCCCGCCGCCCCTGACCGCGTCGCGCCCAAGCGAGCGCTGATCTCCGTCTCCGACAAGACCGGCCTGGTGGAGGCCGCCAAGGCGCTCTCGGCCATGGGTATCGAATTGGTCTCCACGGGCGGCACCCGCAAGGCGATCGCGGACGCCGGCCTGCCGGTGAAGGACGTCTCCGACCTCACCGGCTTCCCGGAGATGATGGACGGGCGGGTGAAGACCCTGCACCCGGTGGTGCACGGCGGATTGCTGGGGGTGCGCGACGCGCCCGAGCACAAGCAGGCCATGGACGAACACGGGATCGGGCCGATCGACCTGGTCTACGTCAATCTCTACCCCTTCGAGCAGACGGTGGCCGGCGGGGCGGACTACGCCACGGCGGTGGAGAACATCGACATCGGCGGGCCGGCGATGATCCGCTCGGCGGCCAAGAACCACGGCTACGTCGCGGTCTGCACCGAGATCGCCGACCTGCAGGAGGTGCTGGCCGAGCTGGCGGCCGGCGGCGCCACCAGCCTGGACCTGCGCAAACGCCTGGCGGCGCGGGCCTACGCCAGGACGGCGGCCTATGACGCGGCGATCTCCACCTGGTTCGCCGAGGCGCTCGGCGATCAATGGCCGCGGCGCAAGGCCTTCGCCGGCCAGCTCGTCCAGACCATGCGCTACGGCGAGAACCCGCACCAGGCGGCGGCCTTCTACCGCTTCGAGGGCCCACGCACCGGGGTGGCGACGGCCAAGCAGCTGCAGGGCAAGGCGCTCAGCTACAACAACATCAACGACACCGACGCGGCCTTCGAGCTGATCGCCGAGTTCGACCCCAAGGCCGCGCCCGCCTGCGCCATCATCAAGCACGCCAACCCGTGCGGCGTGGCCACCGGCGGCTCGGTGCTGGAGGCCTACGAACGCGCTCTGGCCTGCGATCCGGTGAGTGCGTTCGGCGGCATCATCGCGCTCAACCGGCCGCTCGACGCGGCGACGGCGGCGAAGATCCTCGACCTCTTGACCGAGGTGGTGATCGCGCCGGCCATCGACCCCGAGGCGCAAGGCTTGTTCGCCCGGAAGAAGAACGTCCGCCTGCTGGTCACCGGCGGCCTGCCCGATCCGCAGGCGCCCGGCCTGACCTTCAAGTCGGTGTCCGGCGGCTTCCTGGTGCAGGGCCGCGACGACGCGCGCCTGACGCCCGCCGACCTCAAGGTGGTGACGAAGCGGGCGCCCAGCGAGGCCGAGGTGCGCGACATGCTGTTCGCCTTCACCGTCGCCAAGCACGTGAAGTCCAACGCCATCGTCTACGCCAAGGCCGGCCAGACCCTGGGCGTCGGCGCGGGCCAGATGAACCGCAAGGACTCAGCCCGCATCGCCGCCCTGCGCGCCGCCGACTTCGGGCTCGACCTGACGGGTTCGGCCTGCGCCTCGGAGGCCTTCTTCCCGTTCGCCGACGGCCTGATCCAGGCGGCCGACGCCGGCTGCACGGCGGTGATCCAGCCGGGCGGCTCGGTGCGCGACGAAGAGGTCATCAAGGCCGCCGACGACCGGGGCCTGGCCATGGTGTTCACCGGCGTGCGGGTGTTCCGGCACTAAAATTCCTCCCCCAGCGCGAAGCGCGAGACGGGGGAGGGGGACCGCGAAGCGGTGGAGGGGGCTTCCGCCGTGACGTCGCAGCTGCGCGTTCTGAGCGGAAGCCCCCTCACCGCCTTCGGCGGAGCTCCCCCGAAGGGGAGCAATTATTTTCTCCGCCGCCCGCCCCGCTCTTCCGTCAGCTCGCGCAACGCCGCGTTGGCGATGGTCAGTTTGGCGAAGGTCCACTGGCCGCCGGCCTGGTCGATCTCCTCGACGGTGCGCCGGGCCGCCTCGGCCTTGTCCTGGCGCAGCTGCGCCCAGGCCGAGACCGCCTTGACGGCGTGCTCGGCGCTCTCGCCCGCCTGGGCCGAGCCGGAGAAGGCCATGACCTCGCGGGTCAGCGAGGCCTGCTCGGCCAGCAGGTCCTCCAGCAGGCGGCGCAGCGCCGTGCGTTCGAAGGCGTCGCCCACCGAATAGCCGGCGGCGGCGGCGCGCAGCCGGTCGAAGGCGAAGGCGGCGCCCGCCTGGTGGTAGAGCCGCGCCACGGCCGGCAGCGGCCAGCTGGAGGCCTCCGCCAGATCCACCAGGTCGGCGGCGGTGGTCAGCGACTGCAGGATGGCGGCCTGCTCGGCCAGCGCCTGCGACGCGCCGGCCTCGATCAGCTGCTGGGTGCGGGCGGCGACCGTGTCCTGCTCGACCTGCGAGGCGACGCCCGGCATCAGGCCGCGCAGCCGCTTGAAGCCCGGCGCGTAGCGCTCGGTGAGCTGGGCCACGTCCAGGGTCTCGCGGGCGGCGCGGCGGGCCAGCCAGAAGGTGGCCCCGCGCAGGGCCGCGGCCAGCCGGCGGTAGAGCGCCATCTGGCCGGCCGCCGGGATCTTGCCGTCGAGCCCGTTCACCGCGCCCCACAGGTCGTCGAGCTGCAGCACCGCCTTGGCCGCCTCGTAGCCGGCCGCGAAGGCTCGCACGTCGCAATTGGCCGCCGCCATCAGCCGCGAGGGAAAGCTCGGCCCGCAGCGGTTGATCACGTCGTTGGCGATGGTGGTGGCGATGATCTCGCGGCGCAGCCGGTGGCGGCGCATGGGCTCGCGGTAGCGGCGCAGGGCCTTGGGGAAATAGTCCTCCAGCACGCCCTCGTAGAACGGATCGTCGGGCAGGGCGCTGGCCACCAGCTCGCGCTTCAGCTCCAGCTTGCCGTAGGCCAGCAGCACCGCCAGCTCCGGCCGGGTCAGCCCCTTGCCGGCCTGCTGGCGCTCGGCCAGGGTGACGGCGTCGGGCAGGCCCTCGACGGCGCGGTCCAGGCGTCCGGCCGCCTCCAGCTCGGCCATGAAGCGGGCGTGCGGCTCCAGCTCGCCCGGCGCATCCATCTCCATCAGCGAAAGCGCCAGCGTCTGGTCGTAGTTGTGGGCCAGCACGTGCTCGGCCACCTCATCGGTCATCGACTGCAGCAGGGTGTCGCGCTTCTTGCGGTTCAGCGTGCCGGTGCGTTCCAGCTGGCCGGTGAGGATCTTGATGTTCACCTCGTGGTCGGAGGTGTCGACGCCGGCCGAGTTGTCGATGGCGTCGGTGTCGATGTGGCCGCCGGCCCCACCGGCTCCAATCTGGGCAAACTCGATGCGGCCGGCCTGGGTGACGCCGAGGTTGGCGCCCTCGCCGACCACCTGCACCCGCAGGTCGGCGCCGTTGACGCGGCTGGCGTCGTTGGCCTTGTCGCCGACCTCGCTGTTGGCTTCGGACCTGGCCTTCACATAGGTGCCGATGCCGCCCAGGTAGAGCAGCTCGGCCGGCGCCTTCAGGATGGCGGCGATCAGTTCGGTGGGGGCGAGGGTCTCGGCGGTGATGTCGAGCGCCTTGCGCACCTCGGCCGAGATCGGGATCGACTTCAGGCTGCGGGCGAACACGCCGCCGCCCCGGGAGATCGCCTTCTTGTCGTAGTCGGCCCACGACGAGCGCGGCAGGTCGAACATGCGCCGGCGCTCGGCCCAGCTCCTGGCCGGGTCGGGATCGGGGTCGAGGAAGATGTCGCGGTGGTCGAAGGCGGCCAGCAGCCGGGTCTGCTTCGACAGCAGCATGCCGTTGCCGAACACGTCGCCGGACATGTCGCCGACGCCGACCACGGTGAACGGCTGGGCCTGGATGTCCTTGCCCAGCTCGCGGAAGTGGCGCTTCACCGCCTCCCAGGCGCCCTTGGCGGTGATGCCCATCACCTTGTGGTCGTAGCCGGCCGAGCCGCCGGAGGCGAAGGCGTCGCCCAGCCAGAAGCCGTAGGACTCCGCCACCCCGTTGGCGATGTCGGAGAAGCTCGCCGTGCCCTTGTCGGCGGCCACCACCAGATAGGGATCGTCGCCGTCGTGCACCACCACGTCCTTCGGGTGGGTGACATGGCCGGCCGGCGTCAGGTTGTCGGTGATGTCCAGCAGGCCGGCCAGGAAGGTCTTGTAGGCCCGCACGCCCTCGGCGCGGACGGCGTCCGGCGATCCCGCCTTGGGCAGCATCTTCGGGAAGAAGCCGCCCTTGGAGCCCACCGGCACGATCACCGCGTTCTTCACCTGCTGCGCCTTCACCAGGCCCAGCACCTCGGTGCGGAAGTCGTCGCGCCGGTCGGACCAGCGCAGGCCGCCGCGCGCCACCGGGCCGAAGCGCAGGTGGACGCCCTCGACGCCGACGCTCCAGACGAAGATCTCGCGGAACGGCTTGGGGGCCGGCAGGTCGGTGAGCTCGCCGCTCGCCACCTTGAAGGAGATGTAGGGCTTCGGCTTGCTGTCCTCGCCGGGCTGGAAGAAGTTGGTCCGCAGGATCGCCGCCACCAGCAGCGCCATGCGCCGCAGCACCCGGTCGTGGTCGAGGCTCTCGACCGCCTGCAGGGCCTCAACGATCTCGCCCATCAGCCGCCCGGTGGCCTGTTGGCGGGCCGGCAGGTCGGTCTTGGTCGCCGGGTCGAAGCGGGCGTTGAACAGCTCAAGGATCAGCCGGGTGACCTGCGGGTGGGCGGCCAGCGCCTCCTCCTGCACCCGCTGGCTGGGATCGAGGCCGGACTGCTGGCGGAAGCGGGCCAGGGCGCGGACCAGGGCCGCGTCGCGCCAGGGCATGGACAGCGCCAGCACCAGGCGGTTGAAGCCGTCGTTCTCGGTCTGGCCGCACCAGACGGCGACCACGGCGTCCTCGAAGGCCTGTTTGATCTCGGCGAACACCAGCCGCTCGCCGCGCGGGTCCTCCATCTCGAAGTCGTGCACCCAGATGGGCGCCGCCCCGCCGGGGCTGACCGGGAAGCCGGCCTCGGCCAGCGCCTTCAGCCCCATGTTGTCGAGGATCGGCAGCACGTCGGCCAGGGCCGCCGGCTCGCCGGCATGGTAGAGCTTGAAGCGGAACTGGAGCTTCGAATCCTTCGCCGTGCGATAGGCGCGCACCCGGATGGTCTCGCGCGTGCCCATGGCCTCGATGATCGCCAGATCGGCCAGGGCTTCTTCCGCGTCGAAGCGGTCCTTGTAGCCGGCCGGGAAGGCCAGCCGGTAGCGCAGCAGGGTCTTGGCCAGGGCCTCGGGCTCGGTGACCTGGGCGCGGACGGCCGTCTCGAAGCGGTCGTCCCAGGTCCGTGCGGCCTCGGCGATCTCGGCTTCCACGGGCTTGAGGTCGGGCCAGGCGTGCTGGCCGGGGGTGAAGCCCACGATGTAGTGCACGCGGGCCAGCGCCCCGTCCGAGAAGCTGGGATAGGCGGCCGAGACGTGGCCGCCGTAGGCGCCGGCCAGGATGCGGCCCGCGCGGGCCTCCAGGTCGGAGGTGTAGCGATCCTTGGGCAGGTACAGCAGCACCGAGGCGAAGCGGTCGAAGGGGTCGCGCCGCTCGAACAGCCCGACGCGGGGCCGATCGTAGAGGTGCAGTATGCCCAGCGACTGGTCGAGCAGCTCGTCCTCGGTGATCTGGAAGAGCTCGTCCCTGGGATGGTTCTCCAGGATGTTCTTCAGCCGCTTCTCGTTGTGGCTGGAGGGCGCGACCTGGGCCCGCGCCAGGACGCGGCGCAGCTTCTCGCGGATCAGCGGCACGGTGGAGGCCGGCTCGTCATAGGCCTCGGCGGTGAACAGGCCCACGAAGCGGACCTCGCCGCTCGGCCGGCCGCGGTCGTCGTAGCGCTTGATGCCGACGTAATCCATGTAGGCGCGGCGGTGCACGCGGCTCTTGGCGTTGGCCTTGGCGACGGTGAGCGCCGGGTCGCCCTCGATCCGCTCCCTGACGTCGGCCATGCGCATGACCGGCTCGTTGGCGCGGCGCAGCACGGTGCGCGCCGGATCGCGCAGCACGCCCAGGCCGTCCTTGGCCTGATAGACCGGCTCCTCCGGCGCATAGTCGCCGTTGGCCAGGCGCGGATATTCGTAGACGCGGGCCCCGAGGAAGACGAACTGCTCCGCCTCCAGCCAGGTCAGGAAGGCGACCTCCTCGTCGGCGACCTTTTCGGCATGGTCGCGGGTCTCGGCCAGCGTGCGGCGCATCAGCTCG
>JAQGIV010000163.1 GCA_028290945.1 Phenylobacterium sp. | reverse complement strand
CACGCCCGTCCAGCCCGCCGCGCGTTGCGGCGGCCGCCAGCGCAGCGCGCCGACCGGGGCGGCGGCGTAGGGGATGCCTCGGAAGATGGAAATGCCGGCCACCGGCTCGCCGGCGATCGCGCCGCTTTCCAGGGCCACGACGGGCCCCGGCGCGGCGGCGGCCGCACCGGCCGCCAGCAAGGCCACGCCCACCGCAACGCCCAGTCCCAAGCTTGCCGATCTCGATCGCGCCACGCCGCCTCACTCCCCGTTCGCAGGCCTGACGGCGCCGCTGATAGTGCATTTACAAGCAGGCTATCCCGTATGTAGGATGCCATCAAGACGAGGAGCGCGCAGCTCCCGGGGGGAAGGAAACCATGACTCGCAAGCAGATTCTCAGATCATCCGCATCGGGCGCGCTGGCGCTCGCCGCCCTGCTGTCCGCCGCGGCGGCGCAGGCTCAGCCGTCGCCGCCCACCGCGCGGCCGGCGGCCAAGGCCGGCGACGCCGCCCCGCCGACGGCGGTGTCCGAGGTGGTGGTCACCGGCACCCTGCTGCGCGGCGTGGCGCCCACCGGCACGAACCTGATCAGCGTCGCCCACGACGAGATCGTGGCGACCGGCGTGGCCTCGGCCGGCGACCTGCTCGCCACCATCCCGCAGATCGGATTCTTCGGGACCCTGCCCCGCGGTAACCAGGACGCCGGCAGCCCCCTGGTGACGCCGAACCTGCGCAACCTGGGCCTCCCCGGCGACAGCACGACCCTGATCCTGATGGATGGCCACCGGATCGTCGGCGCGGGCATCCTGCAGACCTTCCCCGACCCGACGATCATCCCGCCGGGCATCCTCGAGCGGGTCGAGGTGACCCCGGGCGGCGGGTCCTCGATCTACGGCTCCGATGCGATCGGCGGCGTCATCAACTTCATCACCCGCCGCAACTTCGACGGCGTCGAGGCGACCGGCCACTACGGCTTCGCCGACAACTACACCACCTACGACGCCAACCTGACGATCGGCCGCGCGTGGTCCGGAGGCTCGGGCGTGCTGTCCTACGCCTACGCCAAGCACGACGACCTGCTGGGCGCGGATCGCAGCTACGCCACGTCCAACCACATGGCCCAGGGCGGCTCCGACCTTCGCAACACCGCCTGCACCCCCGGCAACATAACCATCGGCGCCACGACCTACGCCCTGCCGGGGCGGGTGGCCGGAACGCTCAACCGCTGCGACGACCAGAAGGCCGTCGACATCTATCCGCAGGAAACCCGCCACAGCCTGTTCGGGGCGTTCACGCAGCAGCTGACCCCGCAGCTCGAGTTCACCACCACGGCCTACTGGTCGCGGCGCAACACCGTGGTCCGCACCGCCCAGTCGTCGCAGTCGGGCGTCATCACCGCCGCCAACCCCTACTTCCGGCCGATCGGCGCCGAGCAGGCGCAGACCGTCGCCTTCTCCTATGCCGGCGTGTTCGGCCCGAGCAACGTCACGCCCCAGCGGTTCGAATCCTACGGCGCCACCTCGACGCTGAAATACGACGTCACCGATCGTTGGCAGGTGCGCGCGCAAGCCAACGTCGGGCGCAGCTTCAACGAGATCCACGAGGACCTGGTCAACGCCGCGGCCGGCTCGCTGGCGCTGGGCGGGACCACGACCGCCACCGCGCTCAACCCCTACGACCTGTCGGCCACCAACCCGGCCGTCCTGGCGACCATCAACGACTTCCAGAACCTGGCCCTCGCGAGCCAGCGCATGGCCCAGTTCCAGGTGGTCGCCGACGGCGTCCTGTTCGCCCTGCCCGGCGGCGACGTCCGGCTCGCGGTGGGCGCCGAGAGCCTCTACTCGAACCTCAAGCAGCAGCTTCGCAGCGGCCCGACCAGCGCCACCGGCCCGGTCCCGAACGCGTCGGGCTCGCGCACCGTGAACGCCCTGTTCGCCGAAGTGCTGGTGCCGATCGTCGGACCGGGCAACGGCCGGCCCGGCCTGCGGAGCCTGGATTTCTCCGCCTCGGTGCGGCACGACGACTACAGCGACGTCGGCGGGACGACCAATCCGAAGTTCGGCGTCAACTGGCGGCCGTTCGAGGAGCTGCTGATCCGCGGCAACTACGGGACCGCGTTCCACGCGCCCGACCTGCCGACCATTTCGTCCGCCGCCATCTCCTCGCAGGTGCAGATCCTGCAGATCAGCCCGTTCCGGCCGGTCGGCAGCCCGATCACCGACCTGTTCCGGCCGACGATCATCCTGGCCGGCGGCAATCCGAGCCTGCGCCCCGAGACCGCCAAGACTTGGCAGGCCGGCTTCGACTGGAAGCCGCACGCCATCGACGGACTGGCGCTGAGCGCCACCTGGTACAAGGTCGACATGACCGACCTGATCGGCCTGGTGTCCTCGGCGACGCTGTTCACCGACCCCAATTTCGCGCCGTTCTTCACCATCAATCCGACCCTGGCGCAGGCCAAGGCGGCGGCCGGCAACCTGCAGATCGTCGGCGCGCCCAGCATCGACAGCCTCTATGTCGGCCGCTCGCCGTTCCTGCTGGTCGACGCCCGGCTCAACAACTTCGGCGCCCTGCGCCAGAAGGGCATCGACTTCGACGCCTCCTACACGCGCCCGTTCGGGTCGGCCGTGGTCAACGCCCGCCTGGTCGGCACCTACACGCTCAGCAAGCAGCTGGCGTCCGGCGTCAGCGGCCCGTTCACCGACACCCTGAAGAACGGCACCGGCAAGCTGTTCTATGTGGCCTCGGTGAGCGGCAAGCTCGACGCCTTCACCGCCCGGGCCGCCTACAACTACCGCGGCGGCTACCCCATCCTCGGCCTGGTCGGACAAAGCCGCATCGACGCCTTCAAGACGGTCGACCTGTTCCTTGGCTACGACCTGCCGATCCGGGGGCCGTTCTCGAACGCCATGCTCACCCTGAACGTGGACAACGTCTTCGACGAGACGCCGCCCTACGCCAACACCAACGTCGGCTATGCGAACGGCTCGACGGTCGGGCGCCTGACCTCGATCGGCCTTCGCGCCAAGTTTTGACCCCGTCTCCGGACGACTTGCAGCGGCGCCACGTCCTTCCCTGCCCTGCGCGCCGCCCGAAGCTCCGTCAGGACTTCGGGCGGCGGCTTTGTCCAGGCGACTGCGGCTCCGGCCGAACGCCGCCTGACTTCGCGCCGTGACCACGTTACACAAGCCAGGGCCAGAAGGGGGATCGGAGCCGGTGAGCGATGACGCCGTGAACATTTCGGCCACGCCGCGCCGGACGCGCCGTCCGCGGCAGACGTCGGTCGAGCGCCGCACGCAGGCGGAGCGCAGCGCCGAAACCCAGCGCAAGCTGGTCGACGCCGCGATCGCGGTGCTGCATCGGCTCGGCTACGGCGCCACCACCACCGGCCTGATCGCCGAAGAGGCCGGCGTCAGCCGCGGCGCGATGCTGCACCAGTACCCCACCAAGGTCGATCTGATGCTGGCGGTGGTCAGCGAGGTCTACGGCCGCGAGACCGAGGAGTATCGGCGGCGCGGCGCCATAGCCGCCTCCCCGCGCGAACGGTTCTTCCAGTTCCCGGAGCTGATGTGGGACGTCCTGACCCGGCCCTCGGCCATGGCGGTGCTGGAGATCATGATGGGCTCGCGCTCCGACCCGGAGCTGGCGGCGCGGCTTGCCCCGCTCGAGCGCCAGATCGAGGCGACCTCGCGGGCCACCGTCGAGCAGATCCTGCAAGACGGCGGGTTTCCCGACCTGCCCGAGATGAACGCCATGCGCCGGCTGTTCGTGGCGGCGGTCCGCGGCCTGTCCATCGACCTGATGCTGGTCAGGGACCGCAAGGAGCTGGAAGAAGCCATCGAGCTGCTCAAGCGCTTCCTCCGGGCGCTCTACGAGGGCCGCATTCCGCCGGCCTGAAATCCGGGCCGCCCGAAGTCTTGCGGCCGTAACTTATAAGCGGTCTAAACTGTTTGTATTGTGCACGAGAACCGGCCCCCGCCTGGCTCTCCGAGGATTTTGCCATGCCGCCGTCCCCCCTACGTGTCCTCGCCGATCGCTTCATCGACGCCGAAGGCCGCGACGTGCTGCTGCGCGGCGTCAATCTGGGGGGTGATTCGAAGACGCCGTGGCCGGACGGCGGCACCGACCATCCGAGCGACTTCGCCGATCACCGCGTGGTCAGCTTCGTGGGCCGGCCGTTCCCCCTGGGCGAGGCGGAGGAGCACTTCTCGCGGCTGCGGGCCTGGGGCTTCAACTGCGTGCGGCTGCTGACCACCTGGGAGGCCGTCGAACACGCGGGGCCGGGCGTCTACGACGCGGCCTACCTGGACTACTTCGCCGAGATCGCGCGGTTGGCCGGCGACTTCGGCCTCTATGTGGTCGTGGATTTCCACCAGGACGCCTGGAGCCGGATGAGCGGCGGCAGCGGCGCGCCGGGCTGGACGTTCGAGGCGGTGGGCCTGGACTTCACGCGCTTCCATGCGGCCAACGCGGCCCTGGTGATGCAGCATGCCTTCGACCACGCCGACCCCAACCCGCATCAGGCGGGATATCCGCGGATGTCCTGGTCGTCGAACTACCGGCTGCCGGCCAACGGCCTGATGTGGAGCCTGTTCTTCGGCGGCCGCTGGCTGACGCCGCGCTTCGAGATCGACGGCCGCAACGTGCAGGACTTCCTGCAGGGCCGCTACCTGGCGTGCCTGGACCAGGTGGCGCAGCGGCTGGCGGGGCTGGCCCATGTCGTCGGCTTCGAGAGCCTCAACGAGCCGTCCATCGGCTGGCTGGGACAGGGGCTCAGCGACCGCGGCCTGGACAATCCCTCGCCGCTGGCCATCGGTCCGGCGATCAGCCCGCTGGACGGCCTGGCCCTGGCGCGCGGCGCAGCGACCACCGTGCCGGTGTTCGGCGGCCGGGAAGAGGGCGCGCCGCGGGTGGTCGCCGAGCGGACGCTCAATCCGGCCGGGGTGGCGATCTGGGCCGACGACGCCGGCTGTCCGTTCGAAGCGGCGGGGATCTACGCCTTCCGCGACGGCGCGGCCTGCGCCCTCGACGAAGAAGCCTTCCGGCGCGGGCCGAGCGGCGCCGGCCTCGACGTGCCGCGCGACGTCTTCGCGCCGTTCTTCGAGGTCGTGGCCGGCGCCATGCGCGCGCACCGGCCCGACTGGCTGCTGTTCGCGGAGATCGAAGTGGCGGGCCCGTTCGTCGGCCGGCCCTACCCGCGGACCATGCCGCCGGCCTCGGTCAACGCACCCCACTGGTACGACCTCGCCAACCTGGCCACCAAGCGCTTCGACGTGGACGACCATGTCGACGCCTTCACCGGCCGGCCGCTGCGCGGCGAGGCGGCGGTGCGGCGCAGCTACGTCGAGAGCCTGGGCGCGCGAAAGGCGCTGGCGGAGCCGTTCGGCGGGCCGACCCTGATCGGCGAGATCGGCGTGCAGTTCGAGCTGGACGACGGCGCGTCCTACGCCGCCTGGGCGGCCGGCGCGCGCGGCCCGCAGGTGTTCGCCAAACAGGCGCTCGCCCTGCACCTGATGTCCGACGCCCTGGACGCGCTCGGCCTTTCGGCGACCTGGTGGAACTACTCGGCCTCCAATCGCAACGATCCGCGGATCGGCGACGGCTGGAACCAGGAGGATCTCTCGATCTTCTCGCGCGACCAGCAGGACGGCGCCCACGACGGGGGCCGGGCCGTGGAAGGCTTCGCCAGGCCCTATGTGCGCGCCGCGCAGGGACGCCTGCTCCGCCAGGGCTTCGATCGCGCCACCCGGGCCTTCGAGGCGGTGATCGAGGCCGACCCGCGCCTCGCGGCGCCCACCGAGATCGCGACCCCGGCCGTGGCCTATCCGGCAGGCGTCGAGGTGGCCGCGCCGGCCGGCTGCCGGTGGGAGGCCGCCCCCGGCGTGGTCAGGGTGTTCGCCGTCCAGGCCGGCCCGATGACGGTGAGCCTCACGCCGCGCCGCGCGCCGGCCGCGCTGGACGCGCCGCTCACGGCCCGCGCGACTCCAGCCTGACCGGGCCCAGCAGGCCCGACGGCAGCAGCTTGGCGTCCGCCCGCCAGCCGGTCAGCTGCACCAGGATGTCGCTCTTCGGCAGCACGTCGAGGGCGGTCCAGGTGAACTTGTGCGTCACGCCGGGCTGGGCGTCGCCGATCATGCGGTTGGCCCACAGGTTGGTGACCTTGACCGCGAGGCGGTTGCGGCCCGGCTTCGCCGCGCCGGTGATGTCCACCACATAGGGCGCCTTCCAGGCTATGCCGGCCGGCTTGCCGTTCACCAGCACCTCGGCGACCTCCTTGACCGACCCCAGGTCGAGCAACAGCCGGCCGCCCGGCCGCAGCGCGCGCGGCGCGACCTCGAAGCTGGTGGCGTAGGTCGCCGTTCCGGAGAAGTATTTCACCCCAGGCTGGGCGCTGTCGCTCCAGGAGGCCAGGGCCGGCAAGACCAGCTCGGGCGGCGCCCCCAGGCCGGATGGGAAGCTCAGGCGCCAGGGCCCCTTCACGCCGCCCAGGTCGACGGTCTTGAGCGCCGGCGCGGTGAAGGCCGCCGAGGTGGCCGCCCGCCGGAACACCACGAACACCGCCTCGTTGGGACCGAGCTCCAGCGGCACCACCGTGCGGTCGCCCTCGATGCGGTAGCTGGCCGCCGCGACCCGGCCGCTGTCGGCGCGCCAGAGTTCCGCCGCCCGGCCGGCGACGCGGAAGCTGGCCGCCAGCCGCTCGGGGCGATCCTTGCGGTTGGTGAGGAAGTAGATGTCGGCGTCCGGCGTCCGCCGGTGCGCCTGCATGACGTAGCTGTCCGGCTGTCCGCCGGCCAAGGAAACGTCCGGCGCCACCTGCTCGGCGGCCAGGACCTCGGCCAGGGGGCGACCCCAATAGACGCGGCCCTTGCCCACCGATCGTTCGCCCGCCGGGGCTGGCGAGGGACCCCAGATGCGGTCCGCGACGGCGCGCACCTCGGCATCGCTGGCGCTCAGTCCCAGGGCCTTGCTCGGCGCCGCGCCGACCAGCACTGCGCCGCCTTCGACCAGCGCCTCGAGCTTCCGGATGGTCGGCAGGGTGAGCGCGGTGGCGTCGGGGCGCATGTAGAGCACGCGGTAGGACATGCCGGCCCGCGTGGTCAGCCGCCCGTCCGCGACCGAGGTCTCCTCGCGCAGCGCCTCGGCGTTGATGAAGTCGTAGCCATAGCCCTCCGGCGTCTCGATCCGCAGGCGGCCGGCGGCCTCGTCGAACTGGCCGCCGAACAGGCCGGCGAGCGGCCGATCCTCCCCGTAGAAATAGGCCACGTCGGCCACGAAGCGGCCCTGCTGCAGCAGGTAGGAGCTGCGGGCGATGTAGCTGAGGAACGGCCCCGATTGCTCGGCCCAGGTCTCGTGGCGATTGAGGTACTGGCCGAACGGCCCCAGCGCCAGGCCGGGCTTCTTGTCGTCCGACGGCTGGTGGGCGGAGGTGTGCAGCACGATGCGGTTGACGCCGTGGGCGAAGATCTCGTCCACCACCGGCTTCAGCATCTCCGGAGAGAAGCCCCACGGATCGCGGGCGGCGAACACCGTCAGCGACTCGTTGGCCACCAGCGGCTTGCCGTAGATGTGCGCCACCGAGGCCGACTCCTTCATGTCGACCTTCAGCGCCGGCTGGCCGGGGCCGGCGTTGAACGGGCGGTACCAGTATTCCGCCATCGGGATGTCGGCGTGGCGCTTCATCTCCATGCCGTCGCCGATGGCCCGCCAGCCGTCGCCCTGCGCCTCGCTGTAGAAGCCCATGCCACGGCGCTTCAGGGCCTCAGCGATCACCGCGTAGTGCTGCGACAGCAGATCCTCGAGCGTGCGGCGGAAGTCCCACAGGAACTTGTCGCTGGCCTCCGAGCTCTCGACGACGTGGCCGGCCAGCACCGGCAGCCAGGGCGTGAGGTCATAGCCGCGCCGGTGGCGGAACTCGGCTGGCATGTCGTCGGTCCAGTTCTGGACGCCCGCCTCCCAGCTGTCGGACAGCAGGTTCTGCAGGCCGCGCGCGCCCACCAGGTCCTTGCCCGCCGCGGCTTCGAAGCGACCCAGGTAGGCCTCGATGTAGTCCGCCACGTGCTTGCGGCTGAACTTGTCGACCTCCAGGCCGGTGGCCTCGACCGGGGCGGGATGGTTCTTGGTGCCGACCAGCGAATAGCCCAGGCGGATCACCCGCCAGCGGCCGGCCGGCGGGGTCCAGTCGAGGCTGCCGTCCGGCCGCAGGCGGGCGGTGAGATCGACCACCGCGTTCTTGCGGATCGCCGCGTCGGGCGACACCGGCGCGGTGGGGGCCGCGGCATAGTCGAGCGGATCCGAGAACCCGGCCTTCTCCACGAAGCGGTCGACGGTGGCGCCGCTCTGCAGGGCGAACTCCGAAACCGCGACCCGCACCGGGCGGGCCGGCGGCGCGAAGTCGGGCATGCCGACCGGCACGGGCATGCGCGGCGTCGCGGGCAGGGTCAGGCGGAAGAAGCGCGCGGTCAGCGGCGCGAAGCCGTAGCTCTTCATGATCGCGTCGGCCGGGCCGGTGAGCGTCGCCCCCACCCGCCAGGCCTGACCGTCGTCGCTGACCAGCAGCTGGGGCTTGGTCGGGCCGCCGCTGGCCCCCAGCCCGGCGACCCCGAGCCACAGGCCCCGCACGGTCTGCGGCGTGGCGTAGGCCACCTGGATCCAGGCCGGCGCCCCGTCCGCGTCGCCGACCACCTGGACCGTCCGCGCCAGGTCGCCGTCGCCCAGCCGCTCGAGGTCGCTACCGCCGCCGCTGACGGTGATCGCACCCGGCGGCAGGATGGCGGCTTCCGTCTCCGGCAACCGGTAGGCGACGACCAGGGCGTCGGCATAGAAGCTCTCGGCCTTGCCGGTGTTGGCCGTGACCCCGAGGCTGTCCTGGATCGCCGCGGTCTGGAAGCCGCCGGTGACGGTCGGCGGATGCCCGAGCGTCCCGCGGAACGGCTTTGCGCCCTCCACCAGGGTTTCGCTCCAGACGTACTTCTTCATGGCTTGGGCCGGGGTGATCCAAGGGCCGCCGGTCTCGCTCCAGCCCGGCGAGGCGGCGGTGGTGAACTCCATGCCCAGCCGATCGGTGGTGCTGGCGGCCAGCCGGATGTCGGCCTGCCAGTTGGCGTCGCCGACCACCACGCGCGGGGTGATGAACTGGTAGTTGGCCAGGATGCCGCCGGCGTCGAAATAGTGGGCGCCGCCGATGCCCACGCGGTTCATCCACTCGAGGTCGGCCTTGATCCCCGCCGGCGTCACATTGCCGTTCATCCAGTGCCACCAGGCGCGCGGCTTGGCGGCGTTGGGCGGCGCGCGGAAGCCGGCCTCCAGGGCGTCTTGCGGCGCGTCGGGCCGCGCGGCGGCGCGGGGAATCTGGGCCAGGCCCTGCCCCGGCATGAGCACCACGGCGGCCGCGCAGAGCGCCAGCCGGAAGGGAAACGGTGACGCCACGCCTAGGCCTCCATGGACGGTGTCTGGGCCGCGCCACGCGCGGCGGGAACGCCGATGTCCATGATCGTCCCCTCCCTCGGCGCCTTGAGCGCCTGTTCAGGCCACTCTGTCGATGATCCGTTCTGAACGCAAATGGTTCATTTCGATCATGTCGGGGCGGCTAACCGTGGCCCGCGACTGACGGGTCTCAGCGCCCTCGCGGGGCCGCGCAGCTGAAGTTGGCCGCGTCGTCCGTCGACCCCGACCCGGACCAGCGGGCGACCTTGGGATAGGCGCAGAGCGGCCGCGTGCGCACCGGCTTGGCCGGCAGTCCCAGGTAGGCGAAGATGTCGTTGTCGTACTTGGTGGCGATCAGCCGCTCCGGCGCCGCGGCCTTGTCGCGCCAGGCGTCCAGCGCGCCCACCGCGTCGAAGACGCTGGGGCCGGGACCGGTGGCGCAGTGCGACATGCCCGGGACCAGGAACAGCCGGGCGAAGTCCGCCGTCCTGGGGCCCATCCTGGCCTGCACGGACTGATAGTAGGCGACGGTGTTCTTGGCCGGGATCGCGGCGTCCGCCCACCCGTGGTAGAGGATCAACTTGCCGCCACGGGCGCGAAACGCGCTGAGGTCGGGATTGTCGGCGTCGAGGATCGGGCCGAAGCCGCGCCGCGCGCGGGCCCCGTCGCGCTCGATGTTGAAGGTTGCCGGATCCCAGTTGGGGTCGGCGAACACCATCCACCGGAAGAACTCCGTGGCGAACCGCCCCTGCGAGGCGGTGGGTCCGGTGATCCAGCCCTCCCAGCCGCCGGGGATCGCCTCGCCGCCGGCCGTGAAGCCGGGGAACAGGCTGCGGCCGCCGCCCGTCGGGCCGCGATAGAGCCCGCTGAGGGATTTCACCTGTTCGGCCGTGAGGCAGCTCGCCGCGTCGCCGGCCTTGCACTGCAGGCGGGCGGGATCGAAGCGGCAGGCGCGCGGGTCCTCGAGCACGCCATCGGCCACGCCGTCCAGCCGGTCGCACTGCGCCAGGACGGCGGCCTGGACCAGCTGCAGCTTCGCCTTGGGAAGCGCCGAGCCGGGCTGCGAAAGCAGCCGATTGTTCCACAGGAACCCCGACATCAGCCCGGTCCAGGGAATGGCCGGCGCGCCGGCGGCGATGGCGTCATAGTCCTGCGGGAATCGCTGGGCCTCCATCAGCGCCTCGCGGCCGCCGTCCGAGCAGCCGTGGAAATAGGCAAGCTTGGGGCCCGCGCCGTAGTAGGCGGCGATCAGGGCCTTGGCCGCCCCGGCGGTCAGGTGGATGGCGCGATAGCCGAAGTCCTTGATCTTCTCGGGCTGGCCCAGCGCCCATTTGGCGTCGATGTCGCCGCCGGCGGTGTGGCCCATGTCGGAGGCGGCCGTCGCGTAGCCGCGGGCCACCTCGCCGCGCATCAGCAGCATGGGGCCGCTCAAGCTGCCGCCGTAGCCGCCGTTGCCCAAGCCCAGCAGCTTGCCGTTCCAGCCGCCGGCGCCCGGCAGCCAGACCTCGAAGCGGATCTGCGAGGCCGGCGTGGGCGTCAGCACCCCGATCACCCGGCAGACCGGCGTGCCCGCCGTCAGCCTAGGCTGGAAGCCGGCCGGGGTGACCACGTCGCTCGCCGCCAGCGGTACGGCGCTCTCCACGTGGGCGTCGGCCAGCTTGAGGTCCTTGAGGCTCTCGCAGGTGGCCGCGGCGGCCGGCCCCGCCAGGCCGAGGATCCCCAGCCCCGCCGCCAGCGCCGCGCCTGTCCAAGATCGCCTCATCCGCCCCGCTCCCGCCGCCTGTTCAACCACCCCTGGCCCCGCAGCCAGGCTTCCGCCCGCGTGGGCCAATCGTCCGTGGGCTTGCCCCGCTTGGCGATGCCGAAGCCGTGGCCACCGGTGGGATAGAGCTGCAGCTCGCTGGCCACCCCGCGCGCTTGCCAGGCGGCGGCCAGCCGCTTGCTGTCGGGTCCGGCCAGCCGGTCGTCCTCGGCAACCAGCACGAACAGCGGCGGCGCGGCGGCCGGCACGTCGAGCGTATCGGGCAAGGCGCCGGGATAGATGGCCATGGCCAGGTCCGGGCGGCTGTCGCGATGGTTCTGCAGGATCGTCCAGACGGTGACCGCCCCGCCGGCGGAGAAGCCCATCATGCCCACCCGCTTCGGAGCGATCCGCCATTTGCGGGCGTTGGCGCGCACCAGCCGGACGGCCTGCTCGCCATCGGCCGTGTCGAGCGGCCGCAGCGGCGCGACCGCGGCCGACATGGTCTCCGGATGGGTCAGCATGGCGAACAGCGGCCCCGGGAAATCGTCGCCGGTCGGCAGCAGCCGATATTTCAGCACGAAGGCCGCCGCACCCAGCGAATTGAGCCAGCGGGCCACGTCGCGCCCCTCGTTGGCGATGGTCAGCATATGGAAGCCGCCGCCGGGCGCCACGATCATCGCCGCGCCGGTGGCCAGCCTGGGGTCGGGGAGATAGACCTCCAGTGTCGGGCGGGCGACGTTGCGCACGATCTCGCCGAGCGGCGGGCTCGCCGCATCGGTCTCGGGCCGGGTCCAGGCGAGCGCGCCGGGCGCGCCTTGCGGCCAGAGCGGGACGATCGCCGCCGGTGAGCCGCCCGGCGCCGGCTGGGCGTAGGCGACCGACGCCAGGAGCGCCAGCAACGCGCCGGCTCGAGCTGCGCGGCGAAGCCTCACCCCGGTCATGCCCCCCGCCCTCTTCGTTGGATCGCGATCGTTCCGGTAGGTCGTCGCACGGCGGGACGTCGCAAACAGCCAATCGCTATCGCTCACCTCCGATCAGGTCAATGATCATCCTTCGATCATTCCGGTTTGAGCAGAACGGCGACGTCCGCTCGGCGCGGAAAATGCAGGTCTCGCTGGCGCCAGGCGCTGAGTATCCCGGGACGCGCTGCTGGTAGGCCCGGCAGGACTCGAACCTGCAACCAGACCGTTATGAGCGGCCGGCTCTAACCAATTGAGCTACGGGCCCCCGCAGCGACGGCTGACCTCAGCGCGGTTAGCATGGGCGCAACCGGCCTTAAAGCTCGCGTTCAGGTTCGGCGGCGCAGCTTGGCGGCCACGCTTTCCTGAGGAGACCGCCATGAAGAGCTTCCTGCGCGCCGCCGCGCTGGCCATCGCCGTCGTCGCCACCGCGGCGCAGGTGGCCTTCGCGCAACCCGCGCCCCCGGCCATGGACGCACGCTTCCAGGCGACCACGCTCAACCTCTCGGCCTACGGCGACGTGATGGCGACGCCGGACATGGCGACCATCACGCTGGGCGTGCAGACCGAGGCGGCGACGGCGGCCCAGGCGCTCGCCGCCAACGCCGAACAGATGACGCGGGTGATGGCGGCGCTGAAGCGGGCCGGCCTGGCGGATCGCGACATCCGCACCTCGCAGCTCAACGTCAATCCGAAGTACCTCTATGAGCAGAACCAGCCGCCGCGGCTGACCGGCTACGAGGCCTCCAACCAGGTGACGGTGATCGCCCGCGACCTGAGGCGGCTGGGCCAGACGGTGGATGCGGCGGTGGGCGCCGGGGCCACCAACGTCGGCGGGATCAGCTTCGGCCTGATCGATCCCACCGCGGCCGAGGACGCCGCCCGCCTGGTGGCGGTGCGCGCCCTGCAGGCCAAGGCCGAGCTCTATGCGCGGGCCGTGGGCCATCCCATCGCGCGGCTGGTGAACCTGACGGAGGGCGCAAGCTACAGCCCGCCGCAGCCGGTGGAGATGATGATGACCGCCTCCAAGCGCATGGCGGCGCCGACCCCGGTCTCGCCGGGCGAGATGCAGGTGCGGATCCAGGTGAGCGGCGTCTACGAACTCGCCCGCTGAGGCCGCCTACTGCAGGCCGAGATCCTTGAGCCGGGGCTCGATGCGGTCGGCCATCATGCGGCCGGGGAAGGTGCGCGTGCCCTCCATCACCGCGGCGTAGGCCAGGCCCTTGCCGGGCAGCACGCCGGACGTCCAGCTGACCCCGCGCGAGGCGTCGGCGGTGGCGTTGCAGGAGAGCCTGCGCGGCTGGCCGTCCTTGACGGTGGCGGCCAGCAGGTCCTTCACCGGCCAGGCGGCGGGGCCCTGGCCGGCGGCCAGGCACGAGGGCAGCTCGCGGGCGCAGACGGTGGCGGTGTTGTAGCGATAGACCACCTTGCCGGAGGCCTGTTCGGCGATCAGCAGGCAGCTCGCCGGATCGCCGATGGCGTCGGAGACCGCGGCGTCGAGCTTGGCCTTGTCGACGCCCTTGGGCGCGGTGGGCGAACAGGCGGCCAGGCCGACGGCGACGACGGCCGCGAGGCTCGCCAGAGCGCGCATCAGGCCGCCTGCTTGATGAGGTTGCCTTCGTCGAGCAGCACCACCGTGGGCGAGTAGTTGCGGGCTTCCTCGGCCGGCAGCATCCCGTAGGTGACGACGATCACCTTGTCGCCCTTCTGCACCAGCCGGGCGGCGGCGCCGTTGACGCCGATCACCCGCGAGCCGCGCGGCGCCTCGATGGCGTAGGTGGTGAAGCGCGCGCCGGTGGTGATGTTCAGCACGTCCACCTGCTCGTGCGGCAGGATGCCCGAGGCGTCCAGCAGGTCGCGGTCGATGGCGATGGAGCCCTCGTAGTCGAGGTCGGCCTGGGTCACCGTCGCGCGATGCAGCTTGGCCTTCAGCAAGGTCACCAGCATTCGCAAATTCCTCCGACGCCGTCCCGCGGTGGGCCGCATATACGCAGCCCGGGCCGAGCTTTCAATCTGGGCCAACCGCGGCGCAACCAACCCGCCCGCCGCCGGTTGAGGCCTTTGACCCCCAACGGGAGACGCGCCATGCCCGAGCATTCCGGCGAAGCCATCACCATCCTGAAGGTCGACCCGATCCTGCCCACCGGGATCACCCTGACCTCGACCGCGCAGGGGGCCGACGGCCGGCTGGCCGATGAATATTCCGCCTATCACGACAACCGATCCCCGCCGCTGCGCTGGACCAACGTGCCCGACGTGAAGTCCTGGGCGATCGTGGTCGAGGACCCGGACGCGCCGCAGGAGCATCCCTTCCTCCATTGGATGATCTGGAACATCCACGCCGAGACCCAGCATCTGGAGCCCGGCCTGCCGAACACGCCGCGCCTGGTGACGCCGCAGGGCGGGGTGCAGGGCAAGAACGGCATGGGCGGCTACGGCTGGTTCGGCCCGCGCCCGCCGGTCGGCCACGGCCTGCACCACTACTACTTCCAGATCTTCGCCCTCGACGACATCCTGGCCATGGGCGAGGACACCCCGCTGCACGAGCTGCTCAACGCCCTGAAGGCCAGCACCATCGCCAAGGGCGAGATGATGGCCACCTACGAGGCGCCGGCCCGGCAGTAGGGATCGCTTGACGGCCGCCCTGCCCGCCTGCGCAATTGCTGAGTGAACGCCGATAACAGGCGGGGCGGAGGATCTGGCGATGTACGGCGATCAAGGTACGGGCGGGCTCGCGCCCGAGGCGTTGGCGCAGATTCCGGGCGCGCTGCAGGGCGTGGTCGACGCCGGCGACCTCTCCGGCTTCGTGACCCTGGTCTGGCGCAAGGGCGAGATCGCCCAGGTCAACGCCCTGGGCTACCGCGACATCGCCGCGAAGCTCCCGATGACCCGCGACACCCTGTTCCGCATCGCCTCCATGACCAAGCCGGTGACCTCCATCGCCGCCCTGATGCTGGTGGAAGAAGGCAAGCTGAAGCTCGACGATCCGGTGAGCAAATGGATCCCGGAGCTCGCCGACCTGCAGGTGCTGAAGGACGCCGAAGGGCCGCTGGACGCCACCGATCCCGCGCCGCGCGACATCACGGTCGAGGACCTGATGACCCACCGTTCGGGCCTGGCCTACGGCTTCACCTCGATCGGGCCGATCGCCCAGGCCTATGAGGCCGCGCTGGGCTCGCCGCTGGTGAACAGCCGCACGCCGGACGCCTGGCTGAAGGGCCTGGGGACCCTGCCGCTGGCCTATCCGCCCGGCCAGCGGTTCCACTACAGCCACGCCACCGAGGTGCTGGGTTTCCTGGTCGCCCGCATCGAGGGCAAGCCGCTGGGCGAGGTGCTGCGCGAGCGGATCTTCGGCCCGCTCGGTATGGATGATAGTTTCTTCTGGTGTCCTCCGCAGAAGCGCGACCGGCTGGCCAAGCTCTACCGCGCGCCGCCGGAGGGCGGGCCGCTGGAGGACGTCTCCCTGCCGCTGACCGACAGCGCGCCGGCCTTCGAGGGCGGCGGCGGCGGGCTTATCTCCACGGCCGACGACTATCTGAAGTTCGCCCGCATGATGCTGGGCCAGGGCGAGGTGGACGGCGTGCGGCTGGTGAAGGCCGAGACCATCGCCCTGATGACCGCCAACCGGCTGAGCGAGGCGCAGCGGCAGATCCCGTTCATGGGCATCCCGTTCTGGGGCGGCCAGGGCTTCGGCCTGGGGGTGTCGGTGATCACCGATCCTGTGAAGCAGGAATGGATGGGGGCGGGCTCGAAGGGGGCGTTCGGCTGGCCCGGCGCCTTCGGCACCTGGTGGCAGGCCGATCCGGCGCAGGACATGGTGATGATCTACCTGATCCAGAACTCCATGCCGCTCGATCCCGGCTCGGCCGCGCAGCTGGCCACCGGCCAGCGGATGGGCGGGCGCGTCGCCCTGCCGGTGTTCCAGAAGCTGGTCTACGCCGCGCTGGGCAAGTAGGCCGCGCTCAGCGGCCGCTGAGGCTGTCGCGGCGGGCCACGCAGATCAGCCGGCCGCGGCTGGTCGTCCCCACCAGGCTGCCGTCGTGCACCAGGCTGTAGCGCTCGCGCTCGAAGGCGGCGCTCTCGGCCGGCGCCCTGACGCCCGGCGGGCAGACCGACACCGTCACCGGCTGGCCGCCGCGCAGGCACTGGCAGATGTCCTCGCGCTGCTGGATGCGGCTGGCCTCGGCCTGGCAGGTCACCGGCCGGGTCTGGCCGCCGACGTCGAGGCAGATGGTGGTGACGGCCGGGTTGAAGGTGGATTGGGCGGCGGCCGGTCCGCTCAGCAAGCCGGCGGCGGCGCCCAGGATGACGATGGTGCGCACCATGGCGCTCTCCTTCCTGTCCCGACGCCCGAGGGTAGCGCCTTTCAGCTTCGTTCACCACGCTTGCTCGCGAGGCCTTAACCGCGGCCGGGCCAGGGTGGCGGCCATGGACCCGATCAGCGTCGCCCGCTACGGCTTGATGGCCGCCTCCGCCAGCCTCGAGGCCTCGGCCCAGCGCACCGCGCAGGC
Organism: Phenylobacterium sp.; assembly: GCA_028290945.1. Classification (GTDB taxonomy): domain Bacteria; phylum Pseudomonadota; class Alphaproteobacteria; order Caulobacterales; family Caulobacteraceae; genus Phenylobacterium. Next base: position 10,410 of record JAQGIV010000163.1, on the reverse strand, counting down.
CGGCGGCGACGGTAGCGTCGACCTCGCCAGCGAGGCGGTGACGCAGATCGAGGCCAAACACCAGTTCAGCGCCAACCTGGGCGTCATCAAGGTCGCCGACGAGATGTGGCGCGACCTGCTCTCGCTGCAGGACGTCCGCGGCAAGCGGTAGGGCGGCCTATTCGAAGGCGATCCAGCGCCCGGCCGCGGCCCCGGTGATCCACACCAGGATGCCCGACCAGGCGATCAGCTGGACGTAGGCGCCCTGGCGCTCCTCACGGCGCGTCAGCAACAGGCGCACAAGGCCCGCGCCGACGATCCAGATCGCGTAGAGCCACGTGAACACCTTGTTGACCGGGTCCAGGTGGGCGATGTCGTCGCCCTGGTAGACGCCGTGGGTGATGCCCTGCTGGACGGCGATCAGGGCCACGAGCCCGATCAGATAGATCCAGCGCAGACGGCCCCTGGCCGCGATCAGCACCACCAGCGCCGCCGCCGTGATGACGTGATAGAGGCCGACGTTGATCAGGGCGCCGGTGGCCATGATCACCACGCCGGCGAACCAGATGAGCGCGCCCAGCAGGAACCACAGCTTGGCGGAGCCGGAGACCGCGCCATCGGCCCGCGCCACCGGCCGGCTCGCCCCGTAGGTCAGGATGATCCCGCCCAGCAGCGCGCACATCTTCACGACGAAGGCGGTGGAGTCGTAGAGCTTTTCGGCGTTGGCCATGCCGATCAGGATGCCCGAGACGATGATGCCGATGACGCCCAGGTCCTGCCAGCGCCTGAGGTTGCGGTAGATTTCCGAGGGCGGCTCCTCGGTGATGCCGACGTTCAGCAGCCGCAGGTTCATCAGGATCGCCGTGCCGCCCAGCAGCGTCAGGGCGAGGATGTGCAGCACTTCCCAGTTCGCGTACTGGGGCTTGATGATGTAGGCCGGCCAGACGTTGACCAGGTTCGCGACCCAGGGCCTGAGCGCCGGGAGGAGGACTTCGAAGGTGAGCTTCATCGGGCCTGGCCCCCCTGCTTGGCCACGCCCAGCTTGGCCATATCTTCCTTGTCGACCGCCCCTTGCTCGGAGGTCTTGCAGTCCTGCATGACGTTGACGATGTGCGGTATCGGCTTGCCGCAGTCGAACCAGTTGTAGGGGATGAAGCGGCCCATCGCGATCACCAGCAGCCAGGAAAGCAGCGACAGCATCGCCGCGATCCGCGCCCCGCGCGGCGGGAGCTCCAGGGTGTCCCAGGCCGCCTGGTTGTTCTGCACGCGGGTGTGGAAGATCACGATGTTCAGCATGGCCAGCACCAGGAACACCAGCTTCGCTCGGAACCAGATATTGTGATAATAAACCAACGGCTTGGCGAAGAAGAGCGCCAAGCCCGTGGCGATCAGGATGACAAAGCCGGCCACCGTCAGCGGCAGGATCTTGTCGCTGACCACCGAGACCGGCGTCTTGCGGAAGGTGAGGCCCAGCAGCCGTAGGTCGACCACGAAGATGGTGCCGGCGAACAGCACCAGGGTGATGAGGTGGGTGCCCTCCAGCAGGCCCCAGAAGTTGAGCGAGCCCAGCAGGGCCTCGCTCCAGGACTGCGCGGTGTCGCCGGTCCCCTTCCCGAGGCTGGTCTGCAACCAGACCAAGGCTTCACGTATCAAGGCACTCCCCCTCTATTTCTTTATTGAAATCAACGGCGCAAAGGAGCCAAGCGCCCTGAGTCCTCTTACCTCAGCCGGACGCGGAAAGCGACTGGCCAGACCGGCGCAAGTCATCGGGCGGGGCCGATCAGACCGCCGGCGGCGGCGCCCGCCCAGACGGCGAGCAGACAGAGCGCCACCGAGCCCGCGATATTGCCGAGCGCGGCGACGACCTGGCCGCTCCGCAGCAGGTCGAGCGTCTGCAGGCTGAAGCTCGAGAAGGTGGTGTAGCCGCCGCAGAGGCCGACGGTGAGGAACAGCCGGGCGTCGGGCGACAGGCCGGCCGGCGCGGCGGCGAACAGGCCGATCAGGAACGAGCCCGTCACATTGACCAGCAATATGCCCCACGGGAACGCGCCGCCAGCCGCCTGGGCGACCTGGGTCGCCAGCGCGTAGCGGGCGACGCCGCCCAGCGCGCTGCCCAGCGCGATCCAGAGATAGGTCAACACGGGCCCGCCCTCCCCTTCGCTCCGTACGCTGCGCCGCGCGACGCAAAAAGGGGAGCCGCCAGGGCTCCCCTTCCGCCAGCCTTGTGGCCGTGAAGACTACTGCTTGTCGCCCGGATCCGAGCCGTCCTTCGGGGCGCCCGTGCCGGACGAGCCCATGAACACCTTGCGGCCGTCGGGGAAGGTCACGTCGCGACCGTTCGCCTTGCAGACCGGGGTGCAGGCCTTGTCCTTCGACTGGTAGCCGCGGACGATGATCTCGGTGCCGACCTTCAGGGTGTTCTTGTCGACGCCGGCGCGCAGCAGGGTGTTGGGCGTGCCGCCCTCGACCATCCACTCCTCGACCTTGCCGTCGGGACCGGCGGCGTTGAGGTGCACCCAGGCGTGCGGATTGATCCACTCGACCTTGGTCACCTTGCCGCGCAGCAGCACCGGCGACTTGCCGTCGAACTCGGCGGAGAAGGCGTGATGGGCGGCGGCCGAACCGACGCCGATGGCGGCGGCGGCGAGAATGCCGGCGCCGAGGATGGTGCTCAGGGTCAAACGAGAATTCATGGTGCGCCTCCAGCGCCGGATGCCGACGACTACTTCAGTTCACTCGAACCGCGATGAACGGGGTCCGAACGGGGATAATTCCCCGCGGGGTGTCCTGATCGTACATCAGGTTCCCGCAGGTACAAGACAGGCGATCAGGGCAGCGGGTTCTTCCGCAGCTTGCCGTACATAAGCTCTTCCACGAACTCGACGCACTTGAACTGGCCGAGGCGCGCGTCCTCGCCCACGTGGCGATAGAGGTTCATGCTCATCTTCCAGGGCCGGGTGAAGGTCGCCGGATCGGTGATCTCCGCCTCGTAGCGCAGCACGTTGGGGCCGGCGGGCGTGTAGCGCTCCACCACCTTCATGTCGGACGAGTGGAAGTTGCCGGCCCGGTCGAGCCAGCTCGAATCCAGCTGGCCGGTGACCACCACCACCAGGGTGTCGCCTTCCCAGTGCGCCACCGACTGGCCCATCCAGCTGTCGACCGGGGCCGGGCCCGGATCGGTGAACAGGATGTTGCGCACGGCGCCCGCGTACTCGTAGGCGAACAGCATCTGCTTCTCGGATTGGAACACCTGGAAGGGATGCGTCATGTAGTTGGCGCGCGGCACGCCCGGCAGGTAGCACTTGATCTCCGGATCGCGGCTGACCCAGTTGGCCTTGTTGTCGTCGCGCGTCTTCTTGGCTTCGGCGGTGTAGGGGATCTCGCCGCCCTGCACGACGCCGAGGCCGGCCGGCACGGCGCCCACGGCGCCCAGCGCCAGGACGTCCTTGGCCGGCACCGGCCCGTAGGGACCCGGGCGCATCTGCAGCGCCGCGCTGGCGGCGTGCGGCTCGACGTTCCAGCCGGCGGTGTTCATCACCTGCCAGACGCCGTTCAGGTCGGGATGGATCTTGTCCGGCCCGCGCGGGGCCTTGTAGGCGACGGCGTGGCCGCCCGCGGGCTTGGCCTTGGCCGGCGCCGCATATGCGTGACCAGTGATAACCTGGCCGCCGAGCACAAAGCCGGCGATCGCCAGAGCGGCCGCAATCGTCTTCATCGTCTAACTTCCCCCCAAGGCCTCCGCGCCAAACGACGGGCGGAGCTATCGTTGAAATAATGCTCTAGTGGACCTTGGCCGCAAGCGCCAGATGGCCCACCGCTTTGACAATTCTTCATGGGACCGTTAGCGCCGCAACCATGGCGCTCCGCCCCCTATTTCCGACTCCGATATATGAAGCGACGCTTAGCACGCGCCCCAAGTTCGAAAATTTCAACGCCGAATTAGAGGCCGCCTGCCGCATGCTGGCCTCCGAGGACCGGGCCGGCCAGGCCTGGTCGAAGGCGCACGGCTACGGCGGCTACACCTCCTATGCCTCGCTCAGCGACCTGCCGACCCGGGCCAGCGTGTTCGGCGAGCTGAAACGGCAGTTGGACGGCCACGCGCGGGCCTTCGCGCGGGACCTGGCCTTCGACCTGGGCCAGGGGCGGCTGAAGCTCGACAGCCTGTGGGTCAATGTCCTGAAGCCCGGGGCCGGCCACTCCGGCCACATCCATCCGCACAGCGTGATCTCCGGCGCGGTCTATGTGCGCACCCCGCCCGGCGCCTCGGCGCTGAAGCTGGAGGACCCGCGCCTGCCGCTGATGATGGCCGCCCCGCCCCGGCGAGCCGATGCGCCCGAGGCGCTGCAGAGCTTCGTCTACCTGGCGCCGGCGCCGGGGACGGTGCTGATGTGGGAGAGCTGGCTCCGCCACGAGGTCCCGGCCAACGCCGCGAAGAGCGAGCGTATCTCGATCAGCTTCAACTACGGCTGGCGCTAGGGTCGGCGGCATTGCGGGCAGCCTAACGGGCGCCGCGGACAGGGCCATGACCGCAGCGGACAATCGCATGATCGTCGGGGACGGGCTCCCCTGAAGAGGAGGCCTGAGCGGCGCCCGGTCGTGGCTTCCCCGCCCTGGCCGCGTTGCGGCCTGTCCCTCCCCATTAAGGGAGGCAGGGGCGTCCATGGCACGGTCAGCTCGCATTCAGGTTGCTGCAAGGTTTGCGTCAGTTTGGCGACAGGTTGGGCCGGGACCGTCCGAGCTTCAGCGGAGGACGAATCTCCGAGGGCGGAACGGCGCCGGGCGGCGGGAGCTGACTCCCCGCGCCAAGGGCGGCGTTCCAAGGGCACGGCATGACGCGCCACCTATGCGGGTACGCAGGGGTCGGTGGCGTCACTATAGAAATCGAGACGGCTGACGGTCGCCCGACAGGGCGGCAGACCGGCAGAAATCAAAAAGATTCCCGCGCGTTGTGACGACGGGAAACAGGGGAGGCATCGTGAAGATTCACCAGTTGCTGGGCGGCGCGTCGGCGTTCGCTATCGTGTTCGCCGGGTCCATGGCCCAGGCCCAGCCGGCGGCTGCGCCGGCCGCCGCCGGCCCGGCCAAGGTCGAGGAGGTGGTGGTCACCGGCTCGCTGATCTCACGCCGCGACTTCCAGTCCGACAGCCCGATCGCCACCATCGGCGCCGAGACCATCGCCGCCGCCGGCCAGCCGACCCTGGACAAGGCCGTGGGCCAGATGCCGCAGTTCGCGGCCGCCCAGGGCCAGAGCGAGGTCGGCGACGTGCAGGGCGGCGGCGGCTTCGCCGGCGGCCAGTCCTATGGCGACCTGCGCGGGCTGGGCCCCAACCGCACCCTGGTGCTGCTCGACGGACGGCGGCTGCAGTCGTCGAACCCCGACGGCACCATCGACCTCAACACCATCCCCATGGCGCTGATCGAGAACGTCGAAGTGATCACCGGCGGCGCCTCGGCCACCTACGGCTCCGACGCCATCGCCGGGGTGATCAACTTCAAGCTGCGCCGTCACTTCAACGGTCTCGAGCTGAAGGCGACCCATGGCGAGAGCACCCATGGCGACGGCGCCTACAACCAGTTCTCGGCCGTGCTCGGCGGCGACTTCGAGCTGAACGACCACAAGGGCAGCGCGCTGTTCGGCGCGGAATATTCCGAGCGCGAGGTGGTGCAGGGCGCCTCGCGGCCGTTCTTCGCCAACATCCGCCAGCTGGCGCGGCCGCCGGAAGGCATCATCCCGGCCGGCACCTTCGGCACGGCGCCGACCATCGCGGCGGTCAATGCGGTGCTGGCGACCTATCCCGGCACCACGCCGATCGCCGGCTCCGGCGCCTATAACGGCGCCATCGGCGTCAACACCGACGGGACGATCTTCACCGACCTGGCCGGCACGAACTGCGTGCAGAACTACCGCGGGCTGGGCACCATCAAGGGCGTCAACATCAGCCCCAACTGCCGCCAGGTGCAGGTGGCGCTGGGCCAGTACTTCGCCATCCAGGTGCCGCTGACCAAGTACAACGTCTTCGCCCGCGGCGAATATGCGGTGACCGAGCACGTCAACGCCTACGGCCAGTTCAACTTCATGGAATCCACGGCGCGCGACGAGACCGCCGGCGGCTCCACGGCCTCGGGCAAGTTCTTCTTCATCCCGCTCAACAACCCGTTCGTCACCGGCAACGCCGCGCTGCAGTCGATCCTGGCCTCGCGCCCGGTCGATCCGGCCAATCCCACGGCGACCCAGCAGCCGCTGCCGATCGTCAAGCTGCTGACCATGAGCGGCAACCGCATCCAGACCTTCAAATACGACGTCTACCAGGTGGTCGGCGGGCTGAAGGGCGACATCCCCGGCACGGACCTGACCTGGGACGTCTATGGCGCGTTCGGCCGCGACAGCTACGTCAACAACCAGGCCAACGACACCTCGAAGGCGGCGATCGCCAACATCCTCAACGGCACGGCCAACTTCACCGGCTCCAAGGGGACCTGCATCGGCTACGCCTGGAACCCGCTGGGCAACAATCCGCTGAGCGCCGGCTGCCGCGAATATGCGACGCGTGAGCTGCACAACACCAACACCATCACCCAGAAGGACGTCGAGGCGACGGTCCAGGGCAAGCTCTACGACCTGCCGGCCGGCGAGCTGCGCTTCGCCCTGGGCGCCGACTATCGCTCGATGAACTTCGACTACCGGCCCGACCAGGGGCTGATCGCCAACGACACGCCATCCTATCCGACCGCGGTGCCGACCTCCGGCACGCAGACGGCCAAGGAAGTGTTCGGCGAACTGCTGATCCCGGTGCTCAAGGACCTGCCGCTGATCCAGGACCTGTCGGTGGACCTGGGCTATCGCCGGTCGGACTACAACCTGTTCGGCGCCTCCAACACCTACAAGATCGATGCGAGCTGGAAGCCGATCTCCAGCCTGCGGCTGCGCGGCGGCTATTCCACGGCGCTGCGCGCGCCCAGCGTCGGCGAGCTGTTCGCGCCGACCATCAACGGCCAGCTGGCCATCGGCACCCTGCCGAACGCCGGCGACCCCTGCGCGGCGGGCAGTCGCTACCGCACCGGCCCGAACGCCACCCAGGTCACGGCGCTGTGCCAGGCCCAGGGCATCCCGGCCGCCCTGCTGCCCACCTACACCTATGGCGTCGACTCGGTGTTCGGCACCTCGGGCGGCAACCCCAAGCTGACGCCGGAGAAGGCCAAGACCTATTCGATCGGCGGCGTCTGGAGCCCGCGCTTCGACAACCCGCTGATCGCCAACCTGCAGGTGTCGGTCGACTACTACAACATCAAGATCGACAACGCGGTGGGCACCCTGGCCATGACCAGCATCCTGCCCCGCTGCTTCAACGTCGATGGGGTCAGCAACCCCGGCTATTCGGTCAACAACGTCTATTGCCAGCAGATCACCCGCGATACGCGGACCGGCGACATCGTGCTGGGACACGAGGGCCTGCTGAACCTGGCGACCTATTCGACCGACGGCGTCGACACCCAGATCGACTGGCGCTTCGGCCTGGACGCGGTGGGGCTGTCGGAGAGCTACGGCAAGATCCAGGTCAGCTCGGTGATCTCCTATGTGAACTCGTTCAAGGTCTCGTCGCTGCCGGGCGCGCCGATCCTCGACTATGCCGGCAGCATCGGCAACGCCTCGGTGAGCCCCGAGGTCGCCCACCCCACCTGGAAGGCCAACACCACCTTCGGCTGGGCCATGGGCCCGGTCTCGGCCGCCCTGCACTGGCGCTACATCGACGCCATGAAGCACCAGGACCTGGTGGCCAACCCGGCCGCGACCACGCCGGGCGTGCCGGCCTACAACTACTTCGACGCCGACGTGCACTGGCGGGTGCGCGAATACCTGGAGCTGTCGGCCGGGGTGACCAACATCGGCAACAAGGCGCCGCCGTTCGTCAGCGCCCAGCCGCTGACCACCGACACGGCGACCTACGACATCATCGGCCGCACCTGGTTCGCGACGATCCGGGCCCGGTTCTGAGGCGAAGGCGGCTAACGACCGCGACGGGACGGAGGCGCAACCTCCGTCCCGCCCTGGCCGTGGCGGTCGAGCAGGTCGCGCACCAGGCCGCTGGCCTTCACGGCCTCCACGAAGTCATCCAGACAGCGCGCCGCCCGCGGACGCCCCGCGGGCAGCGCCATGCCCTGTTCGATGCGACTGAAGCTGTCGGGCAGCACGCGCAGCCCCGGCCCGGCGGCCGCGGCGGCGACCAGCAGCGGGCGGATGCCGGCGCAGGCGTTCAGGTTCTCGGCCCGGAACAGCTCGACGGCCGCCGCCGAGGTGGGCGCGCGGACCAGAGTGGCGTGGCGCAGCTGGCGGGTGAGCGCGAGGTCGTAGGCCGCGCCCGCAGCGACCGCGATGCGGGTCCCGTCGGCGTCCAGGTCGGCCACCGATCCGAAGGGCGCGCCGTCACGCACCAGGTAGGTCCCGTCGATGAACACGTAGGGCTGGGTGAAGCTGACCCGCACCGCGCGCTCCGGCTCGATGGCCAGGAAGGCCACGTCCCAGGCGCCGCGGTCGAGGCCGGGGATCACCTCGCCGCCGGTGGCGTAGGCGACGAGCTCGACCGGCAGGCCGAGCCGGCGGCCCAGCTCGCGGGCCAGGTCGACGCTGACCCCGGCCGGGCCGTCCGGGTCGCGGCGGGCCAGCACCACATTGCCGAGATTGATCGCGGCGCGCAGCACGCCGCTGGGGGCCAGCTCGGCTACGGCCTCGGAGTCGTTGGCGTTCATCGGGGCGAGCGTGGGCGTGGATCGCGGCGAGGACAAATGGGAATGTGGCGGCCACCTGGATTCCCGGGCCGGATTCGCCAGCAAGGCTTCGCCACATGCACATCCTGATCCTGCCGGGCGACGGCATCGGCCCGGAGATCACCGAAGCGACGCTGGCGGTGCTGGAGGCCGCCGACGCGCGGCTGGGCCTGGGGCTGACCTTCGAGCGCCACGACATCGGCCTGGCGAGCCTGGCGGCGTCGGGCACGACCCTGCCGGCGGCGGTGATGGCGCGGATTCCGCAGGTCGACGGCGTGATCCTCGGGCCGGTCTCGCACTACGACTATCCGCCGCGCGCCGAGGGCGGGATCAATCCGTCGGCCGAGCTGCGCACCGTCTTCGAGCTTTACGCCAATATCCGGCCCTGCCGCTCGCGGCCGGACCTGAGCGTGCTGCGCAAGCCCATGGACCTGGTCATCATGCGCGAGAACACCGAGGGCTTCTACGCCGACCGCAGCATGTTCGCCGGGCCTGGCGAGTTCATGCCCGACCCCGACAGCGCCTTCGCCATCCGCAAGATCACCGCCCGGGCCTGCGCGCGGGTGGCGACGGCGGCCTTCGAGCTGGCCCGCGGGCGGCGGCGCCAGGTGACGGCGGTGCACAAGGCCAATGTGCTGAAGCTCACCGACGGCCTGTTCCTGCGCGAGGTGCGCAAGGTGGCCGAGGCCTATCCCGACGTGACGCTGGACGAGGTGATCGTCGATGCGGCCGCGGCGCTGCTGATCCGCAGCCCCGAGCGGTTCGACGTGATCGTCACCACCAACATGTTCGGCGACATCCTGTCCGACGAGGCCTCGGAACTGAGCGGCAGCCTGGGGCTGGGCGGCTCGATCAACGCCGGCGATGCGATCTGCGTGGCGCAGGCGCAGCACGGCTCGGCGCCGGACATCGCCGGCAAGGGCGTGGCCAACCCGACCTCGCTGATCCTGTCGGCGGCCATGCTGCTGGACTGGCGCGGCCAGCGCGACGGCGACGCCAGGCTGGTCGAGGCCGGCCGGCGGATCGCCGCCGCGGTGGATGCGGTGCTGGATCGGCCGGCGCAGCGCACCGCCGACCTCGGCGGAGCGGCCGGGACGATGGCGTTCGCGGGCGCGGTCGCGGCGGCCGTGGACGCCGCGACCTGAGCGGGCCCTAGCTGTCGAGGAAGCTGCGGAGCTTCCGCGAGCGGCTGGGGTGCTTCAGCTTGCGCAGCGCCTTGGCTTCGATCTGGCGGATACGCTCGCGGGTGACGCTGAACTGCTGGCCGACCTCTTCGAGGGTGTGGTCGGTGTTCATGCCGATGCCGAAGCGCATGCGCAGCACGCGTTCCTCGCGCGGGGTCAGCGAGGCGAGCACGCGGGTGGTGGTTTCCCGCAGGTTCGACTGGATCGCCGCATCGATCGGCAGGATGGCGTTCTTGTCCTCGATGAAGTCGCCCAGGTGGCTGTCTTCCTCGTCCCCGATGGGGGTTTCGAGGCTGATCGGCTCCTTGGCGATCTTGAGGACCTTGCGGACCTTCTCGAGCGGCATGGCGAGCTTTTCGGCCAGCTCCTCCGGCGTCGGCTCGCGGCCGATCTCGTGCAGCATCTGGCGGCTGGTGCGGACGATCTTGTTGATCGTCTCGATCATGTGCACCGGGATGCGGATGGTGCGGGCCTGGTCGGCGAT
>JAQGIV010000162.1 GCA_028290945.1 Phenylobacterium sp. | reverse complement strand
GGCGGCGGCGATCGCGGCGGCGGACGCTGGGAGCGCGGCCCCGGCCCCGAGGCCTATGGCCCGCCGCCCGGCTATTATCCGCCCCGGCGCGGCGCCTACCTGCCGCCCCAGGCGCGCGGCGGGGTGGTGCAGGACTACGGGCGATACCGGCTGCGGCTGCCGCCCCGCGGCTACGTTTGGGTGCGTTCCGGCCGGGCGACCATGCTGATGGACATGAACACCGGCCAGGTGTTCGACGTCATTCCGGACTAGGGCCGGGGCCTATTCGATCCCGAGCTTGGCCCGCAGCAGCTGGTTGACGGCCGCCGGGTTGGCCTTGCCGCCGGTCGCCTTCATCACCTGGCCGACGAACCAGCCGACGGCCTGGGGCCTGTCCTTCACCGCGGCGGCCTGGCCGGGGTTGGCGGCGATCAGCGTATCGATGACGCCTTCCAGCGCGCCGGTGTCGGAGACCTGCTTCAGGCCGGCCGCCTCGACGATCTCGGAAGCCCGCCCCTCGCCGGCCCACATGCGCTCGAAGACGTCCTTGGCGATCTTGGAGGAGATGACGCCTTCCTCGATCAGCTGCACCAGCTCGGCGATGGCGGCAGGCTTCAGCGGGCTGTCGGCGATGTCGATGTTCCCGGCCGAGAGCTTGGCGGCCAGTTCGTTGGTCACCCAGTTGGCCACCAGCTTGGCGTCCCGGCCTTTCACGGCGGCCTCGTAGTAGTCGGCGCGGGCCTGTTCGATGATCAGCACGCCGGCGTCGTAGGCCGACAGGCCGTACTGCGCCTGCAGGCGGGCCTTTTTGGCGTCGGGCAGCTCGGGCAGGCTCGCCTCGATCTTCTTCACCCAGGCCGGATCGAGCTCCAGCGGCAGCAGGTCGGGGTCGGGGAAGTAGCGGTAGTCGGCCGCGTCTTCCTTGGAGCGCATGGAGCGGGTCTCGCCCTTGCCGGGATCGAACAGGCGCGTCTCCTGGTGGATCTTGCCGCCGTCCTCCAGGATCTCAATCTGACGGCGCGCCTCGTACTCGATGGCGGCCTGGATGTAGCGGTAGGAGTTGACGTTCTTGATCTCGCAGCGCGTGCCGAGGTGACTGAAGCTGCCCGTCTCGCGGAACTTCTCGTAGTCGCCGGGGCGGCAGACCGACACGTTCACGTCGGCGCGCAGGTTGCCCTTCTCCATGTCGCCGTCGCAGGTGCCCAGGTAGACCAGGATGGTGCGCAGCTTCTTCACATAGGCCGCGGCCTCGGCCGAGCAGCGCATGTCCGGCATGGAGACGATCTCCATCAGCGCGGTGCCGGCGCGGTTCAGGTCGACGTAGGTCGCGTTCGGCTCCTGGTCGTGCAGCATCTTGCCGGCGTCCTGTTCCAGGTGCAGCCGCTCGATGCGCACCGTGAAGGTCGAGCCATCGTCCAGCTCGACGATCACCTCGCCCTCGCCGACGATGGGGTCCTTGTACTGGCTGATCTGGTAGCCCTGCGGCAGGTCCGGAAAGAAGTAGCTCTTCCGGTCGAAGTGGCTCTTCAGGTTGATCTGCGCCTTCAGGCCCAGGCCCGTGCGCACCGCCTGCTCCACGCAGTAGCGGTTGATCACCGGCAGCATGCCGGGCATGGCGGCGTCGACCAGGGCCACCTGCTCGTTGGGCCCGGCGCCGAAGCCCACGGCCGCGCCGGAGAACAGCTTGGCGTTCGAGGCCACCTGGGCGTGGACCTCCAGCCCCAGGACGATTTCCCACGGGCCGGTGCGACCTTCGATCAGCTTGCTCGTCTCGCTCATGAAGTTCTCACTAGCGCCGCTCGGCGCGCCCGCAAAGCCGTGCGCATCGGCCGCCTTGCAAAAGCCCCGAAATCCGGGCTTCTGTCGGCGTCGCAAACTCCCGTTCGGGGGAATATTAGGGAAACACCATGAAGACCAAGATCGCGGCGAGCATCATCGCCCTCACCACCGTGGCCCTCGCCGCCCCGGCTCTGGCCCAGGCTCCGGCCGCCGCGCCCGCCGCCAGCGCCACGGCGTCCGCCTCGGCTTCGACCGCCATTTCGGTCGACAAGACCACCGTCGCCGACATCATCAAGAATCCGAAGGCCAAGGCGGCCCTGGAAGCGGCGCTCCCGCCGATCACCCAGTACTACGACCAGATCGGCGGCATGACGCTGGCCCAGGTCGCGCCGATGAGCCAAGGCGCGCTGGACGACGCCAAGCTGAAGGCCCTGCAGGTCAAGTTCGACGAAATCAACGCCGGCAAGTAGGCGCGGCGCCCATCCCTCCTCTTCAGGGGAGGGACGACTCGGCGAAGCCGAGCGGGGTGGGGGTCATGGGATCAAGCGTTGAGCCTGGTCCTGAGTCCCCCACCCGTCTCGCGCCAGGGGCGCGAGCCACCCTCCCCTAAAGAGGAGGGATATTGGCCGGCGCAGCCTGGGCCAGCAGCGGCCCCACCAGAGCCTCGAAATTCAGCGCATTGAACGCGCCCGCCTTGGCGTGGCGCAGCACGCCCGAGCGATCGATCACATAGGTGGTGGGCACGCCCTCCATCACGCCATAGCCGCGTCCGTAGAGCTTGCGGGCCAGCGGGAACCGTAGGATGGACGCCAGCTTGATCAGCATCGACGGCGGCACGGAGTCCTCGGTGGTGATCGAGTAGATCTTGAGGTCGGTGTCCGGGTGCTTGCGGATGTAGTCATCGAAGACGATCATCTCGGCCTTGCAGGGCGTGCACCAGGTCGCCCAGTAGTTCAGCACCACCACCTTGCCCTTGAGCTCGACGGAGCTGACCTTCTGCCGGTCGAAGGTCAGGACGGTGTAGTCGTGCGCCGGCTGGCCAACATCGGCGCGGCCCGCCGCCGCGGGCGTCGTCGCCAGCATCATCCCCAGGGCGACCACCCCGCCTAACCAGACCCGCATCGGCAATCGTCTCCCCGAGCGGCGAGGCTCCGTGCGCGAGGCCACGATGTCAAGTTGCGAGGAGGCCGCGGCTCACCACCACTTGGTGGGCTTGGCGCGGAAGTTCGCCGCCTTCTCGATCGCCCCCGCCAGCGAGAACACCGTGCCCTCGTCCAGCGCCCGGCCGATCAGCTGCAGGCCGAGCGGCAGGCCCGAGGCGTCGGTCCCGGCCGGCACGCTGATGCCCGGCAGGCCGGCCAGGTTCACCGTCACCGTGAAGATGTCGTTGAGGTACATGGCCACCGGATCGTCCGACTTGTCGCCGAGGCTGAAGGCGGCGGACGGCGCGGTGGGGGTCAGCAGGGCGTCGACCTTCTCGAAGGCCCGGTCGAAGTCGTCGGCGATGCGGCGGCGGACCTTCAGGGCCTTCAGGTAGTAGGCGTCGTAATAGCCCGCGGAGAGCACGTAGGTGCCGATCAGGATGCGGCGCTTCACCTCGGCGCCGAAGCCGGCGGCGCGGGTGTTCTCGTAGGTTTCGGTGAGGTTGGCCCCCTCGACGCGCAGGCCGTAGCGCATGCCGTCGTAGCGGGCGAGGTTCGAGGATGCCTCGGCCGGGGCCACGATGTAATAGGCCGGCAGGGCGTATTTGGTGTGCGGCAGGGAGACCTCGACGATCTCGCAGCCGGCCTCCTTCAGCCAGGCGATCCCCTGCTCCCAGATGGCGTCGATCTCGGGGGGCATGCCGTCGACGCGGTATTCCTTCGGCACGCCGATGCGCAGGCCCTTCACCGACTTGCCGACGAAGGCCGCGAAGTCCGGCGTCTCCACTGGCAGGCTGGTGGAATCCTTGGGGTCGTGGCCGGCCATGGAGGTCAGCAGGATGGCGGCGTCCTCGACGGTGCGGGCGATCGGCCCGGCCTGGTCCAGCGACGAGGCGAAGGCGACGATGCCCCAGCGCGAGCAGCGGCCGTAGGTCGGCTTGATGCCCACCGTGCCGGTGAAGGCGGCCGGCTGGCGGATCGAGCCGCCGGTGTCGGTGGCCGTGGCCCCCAGGCACAGCTCCGCCGCCACCGCCG
>JAQGIV010000120.1 GCA_028290945.1 Phenylobacterium sp. | reverse complement strand
TCGTGGCGGCGGCGCCAGGCCATCGGCTGGCCGTCCCTGGGCTTGGCGGCCGGCGCGAAGCCCAGGCCGCGCAGGATCTGCTTCGCCTCGTCCTCGCTCCAGCCGAGCTCGGCGCGGGCCTGGTCCGACAGCACCACCCCGCCGTTCGCCTTGGGCGCGGCGCGCAGCAGCTCGTCCAGCCGCTCCAGCTGCTCGACCGGCGCGGCCAGGCCGCCCACCGCCAGCAGGCCGTGCGCCGCCAGCGCACGGGCGCCTACCCCGGCCGGCCGCGGGCCGGGCCCGGCGGCCGGCGGCTTCCAGTCGGGCGTCTCGCGGGCGGCGAAGGCCTGGGCGAGCGCCCGGGCCTGCGGCTTCAAGAGGCTCGGCATGAACAACGCGAACGCCCCCAGCCGCACGCCCAGCCCGCGCAGGGTCCGCCGCTCCACCTGGCTCAGCGCCTTCACCTCGGCGCGCACCTGGGCGCGGTCCAGCACCCCGCCGTTCTCGATCAGCCGGTAGGCCAGTCCGCGCGCCAGGCCCTTGATCCGGCCGTCCGCCACGGCGGCTTCCAGCTTGCGCAGACTGCCCAGCCGCCTGGCCGTCTCGCCGGCGACGAAGGCCTCCAGCCGGCGCGCCGCCCGCTCGCGCGCCGCCGTGTGGCCGAGGTCACCGAACAGCCGCACCCGCGGCTGCGACGGCTGGCCGCCGGTCAGCACGGCCACCGCCGCCTCGCGCCACAGCACCACGCCGTCGGGGGTGAGCGCGAAGGCCTCGTCCGGCTCGGCGGCCAGCTTGCCCAGCCGGCGCGCGATCTCCGGGCCCAGCGCCTGGCGCGCCGCGGCCCGCAGCGCCTTGTCCTCCAGCACCGTCGCGCCCTGCACGCCCTCGAAGCTGACCCCGGCCAGCTTGCCGACGTAGTGGCCCTCGACGGTCACCGCCCCGTCCGCCGCCACCCCGGTCAACAGGTCGTCGCGCACCCGCAGGCCGCGCATCAGGGCGCTGGTCCGCCGGTCGACGAAGCGGGCCATCAGCTTCTCGTGCAGGGTGTCGGAGAGCCGGTCCTCCAGCCCCCGCGTCCTACCTTGCCATTCCACCGGATCGGCCAGCCAGTCGGGGCGGTTGGAGACGTAGGCCAGGGTCCGCACGCTGGCCAGCCGGGCGGCCAGGGTGTCGATCTCGCCTTCGGTGCGGTCCAGGTGGGCGTACTGCTTGGCGATCCAGTCGTCGGGGATGCGGTGGCGGCCGCCGGTCAGGTGGAAGAAGAAGTCGCGGGCCAGCCGCACATGGTCCTCGGTGGCCAGCTTGCGGAAGTCCGGCGTCTGGCAGACGTCCCACAGCTTGATCAGGGCGGCGCGGTCGCGCACGCGGTCGACCACGTCCGGGTCTTCGGCCAGCCGCTTCAGCGTCGTCTCGTCCAGCGCCTCGGCCGCCAGCCGGAGCCCGTCGCGGCCCGGCGGCGTGGAGAGGCCGCGCATCAGGTTGGCCAGCGACGAGAAGTCAATGTTCGGGTTGCGCCACTCCGCGGCCGTGAGCGGCTGGAACCGGTGCTCCTCCACCGCCAGCACCAGGTCGGGATCCATGTCCTCGCATTCGCCGGTGACGCCGAACGTCCCGTCGCGCTGGAAGCGGCCGGCGCGGCCGGCGATCTGGCCGACCTCCTGGGGGGTCAGCGCCCGGCTGCGCTTGCCGTCGAACTTGGAGAGGCCGGCGAAGGCCACATGGTCGACGTCCATGTTCAGGCCCATGCCGATGGCGTCGGTGGCCACCAGGAAGTCCACCTCGCCGGACTGGTAGAGCTCCACCTGGGCGTTGCGGGTGCGCGGGCTCAGGCTGCCCATCACCACGGCGGCCCCGCCGCGCTGGCGGCGGATCAGCTCGGCGATGGCGTAGACCTGGTCGGCGCTGAACGCCACGACCGCCGAGCGCCGGGGCAGGCGGGTCAGCTTCTTCGGCCCCGAATAGGTGAGGTTGGAGAACCGCTCCCGCGTGACGATCTCGGCATGCGGCAGCAGGCGGCGCACCAGCGGCGCCATGGTCCCGGCCCCCAGCAGCATGGTCTCGGCCGTGCCCCGCGCATGCAGCAGGCGGTGGGTGAAGATGTGGCCGCGCTCGGCGTCGGCTGCGAGCTGGATCTCGTCGACCGCCAGGAACTCCACCTGCCGCGACAGCGGCATGGCCTCCACGGTGCAGACGAAATACTGCGCGCGCGGCGGGATGATCTTCTCCTCGCCGGTGATCAGCGCCACCGAGCGGGGTCCGCGCGCCTTGACCACCCGGTCGTAGATCTCGCGGGCCAGCAGCCGCAGCGGCAGGCCGATCATGCCGGAGCCGTGGCCCAGCATCCGCTCCACGGCCAGGTGGGTCTTGCCGGTGTTGGTGGGCCCCAGCGCCGCCACGAGCCTGGGCGGGGCTGCTCCGGTCCTGAGCACGCTCATGGCTTGAAGATGGGGGTCGGCGCAGAGTCGGACAAGCGAGGCCTGGCGTCGCGGCGGGCCGATGTCGGCGATGCATGGCAGGCGGCCAACGCCTTAGAACTCCTGCACTATTACCGCACTCTACCGAAGCAGACGCGCGACCGGCCGAGCCGTTCCGCGACCGATCATTTCACGGATTGCGCGGCGTCTGCTCCAGCCGGAAGCCGAGCGGCAGCAGCTCCTCGATGGTGTGGCGTCCGCTGCGGCCGTCCGCCGTCAGGGTCACCACCTCGCAGCCGGGCCTGGCGAGCTCGAAGATCTTCTGCCGGCAGCCGCCGCACGGCCAGACCAGGTCCGGCAGGTTGGAGGTCACATAGACCCGCGCGATGGCGCTCTGGCCGGCGCTGACCGCCGCCCCGATGGCCGAGGCCTCGGCGCACCAGCCCTGCGGATAGGCGGCGTTCTCCACGTTGACGCCGTAGTGCAGCGTCCCGTCCGGGCTCTCCACCGCGGCGGCCACATGCACCTTCGAATAGGGGGCGTGGGCGTTGTCCAGCAGGGCGCGCAGCTGGTCGGCGACGGCCGGGGGTACGGTCATGGGAGGTCCTCTTCCGCCTTCAGGATGCCGAGCCCGCTCACCAGAGGCTGCCGGCCGCCCGTTCCGGCCAGGCCGCGTCATAGGCGGGGCCGCCGACCGCGTCCTCGCTGAGCGCGGCCAGCATGGCGCCCGGCGTCGGCAGCAGACCCGCATCGGCGTGCCCGTCGCGGTCCCACAGCCGCGATCGCACGATCGCCCGGGCGCACTGGAAATAGGCCGTCTCGACGGTGATCAGGATCACCGTGCGCGGCGCCTGCCCCTTCACCGCGAACGAAGCCAGCAGGTCCGGCTCGGCGGAGATCACCGCCCGGCCGTTCACCCGGAAGGTCGTGCCCGAGCCGGGGATCAGGAACAGCAGGGCCACACGCGGGTCGCGGATGATGTTGCGCAGGCTGTCGATGCGGTTGTTGCCCCGCCGGTCGGGCAGCGCCAGCGTCTGCTCGTCGATCACCCGCACGAAGCCCGGCCCATCGCCCCTGGGGCTGCAGTCCAGCCCCTCCGGCCCGGCCGTCGCCAGCGCCACGAAGGGCGAGGCCTCGATCAGCTGTCGATAGTGCGGGGTGATGCGGGCCACTTCCTTGACGGTGGAGGCCGCGGTGACCGGCGCGTCGTAAATCCGAGCGAGCTCAGTCAGGTCGTTGACGATCATGCGGCGAAGTATGGCGCAAGGCCCGGCCCAGTCGAGCCTTGAACGGCCGGCGATGAACGGCGGCGGCCGGAACGCGGGCGAAACAAAGCGTGTCCGAATCACTGACTCGCCGCGATTCGGCTTTTGTTCACCGCAACATATTGTATCCGAAGGCCGATCCGGCACAAATGGCGAAGGCCGTCCTGGACGCGCCGCGTCGTGTTCGGCGTCGCTCGCCTTGACGCGGGCTCTGACGTTCCTCTATATCGCCCGCTCCCGCGGGTCTGGGCCCGCCGTCCTTATTCTCCGCGAAGGTCTTTTCGCTATGTCGCGTCGTTGCGAACTCACGGGTGTCGGGCCGATGGTCGGCCACAATGTGAGCCACTCGAATATCAAGACCAAGCGCCGCTTCCTGCCGGCGCTGTCGCCCGCCAGCCTGCAGTCCGACGCGCTGGGCCAGACCTTCCGTCTGCGCATCACCAACGCGGCGCTGCGCACGCTCGATTTCCGCGGCGGCCTCGACACCTTCCTGCTGAAGGCCCGCGACGAGGCGCTCTCGCCCCGCGCCCTGAAGATCAAGCGCCAGCTGAAGGCCAAGCTCGCCGAGCAGCCGGCGGCCTGACCAGGCCTCACGATTGTCGTTCCGGAAGAGGCCGCTCGCGAGAGCGGCCTTTTTCTTGTCCACAACCTCGACCGCGTCAGCGGGGGAGGGGGACCACGAAGTGGTGGAGGGGGCGCTGCCGGCGCACCGAGCCCGGCGCACGGCCCCAACGCCCCCTCCGTCGCGGTCGCGACACCTCCCCCGCCCGCGGGGGAGGAACTGGCGCCACGTCCCTGGCTTCCACCCCGTTGGCGCCTAGGCCACCGCCCGGCGCACTTCCTTGAAGGTCGAGCGGCGCATGGAGGGCTTGGGCCCCTCGGTGTTGGGCGGCGGCTGCAGCAGGCCCGCGGCGCGCCGCGTCAGCCGCGCCGGCTCCTCGTTGAACAGCTCGGCGAGCTGGTCGGTGATGGCGCCGGCCAGCTGCTCCACGTCGACGATGGTCACCGCGCGGCGATAGTAGCGGGTCACGTCGTGGCCGATGCCGATGGCGATCAGCTGCACCGGGCTGCGGGCCTCGATCTCGGCGATCACCTCGCGCAGGTGGCGCTCCAGGTAGTGGCCGGAGTTCACGCTGAGCGTCGAGTCGTCCACCGGCGCCCCGTCGGAGATCACCATCAGGATGCGCCGCGCTTCCGGCCGGCCGATCAGCCGCTGGTGCGCCCACATCAGGGCCTCGCCGTCGATGTTCTCCTTCAGCAGGCCCTCGCGCATCATCAGGCCGAGGTTGCGCCTGGCGCGCCGCCACGGCGCGTCGGCCGCCTTGTAGATGATGTGGCGCAGGTCGTTCAGCCGCCCCGGCTGGGCGGGCTTGCCGGCCTTCAGCCAGTCCTCGCGCGCCTGGCCGCCCTTCCAGGCCCGGGTGGTGAAGCCCAGGATCTCGGTCTTCACGCCGCAGCGCTCCAGGGTCCTGGCCAGGATGTCGGCGCAGACCGCCGCCACCATGATCGGCCGCCCGCGCATCGAACCGGAGTTATCAATAAGAATGGTCACCACCGTGTCGCGGAACTCGGTGTCGGCCTCTTCCTTGAAGGAGAGCGGCGCCGTCGGGTCGGTGATCACCCGCGTTAGCCGCGCCACGTCCAGCACGCCCTCCTCCAGGTCGAAGCTCCAGGTGCGGTTCTGCTGCGCCAGCAGTTTGCGCTGCAGCCGGTTGGCCAGCCGCGACACCACGTTGGACAGGCTGGCCAGCTGCTGGTCGAGGTAAGCCCGCAGGCGGGTCAGCTCCTCGGCGTCACACAGCTCCTCGGCCGCCACGATCTCGTCGTGGGCGGTGGTGAACACCTTGTAGGTGACGACCTTGCCCTCGCCGGAAAACTCCGGGCGGGCCGGCTGCTCGCCGTCGCCCATGTCCGGCGGCTCGTCGGTCTCCTCGGCGTCGGAGTCCTGGTCGGCCTGCATCATCTGGCTGTCGGCGTCGTCGCTCTCGCGATGGCTCGCCTCGTCCTCGTCCATCGAGGTCTGCTGCGGGGATTGGCCCTCGCCGTCGCCGTCCTCGTTGTCGGAGGCCTCCGGATCGCCCTCGTCGCCCTCGTCCTCGGACTGGTCCGGCTGGTCGGGCGCATCCGACAGGTCGTCGCCCATCTTCAGGTCGCGCAGGATGGCGCGGGCGACCCGCGAATAGGCCTTCTGGTCGGCGATGGTCTCGGCCAGCTTGTCGAGGTCAGCGCCCGCCTTGGCCTCCACCTCGGCGCGGAACAGCTCCACCAGCGGCTGGGCCATGGCCGGCGGCTTCTCGCCGGTCAGCCGCTCGCGCACCATCAGCCCGACCACGTCGGCCAGCGGCGGATTGGCCAGGGCCTCGATCTGGTTGAACGCGCGCTTGGCCCAGGCCTGCTCGATCACCGCGGCCAGGTTGTTACGCACCCCGCCCAGGGCATTGGCCCCGATCGCCTCGATGCGGGCGGCCTCGATGGCGTCGTAGATCGGCCCGCCGCCGACCGACGCCGGCCGCCCCTTGGCGTGGACGCCCTCGTCGTGGTGCGCCAGTCGCAGCGCCATCTGGTCGGCCAGGCCGCGGATTCGCGCCGCATCGATCGGCGTCAGGTCGCGGGGCGGATGCGGCAGCACGGCGCGCTTGCCCGACAGCTGCGGGCCCTCGCCGGAGAACACCACCTCCAGGTCGGGCATCTCGGCCAGCGACCGCGCGGCGTTGGCCAACGCGCGCTTGAACGGCTCCAGTGGACTTTCGGGGTTCTTGGCCATCTCGAGTGTCGTCTTAGATCAGCACGGCATGTGGGTGAAACAAGGTTTGTCCACGAACCACACGAACCACACGAACGGGAGCTTGACCGAAGGGCTCCGCAGCCGCCGATCCACGGCGCGCCCGCGGCGCGCAATTCATGATCCCGCGACCTTGCAAGGCTGGATCGTTCGTGTGGTTCGTGTGGTTCGTGGACCTCTTCCTTCCATGTATTCCGTGTGTTCCGTGGCCCTCTTCGCGAAAGCACGAACCGGTGAGCCCAGGAACAGGCTTGGCCGAAGCGGCGTTACCGCGCCGAGGTCCCGAACGGGCCTTTCTGCTTCAAGGAGAGCGATATGCTCAAATGGGCTCTGATCTTCGCGATCGTCGCGCTGATCGCCGGCGGGCTCGGCTTCACCGGCGTCGCCGGCGCCGCGGCCGGGATCGCCAAGTTCCTGTTCTTCCTGTTCCTGGTCGGCTTCCTGGTCTTCCTGGTCCTCGGCTTCTGGGCCGGACGCAAGGTGGCCGGCGACTAGCCGGCCGGACCCGCTGAAACGCAGACGCCCGCCCCGGCTCCACCGCGGCGGGCGTTTTGCTGCGCCGAACCCCTCCCCCTTGCGGGGAGGGGCAGGGGTGGGGGTGCAAACGCCGGCGACGCGGAGCTGGCGCCCCCACACCCAACCCTCTCTCCGAGAGGGGGAGAGGGCTCTGCCCTACTTCTTCGCCTTCGCCAGGTACGCCTTCGACTCGGCGCCCACCACGTCCACCAGGTTGCCCATGGCCAGGTTGGCGTCGATCAGGTGCAGGCCCCAGTCCTTCTGCAGCACGCCGCCGGCGATCACGTCGCCCACGATGTCGTCGGCCCGCGGGTCGCTCGCGTCGGCGTTCACGTGGATTTCCAGGTAGCTGAAGCCGTTCTTGTTGACGCACTGCGCGCTCAGCAGGCCCGGCGTCGAGACGAAGGGCGTCTCCGGCTTGGCCTGGCCCTTCACCCATTCCTTCTGCGCCGCCGCCGAATTGGCGATCTGCACGTTCGAGAGATAGCTGTGCAGCGCCCCCTTGCCGCCCGTCAGGTTGGCCGGGTTCACGCAGGCCGCCTGCATGCCCTCGGCATTGGCCCCGCGCACCTTGCCGAACCGCGAATTGTCCGGCGGCGGGATGGTGTCGCGGAAGCTCGCATAGGCGATCACGCAGCCGGTCTGCGACGCCGCGTGGCAGAGCGGCAGGCCCTTGAACGCGCCGGTGTCCTTGCCCGCCTGCACCGGCAGGGTGGTGCCCATCAGGATCGCCGAGACGATCTTCTTCTGCACCGGCTTGCCGTCGATCTCGTTCTTGATCAGCTGGGTCAGCACGCCCGAGCCCTGCGAGTGGCCGATCAGCACCACGCCGCGGCCGTGGTTGTCGTGCGCCAGGTAGTAGTTCCAGGCGTCGACCACGTCGTTGTAGCCGGTCTGCGGCCGCGCCCCGCCGCCCATCGGCCGCCCGGCCGAGGCCGCGCGCAGGGCGGTCAGCGTGAACTGACGATAGAGCGGGGCGAAGATCCGGCACTTCGACCCGAAGCGGGCGAGCTGCACCTTCACGACGTTCACTTCCTCGGGCCCGGGGACCATGTCGGACAGCACGCCCGGATCGTTGGACACCGTCGGATAGACGTAGAAGCAGTCGATCGGAGCCTTCGGATTGCGGTGGAAGGCCTCGAGGCTCGACTTGCCGTTCGCCTGGATCACCGTCGTGGTCAGGTCATAGCCGCAGGCGTCGCCGTCGGTCTTGCCCGGCCGGCACAGCCAGGTGATGTCCTTGGAGTAGTCGTTCTTCGGCGTGTCCTGCGCCGCAGCCCCGCTCGCCGCGGCCAGCGTCATCCCGGCGCCCAAGGCAAGCGCGGCCAGCGTCTTCTGAAACATGGTTCCCCCCTGAATTTTCTAGTCAGCTATGCCTGCAGGATCGCGCGAGGGGCCGGCGGGGTCTAGCCATTTCGCTTGAGCAACAGCGTCGACGCGCCCCCGCCCGACCCGCGGGCGGTCTCCCTCCCCCGCTGCGCAGGGGAGGCAGGAAACTCCTCGACGCCCAGATCAAGCGACTGTGCCAGCGCGTCGGGCTTCCCAACACCGCTCATCCCCGCGAAGGCGGGGACCCAAGCGGGGGTTCAATCTCGCCACCGGCTGATGGATCGGGCTCGGCTTGGATCCCCGCCTGCGCGGGGACGAGCGGTGGGGATGGGGCCGAGCTGGGGAAGGACGACGAAGACCCCCTCATCTCCGACGACTATTGGCGCTCCTCCGCCTGAACCCGTCGCGGCGTTTCGCGTTGCCCGCGCATGTCGTTCCTCCCTTCCGCGCGCCTGGCGTGCGCCCTCGCATGCCTCGCGCCCCCGTCGGCGCTCGCGGCCGCGCACAAGCATCACCTCGACCACTCGGGCAAACCGCAGTCCGGGGTCGCGTCCTATTATCGGCCGACCGCCTCGGAGCGCAGGACCGCCAGCGGGACCCGACCGACGCCCGGCAAGCTCACCGCCGCCAGCAGGACCCTGCCGCTCGGGACCCGGGCGAAGGTGGTCAACAGGAAGACCGGCAAGTCGGTCAACGTCACGGTCA
The DNA here is from genome assembly GCA_028290945.1 of Phenylobacterium sp. Lineage (GTDB taxonomy): Bacteria > Pseudomonadota > Alphaproteobacteria > Caulobacterales > Caulobacteraceae > Phenylobacterium. The sequence continues at coordinate 5,017 of JAQGIV010000120.1, read as the reverse complement.
CCGACCGCGGGCCCTACGCCAGGCATCGGGTGCTCGACGTCTCGCCGAAGGCCGCCCAGCATCTGGGCATGACGCACGACGGGGTCGCCCCGGTGAAGGTCCAGCCGCTGCAGGAACCCGCGAAAGGCGGGACGGAAAAGAGACGCTAGGCGATCCGAACGCGGGCCGTGCTCTCGGGCAGGTCCGCGCCGAAGGCCCGCTGGAAGAACTCGGCCACCGTGCCGCGCTCCAGCTCGTCGCACTTGTTGAGGAAGGTCATCCGGAAGCCCAGCGCGATGTCGCCGCCGAAGATCTCGGCGTTCTGGGCCCAGGTGATCACCGTGCGGGGACTCATCACCGTGGAGATGTCGCCGTTCATGAAGGCGTTGCGGGTCATGTCGGCCACGCGGACCATGGCGTTGATCGTCCGGCGGCCCTCCGGCGTCTGGTAGGCGGGCGCCTTGGCCAGCACGATCTCGGCCTCCACGTCATGGCTCAGATAGTTCAGCGTGGTGACGATCGACCAGCGGTCCATCTGGCCTTGGTTGATCTGCTGGGTGCCGTGATAGAGCCCCGTGGTGTCGCCGAGCCCGATGGTGTTGGTGGTGGAGAACAGCCGGAACAGCTTGTTCGGCCGGATCACCCGGTTCTGGTCCAGCAGGGTCAGCTTGCCCTGCGCCTCCAGCACCCGCTGGATCACGAACATCACGTCCGGCCGGCCGGCGTCGTATTCGTCGAACACCAGGGCGATCGGCCGCTGGATCGCCCAGGGCAGCATGCCCTCGCGGAATTCGGTGACCTGCTTGCCTTCCTTCAGGACGATGGCGTCCTTGCCCACCAGGTCGATGCGGCTGACGTGGCTGTCCAGGTTCACGCGCACCAGCGGCCAGTTCAGCCGCGCCGCCACCTGCTCGATGTGGGTCGACTTGCCGGTGCCGTGGTAGCCCTGCACCATCACCCGGCGGTCGAAGGCGAAGCCGGCGCAGATCGCCCGCGTCGTCTCGGGATCGAACTTATAGGCCTCATCGATGTCCGGCACGTGGGCGTCGCGCTGGGTGAAGGCCGGCACCTGCATGTCGAAGTCCACGTCGAACGTCTCGCGGGCGTTGAGCGTGTGGTCCGGCGTCAGGGCCAGAAGGGCTTCGTCGCTGGTGTCGATAACGGTCATGGCGCGGATCGATTACAGTCTCGGGCTAGCCGTGGCAAACGGCGGTTACAGAACGCCCCGCGGCTGACGCCAGGGCAGGGAGGCCGGGCGATGTTGCAGGAAGCAGAAAGCCCATATGCGACGCTGCAGGTCCAGGCGCAGCCGTCGGGCTTCGGGGCGGAGATCGTCGGCCTCGATCTCACCCGCCCCTTATCTAGGCAGGCGCTGGCCGAAGTGAAGGCCGCCTGGGCCAAACATGCGGTGGTGGCCTTCCCCGACCAGCCCCTGAGCCTCGACCAGCTGGAGGCCTTCACCCAGGCCATCGGCGCCTTCGGCGAGGACCCGTTCATCCGGCCCATGCCGGGCCATCCCAATGTGCTGGAGCTGCGCCGCGAGCCCGACGAGCGGGCCACCAACTTCGGCGCCGGCTGGCACTCCGACTGGAGCTTCCAGCCATCCCCGCCGGCCGCCACCCTGCTGCATTCGGAGGTGGTGCCCCCGGTGGGCGGCGACACCCTGTTCTGCGACTGCACGCGGGCCTACGACGCGCTGTCGGACTCCATGAAGGCGATGCTGGCGCCGCTGCGCGCCGTGCACTCCGCCACCCGCGCCTATGGGACTGAGGGCGTGTTCGCCAAGGAGACCGCGAAGCGCACCCTGCAGATCGTCGTCTCGCCGGAGGCCGACAAGAGCTTGAGCCACCCCCTGGTCCGCACCCATCCGGTGACGGGTCGCAAGGCGCTGTTCATCTCGCCGGTCTACACGGTCGGCGTCGAAGGCATGACCCGCGAGGAGGGCGCCGCCATCCTGGGCTACCTCTTCCAGCACATGACCCAGGACGCGTTCATCTACCGCCACAGATGGCGGCCGCGGATGCTGCTCATGTGGGACAACCGCTGCACCATGCATTTCGCCGAGGGCGGCTATGACGGCCACCTGCGGGTGATGCACCGCACCACCGTCGCCGGGGATGTTCCGCGCTAGATGCCCGCCGAGATCGAACCCTTCCACGCCATCGCCGTCAGCGTGCTCGCCCACGAGCTGAAGGGGCAGGGCCGCTCGATCATCCACATGGAGTTCGGCCAGCCCTCGACGCCGGCGCCGAAGGCGGCCATCGCCGCGGCCCACCACGTGCTCGACACCGACCCCATGGGCTATTGGGAAAGCTCGGCGCTCACCGCCCGCATCGCGCGGCACTACGCCGAGACCTATGGCGTGACCATTGATGCGCGCCAGGTGATCGTCACCTGCGGCGCCTCGGCGGCCCTGGTGCTGGCCCTGGCCTCCAGCTTCGAGCCCGGCGCCCGCATCGCCATGGCCCGGCCGGGCTACGTCGCCTACCGCAACACGGTGAAGGCGCTGCACATGGTCCCCGTGGAGATCGCCTGCGGCCACAACGAGCGCTTCGGTCTCACCGCCCGGGCGCTTGCCGAACTCGACCCCGCCCCGGCCGGCGTCATCGTCGCCAGCCCGGCCAATCCGACGGGCGCCATCCTGCCGCCGGAGGAGCTGGCGGCCATCGCCCAGGTCTGCCGGGAGCGCAACATCCGCATCGTCTCCGACGAGATCTATCACGGCCTCAGCTACGCCGGCCGGACGCACTCCATGCTGGAGTTCGAGCCCTCGGCGCTGATCGTCAATTCGTTCTCCAAGTACTTCTCGATGGCGCCCTGGCGGCTGGGCTGGCTGGTGGCGCCCAAGGCCGACCTCAGCCGCGCGCGGGCCTATGTCGGCAACCTGTTCCTGACCGCGCCGTCGCTGGCCCAGCACGCGGCGCTGGCCGCCATGGACGCCACAGAGGAGCTGCAGGCCAACGTCGCGGTCTATGCCCGCAATCGCGAGCTGCTGCTGGCGGCCCTGCCGGCGCTCGGCCTCAAGGAGATCGCCCCGCCCGACGGCGCCTTCTACATCTGGGCCGACGTCGGCCACATGACCGATGACAGCCTCAGCTTCTGCAAGGACCTGCTGCGGGCGACCGGCGTCGCCACCGCGCCCGGCATCGACTTCGACCCGGTGGAGGGCCGCCACTTCATCCGCCTGAGCTTCGCGGTCTCGAGCGCGGAGGTGGAGGAAGCCATCCGCCGGATGGCCCCCTGGTTCGCCGAGCAGCGCGTCAGCGCTTGAGCGGGAAGATGGTCCGCAGCTGCGCATCCCTGAGCCACAGCCCGCCCCAGGCGAAGACGCCCAGGTAGACGCCGAACAGGATGTGGCTGGTCAGCGGATTGCCGTGCACCCAATGGACGGCCGCCGTGCCGCCGAACAGGCCGGTGAACAGCACAGCCCCCAGCACCGAGGTCCGCGGGAACAGGTAGAGCGCCAGCAGGATCAGCACGCCGATGCCGATGCCGAAGCCCGATCCCGCCGGCAGGCCGAGCTGGCGCCCGGTCTCCTCGACGATCGGCAGCCGCATCAGCTTGATGGCGATGTCGAAGGCCATGAAGACCGTGAACAGGCCGCTCAGCACACGTCCCGTCCAAACGCCCGGCGAGGCCTTGGTCCAGCCGCCGGAATCTACTGTCGCTGTCGCGGTCATGGCCGCCTCCCTGGTGTTGCCATGCCTAGGACGAACCGCGCCGGCCAATTCCGACAACGCCGGTAGGCGGCCGCCTGCGGCCAAGCTAGCATCGGGCGATGGAAAGCTCCCGCCTCGAGGCGTTCAGCGACGGGGTGATGGCGATCATCATCACCATCACCGTGCTCGGCGTCCGCGTGCCGGAAGAGCCGACCTTGGCGGCGCTGCTGGGCGTCGCCCCGGTGCTGGCCATCTACGCCTGGAGCTTCCAGACCGTCGGCACCTACTGGAACAACCACCACCACCTGCTGCGCCGGGCCAAGCACGTCAGCCCGGCGATCATGTGGGCCAACCTGCACCTGCTGTTCTGGCTATCGCTGATCCCCTTCGCCACCGAGTGGCTGGGCCGGCACATCGCCGCTCCCTGGCCGACCGCCGCCTACGCCGCCCTGCTGTTCTTCGCCGCCGTCGCCTACAACATCCTACAGCAGGCGATCATCGCCGCGGAGGGCGAGGACTCGGACATCGCCCGCGACATCGGCCGCGATTGGAAGGACAAGATCTCGCTGGCGCTCTACGCCTGCGCGGTCGGGGCGGCCTTCGTCCTGCCGTGGGTTTCCTACGCCCTGGCGGTGCTGGTGCAGGCCATCTGGTTCCTGCCGGATCCGCGGGTGCGGCCGCGCGCCGCCTGAGGCCTCACGGCCGCCGGTAGATCTTCCCGTCCTTCATCACGAAGCGCACGTCCTGCAGCACGCCGATGTCGCGGGTCGGATCGCCGGCCACGGCCGCCAGGTCGGCCAGCGCGCCCGGCGCGATGCGGCCGAGGTCGTCGCGCTTCAGGATGCGGGCGTTGGTGGCGGTGGCCGCGATCAGGGCCTCCACCGGCGTCATGCCGTCCTTCACCAGCCAACCCAACTCGCGCCAGTTCTCGCCGTGTGGATAGACGCCCACGTCGCCGCCCATGCCGATGATGACGCCGACCTTCAGCGCCAGCCGGAAGGCCCGCTCGGCCTCGCGCATGGCGGGCGTCGGCGGCTGGCCGGGGACGTAATGCTGGAAGTAGATCGAGGTCGCCTCGACCGCCGTCAGCGTCGGGATGTAGGCGGTCCCCTTGGCCTTCATCAGCTTGAAGGTCGCCTCGCTGGTCCCATAGCCATGCTCGATGGTGTCGGCGCCGGCGGTGACCGCGCGGCGCACGCCCTCGTCGCTCGCGGCGTGCACGGCGACCGGCCGGCCGCCGTCGTGGGCGGTCGTCACCATCACGTCCATCTCGTGCTGGCTGAAGGTCGGCCGCGTGCCGCCGTCGGGCCCCACGCGATAGTCGCCGTAGAGCTTGATCCAGTCGGCGCCGGCCGCCGCCTGCTCGCGCACCGCCTTGA
>JAQGIV010000093.1 GCA_028290945.1 Phenylobacterium sp. | reverse complement strand
CCGGCCATCCGGACCGGGCCGACGCGGTGCTGAAGCAGGTCGGCTCGTTCGTCGACTGCTACCGTTTCCGCGGGGACATCCTCGACCACCGCGGCGACTGGAAAGCGGCGCAAGCGGCCTACGCCCGGGCCGTGGCGCTGGCTCCCGACATGCCGGCGAGCTTCTATTCCTGGGGCCTTGCGCTGGGCCGCCACGGCGACCTCGCCGGCGCCCAGGCCAAGCTCGCCGCCGCCCACCAGCGGGGCCCGCATTGGGCGGATCCGCTGAAGGCTTCAGGCGACCTGCTGGCCCGCCGGGGCCGCTGGAAGGAGGCGCTGGCCAAGTACGACGAGGCGGTGACCTGGGCGCCCGCCTGGGCCGAGTTGCGCCAGGCCCGCGCCGCGGCGGCTAAGCGGATCGGCGGCTGAGCCCTCGGGCCGGCCGGGCTTTTTGCACAACGATGCGGCAACCCTCTGGGTCTCGCCCGGCGCGCTGCTCTACGCGTCAGCGGTGAAAGACATCGGCCATAGATCGACGCGGCGCGGTCTTGTTGCCGACGCGGGCCGGGACCACATCAGACGCCGGGGGCTCCATCGGAGCAGACCAATGGACGATCAGGCGACCTTCGAACCGGACCTGCACGGCGGCGTGTTCGTGCTGCATTTCACGCCGGCCGAGTGGCGGGCCATCCTCGAGGACGGATCGTTCCTGAGCCGGCCCGACAACGACTATGTCGCGCCGCGCCGGCTGATGGGCCTGGAGGTCGCCATCGTCCCGGACCACGGGTTCGGCTGACCCCCCGAGCCTCGCGGCCCTCAAACCATCCCCGCCTTGCGCAGCGTCTGGTAGGCGCGGATCACCTTCTGCAGCCGGTTCTCGCCGGCCCGGTCGCCGCCGTTGGCGTCGGGGTGCAGGCGGCGGACCAGCTCGGTGTAGCGGGTGCGGATCCTCGGCCCGTCGGCGCTGGCCTCCAGGTCCAGCTCGGCCAGCGCGTTGCGCTCCAGCTTGCCCAGCAGCCGCGCCTCCGGCTCATGGATGTGCGTCTGCGACTGGGCCCCGCCGCGGCCGAACAGGTCGAAGGGGTCGCGGAAGCCCTCGCCGCGCCGGAAGCGGTGCTGGAAGGAGGCCGCCTCGCGGCTGTGCTTGCCGGCCTTCATCTCCCAGGTGGGCCGTCCGCCGCCGAACAGCTCGTCCTTCTGGAAGGCCCGCACCTCGCCTTCGCTCATGCCGGCGAAGAAGTTCCAGTTCCGATTGTACTCGGCCGCGTGGTCCTGACAGAACCAGTAGTGCTCGTTCATCATGTCGCGCGACTTGGGCGCACGCGCCGTCGCCGCGCGCCGGCAACCGGCGTGGTCGCAGGGCCGCTCGCCCGGTTTGAGGGCGTTCACGTCCTCCGCATCGGGCTCGTCCGCCTTCGGCGGCTTCACGCGGATATCAACGAACTTGGGCTTATATTGAAACGCGGCGGGCATGGGCCAAGTATGGGGGGAGATCGACCCCGTTCAAGAATTGAAGATTGAGCCGATGGGCGCCATACTAGAGGCCATCCACGACAAGCTGACGGCGACCTTCCAGCCCATCCGGCTGCAGGTCGATGACGACTCAGCCCGCCACCACGGACACGCCGGAGCGCGGCCAGGCGGGGAGAGCCACTTCAATGTGACGATCGAGGCCGAGGCCTTCCGGGGCCAGCCGAAGGTCGCCCGCCAGAGGATGGTCTACAGGGCGCTCGCCGACGAGCTCAGCGGTCCGGTGCACGCCCTGTCGGTCAAGGCCCTGGCGCCCGGCGAGAGCTAGGCGCTAAGCTAAACGAACGTTTGAAGAGCCGCCGCCCCATCATGCCGTGCGGCCAAACTGAAACTCCGGGAGGGGTTGTTTGAAGACCACGATCACCGTCAACGGGGAGCCGAGGACGCTCGACCTCGATCCGCGCACCACGCTTCTCGACACGCTTCGCGAGCACCTCAAGCTGACCGGCTCGAAGAAGGGCTGCGACCACGGCCAGTGCGGCGCCTGCACGGTCCTGGTGAACGGCGTGCGCATCAATTCCTGCCTGTCGCTGGCCGTCATGCACGATGGCGACCAGGTCACCACCATCGAAGGGATCGGCACGGTCGAAAAGCTGCACCCGCTGCAGCAGGCCTTCCTCACCGAGGACGCCTTCCAGTGCGGCTACTGCACGCCCGGCCAGATCTGCTCGGCGCTGGGCATGCTCAAGGAGGTGGCCGAGAACTGGCCCAGCCAGGAGACCGCCAACCTTACCGGCAAGATCACCCTCACCGACGACGAGCTCCGCGAGCGGATGAGCGGCAACATCTGCCGCTGCTCGGCCTATCCGCAGATCGTCGCCGCCATCAAGTCCGTGGCCGGAGAGCTGGCATGACCCTTCTTCGCCAAGGCTTCGAAGGGCTCCCCCTTCACCAACCAGCCTCAGGACCTGTCCTGCGAAGCTCCGCCAGGAGCGCAGCAGGATGAGGGCCTTCACCTACGAGCGCGCGGCCGACGCCCAGGCCGCGGTGAAGGCGGCGGCCGAAACGCCCAACGCCAAGTTCATCGCCGGCGGCACCAACCTGCTGGACCTGATGAAGCTGGAGATCGAGCATCCGGCGCACCTGATCGACGTCGCCCGCCTGCCGCTGGCGGCCATCGAGGAGACGCCCGAGGGCGGCCTCAGGATCGGCGCCATGGCCACCAACAGCCACGTCGCCGCCGACGCCCGAGTCCGCGCCCGCTATCCGGTGCTGACCCAGGCCATCGTGGCCGGCGGCTCGGGCCAGCTGCGCAACAAGGCCACCACCGGCGGCAACCTGCTGCAACGCACCCGCTGCGCCTATTTCTACGACACCACCAAGCCCTGCAATAAGCGGGCGCCGGGCTCCGGCTGCGGCGCGCTGGAGGGCCTCAACCGCAACTCGGCGATCTTCGGCGCCAGCCACGCCTGCATCGCCACCCATCCCTCCGACATGGCCGTGGCCCTGGTGGCCCTGGACGCCACGGTGGAGACCCTGTCGCCGTCGGGCGCGGCGCGCAGCTTCCCGCTGATGGAGCTGCACCGGCTGCCGGGCGAGACTCCGGACATCGAAACCCACCTGGTTCCGGGCGAACTGATCACCGCGGTGGTGCTGCCGCCCGCGCCGGAGGGCGGCCAGATGTACCGCAAGGTCCGCGACCGGGCCTCCTACGCCGCGGGGCTGGCCAGCGTCGCGGTGGCCGGCGGCCGGATCGCCCTGGGCGCGGTGGCGCACAAGCCCTGGCGGGCGGCGGACGCGGAGGCGGCGCTGGCGTCCGGCGCGTCGGCCGACGAGGCGATCGGGCGCGAGCTCGAGGGCGCCGGCGAGAACGGCCGTAACGGTTTCAAGATCAACCTCGTGCGTCGCCTGGTCCCGGCGGCCCTGGCGGAAGCCCGCGAGCAAGGGAGGGGCGCATGAGCTCCGTCATCGACTGGGAATCCACCAGCAATCCGGTCAAGGAAAACCGCGCCGGCAACATCGGCAAGGCGGTCGACCGCTACGAAGGTCCGCTGAAGGTCACCGGCACGGCGCCCTATGCCTATGAGGTGGAGCCGCCCTCGCCGCCGGCCTATGGGGTCATGGTCTCCGCGCCCATCGCGCGGGGCCGGATCACCGCCGTCGACACCGCCGCCGCCGAGGCCGCGCCCGGGGTGATGCTGGTCTGGACGTACATGAACGCCCCGGCCCAGGGCCCGCGGCCGGAGCGCTACGACTTCTTCACCCCCTCGCCACGCCCGGCGCTGGAATCGGACCGCGTCTACTACTTCGGCCAGCAGGTCGCCGTGGTGGTGGCTGACACCCTGGAGAACGCCCAGGCCGCCGCGACCCTGGTGAAGCTGAGCTACCAGGACGACGCCGCCAAGGCGGTGACCTTCCACGACCACTTCGACGAGGGCGTGCAGCCGCCCGGCGAATCCGACGTGGAGATCGGCGACTTCGAGAAAGCCTTCGCCGCCGCCCCGGTGACCGTCGACGACGTCTGGCGCACGCCGCTGCAGAACCACTGCCAGATGGAGCCCTGCGCCACCACCGCCTGGTGGGACGGCGACCAGCTGACGGTGCACACCTCCGTGCAGATGGTGCGCTTCGCGCAGAACTCGCTCGCCGAGACCCTGATGCTGCCGCACAAGTCCGTGCGCCTGCTGACCCGCTATGTCGGCGGCGGCTTCGGCGGCAAGGGCTCGTTCTACGAGGACCTGGTGCTGGCCTCGCTGGCGGCGCGCGAGCTGGGCCGGCCGGTGAAGGTGGCCTTCACCCGCCAGCAGATGATGCACGGCACCGTGCACCGGCCGGCCACCGACGTGCGGGTCCGGTTGGGCGCCACGCCGGACGGCCGGCTCACCGCCATGTCGCTGATGACCACCACCCACTGCGACCGGCGCGGCAACTTCACCGAACACGCCTCGAACTTCGCGCGCAGCCTCTACGCCGCGCCGAACCGGCTGACCGGGCACCGGCTGGTGCGTCTCGACCTGCCGGTGGCCAGCGCCATGCGGGCGCCGGGCGAGGCCTCGGGCACGCTGAGCCTGGAAGTGGCCATGGACGAGCTGGCCGAGAAGCTGGGCATCGATCCGGTCGAGCTGCGCATCCTCAACGAGCCGGAGTCCGATCCGGAAACCGGCAAGCCGTTCTCCATCCGCCAACTGGTCCGCTGCATGCGCGAGGGCGCCCAGCTGTTCGGCTGGGACCGCCGCCTGCCGACGCCTGGCCAGGTGCGCGACGGCCGCTGGCTGGTGGGCATGGGCATGGCCGCGGCCATCCGCGGCAACTTCCTGCTGCCGGCCAAGGCGAGCTTCACCGTCGACGCCGACGGCGTGATCACCGTCAAGCAGGGCATGACCGACATCGGCACCGGCACCTACACGGTGCTGGCCCAGATCGCCGCCGAGACCTTGGGCGTGCCGTTGGGCGACGTGCGCGTGGAGATCGGCGATAGCGAGCTGCCGCCGGCCCCCGGCTCCGGCGGCCAGTTCGGCGCGGCCACCGCCGGCTCCGCGGCGCTCGACGCCGGCATGAACCTCAGGAAGGCCATCGCCGAGATCGCCGTGAACGACCCGGCCTCGCCGCTCAGCGGCGGGGATGCGGCGCAGGTCACCTTCCAGGACGGCGTCATCGCCATCGCCAACCGCTCGGAGCGGCTGTCGGAGCTGATCCGGCGCAACCGGCCGGACGGCCTGACCGCCGACGGCGAGGTCCGCCCCGCCGCCGACGCCAGCAAGTGGAGCTCGCATACCTACGGCGCCCACTATGTCGAGGTCGGCGTCGACACGATCACCGGCGAGGTGCGCACCCGGCGCATGCTGGGCGTCTTCGCGGCCGGCCGCATCCTCAACTGGAAAACCGCCAGGAGCCAGCTCACCGGCGGGATGATCTGGGGCGTCGCCTCGGCGCTGACCGAGGGCAACGCGGTCGACCCGCGCTACGGCTCGCTGATCAACCAGGACCTGGCCAGCTACCTGGTGCCGGTGCAGGCCGACATCGGCGAGTTGGACGCCATCATGCTCGACGAGGTGGACGACAAGGCCAATCCCATGGGCATCAAGGGGGTCGGCGAGCTGGGCATCTCCGGCGCCGGCGCCGCGGTGGCCAACGCCATCTACAACGCCTGCGGCGTGCGGGTGCGGGACTATCCGATCACGCCGGACAAGCTGTTAGCCGCCCTTACCGCGATTTAACGAAAACTGGGGGCCCCGGCCCCTGGCGAACGGCCAAGCTCGCTCCCATTTCCGTGATCCTACCCGAGGAGACGGAAAGTGAAGATCCTGGTTCCCCTGATGGCGCTCGCCAGTGCGATCGCCTTTCTCGCGACGAGCCTTTCGGCTCAGACGCTCAGCTACATCTAGCTGTTGACGGCGGCCTGCAGCTCGGTGAGAACCCGGGCCAGGTCGCCCTCGCGGAACGGCTTCTGCAGCACCGGCGAGCCCCGGTCCACCTCGCGAAGCCCCGCATCCCCGTAGCCCGTCGCAAAGGCAAATGGCGCGCCCCGCTCGCGGAGCAGGTCGGCCAGCGGGAAGATCGGCTGCCCGCCGAGGTTCACGTCCAACACCGCGCAGTCGATCTCGACCTCGCGGGCCAGCGCCATGGCCTCGTCGAGCCGCGACGCGGGCCCGATCACCGTGCAGCCCAACTCGCCCAGCATGTCCTCGATCAGCATCGAGACCATCATCTCGTCTTCCACGACGAGCACACGCAGGCCATCGAGCTTGTTCATGGCATCCACTCCAGCACCGGCCGAGACCAGATCCTCGGCAACTCAGCCCGTCCGGGCGACTCGATCAACTTCGGAATGGCTTTCGCCCCCCAATCCGTCGTCGGCCATCCCATAGGATGGCCGATCCCCCAACCACGCAAGCTTGGCTAAACGCATTTTCCACGGCCAAGGTTCCGTTTGTCGGCGCTCAATCGTAGCGGCGACGCGCCGCCGGGCCGATCTCCAGCCGGGTGATCTGGTTGCCCTTGCGCCCGGTGACCCGCACCTGGTGGCCGCAGATGGCGAAGGTCTGGCCGACCTTGGGGATGGTCTGGGCCTCGTTGATCAGCAGGCCGGCCACGGTCACCGCCTCGTCGTCCGGCAGGTCCCAGTTCATCGCCCGGTTCAACTCGCGGATGGTCACCACGCCGTCCACCGAGACCGCGCCGTCGGGCAACGGCTTCAGGTCGGCGTCGTCCACGTCGTACTCGTCCTCGATCTCGCCGACGATCTCCTCGAGGATGTCCTCCAGCGTCACCAGCCCCTCCAGGGCGCCGTAGTCGTCGACCACCAGGGCGAAGTGGGTCTTGCGCTTGAGGAAGGCGGCCAGCTGGTCCTTCAGGCTGGTGGTCTCCGGCACGAACCACGGCTCGCGCATGATCTCGGCGATGGCCAGCTTGTCCATGTCGCCGCCGGCGTCGGCGATGGCCTGCAGCAGGTCCTTCACCTGCAGCACGCCGACGATGTTCTCCGGGTCGCCGCGGTATAGCGGCAGGCGGCTGTGCGGGCTCTCCAGCGCCGCGGCCACCACCTCGCGCGGGCTGAGATCGGCGTCGATCATGTCGATGGCCTTGCGGTGGACCATCACCTCGCCGACGTCGAGCTGGGCCAGGTCCAGCACGCCGCCCAGCATCCAGCGGTCGTGGGTCTCCACCAGCCCCTCGGAGTGGTGGTACTCGACCGCCCCGCGGATCTCCTCGTGGGCGGCCAGCACGTCCATCTCCATGTCCATCTTCACGCCGAACAGGCGCAGCGTCTTCCGGATCACCCACTGGATCGCATAGATGATCGGCCCGGCGACCTTGACCACGGCGAGCGTCGGGCCGGACAGGAATCGCGCCACGTCGTCGGAGCGGACGATGGCCAGGGTCTTCGGCAGCACCTCGGCGAACACCAGCACCAGCACGGTCATCACCGCCGTCGCCGTCGCCACGCCCCAGGCGCCGGGGATGGCCCGCGTCAGCACCTGGGTGGCCAGGGCCGAGGCCAGGATGTTGATCAGATTGTTGCCCAGCAGCACCGAGCCGATCATCGTCTCCTGGTCGGAGAGCAGCCGGTTGACCCGCCGCGCCGCCGGGTCGCCCTCGCGCTCCAGCTGGTGCATGCGGGCGCGGCTGGCGCCGGTCAGGGCGGTCTCCGCCGCCGAGAAGATCGCTGACAGGGCCAGCAAGCCGAAGACGATGGGCGCGAGCGCCAGGATGGCGGTCATGGCATGGCCCCTTCGCCCAACAGGAAATCGCGAACGCCCAGCTCATCGAGGTCCTTGGCCACGCAGGCCTGGCCCAGGCCGCGCGCCAGGATGAAGGTCAACCGCCCGCCCTCGGCCTTCTTGTCCTGCGCCATGTGACGGGCCAGCGCCGCGGCCTTGAACGGATGGCCGGGCACGTCGGAAAGCCTCGTCGGCAGGCCGGCGGCGGCGATGGCCTGTTCGGCGCGCACCGCGTCCTGGGTCTCGCAAAGGCCCTTGGCGGCGGAGAAGCGGAAGGCGATGGCCTGGCCCGCGGCCACCGCCTCGCCGTGCAGCAGGGCGGCGCCGTAGCCGGTCTCGGCCTCCAGGGCATGACCGAAGGTGTGGCCGAGGTTGAGAAGCGCGCGCCGGCCCTGCTCGGTCTCGTCCTCCGCCACGATCTCCGCCTTCATCTCGACGGAACGCCCGACGGCGTGGCTCAGGGCCTGCGGCTCGCGCGCCAGCACCTTCGCCCCGTTGACCTCCAGCCATTCGAAGAAGGCGAAGTCGCCCAGCAGGCCGTATTTGATGACCTCGGCGTAGCCGGCCCGCATCTCGCGATCGGGCAGGGTGGCCAGCACGTCCAGGTCGGCCAGCACCAGCCGCGGCTGGTGGAAGGCGCCCACCAGGTTCTTGCCGCGCGCCGTGTCGATGGCGGTCTTGCCGCCCACCGAGGAGTCCACCTGCGCCAGCAGGGTCGTCGGGATCTGCACGAAGTCGATCCCGCGCTTGTAGATCGCCGCCGCGAAGCCCGTGAGGTCGCCCACCACGCCGCCGCCGAACGCCGCCAGCACGTCGCCCCGGTCGAGCTCGAGCGCCAGCAGCCGGTCGGTGAGGCTGGCCAGGCCTTCGAAGCTCTTCGTCTGTTCGCCCGGCGGGATGACGATGGGCAGAACGGCGATGCCCGCCGCGTCCAGCGAGGCGGTCAGCCGCGCGCCGTGCAGGCCCCACACCGTCTCGTCGCTGACCACCGCCACGCGCGGCCGCTTCAGGAACGGCGCCATCCGCTGACCGGCCTCGGCGATCAACCCCGGGCCGATCACCACCTCATAGGCGCGCGCGCCCAGTCCCACGGTGACGACGCGGCTCATCGGGGGGCCTCTTCGAGGAAGGCCGACAGCGCCCGGATCACCTGGTCGACCGTCGTGTGGTGCGGCGCATCGCCGGTCTCCACCACCACGTCGGCCTCGCCATAGAGCGGGTAGCGCTGCTCGGCCTGGGCCGACAGCACCTCCATCGGGTCGCGGTCGGCGATCAGCGGGCGGGTGGTCTTGCGCGACACCCGCCGGGCCAGCACGTCGAGGTCGGTCTTCAGCCACACCGACACGGCCTGCGCCTTGATCAGCTTGCGGGTCTCCGGGTTCATGAAGGCGCCGCCGCCGGTCGCCAGCACGTGCGGCGGCTGGTCCAGCAGGCGGGCGATGACGCGGCGCTCGCCTTCGCGGAAGGCGGCTTCGCCCAGCTCGGAGAAGATGTCGGAAATCGAGCGCCCGGCGGCGACCTCCACCTCGGCGTCGGCGTCGCGGAACGGCACGCCCAGCGCGCTGGCCAGGCGGCGGCCCACGCTGGACTTGCCCACGCCCATCAGCCCCACGAGGGCGATGGTGCGGCGGCGAAGCGGGTCATAGCGGTCCATGGACGGCGCAGGCTTACACGAGGCGCCCCGCTCGCGCCAACTTCGCGGGCCAAGTATGCTCGCGCCATGTCCCGAGTCCTGCGGTTCGCCGTCGCCCTGATCGTCGCCTGTGCGGCCACTGCGGCGCAGGCGCAGCCGGCCGGACCTGCGGACGCCGCTGTCCCCACCGCCCCGCGCGCGCCGGCGCCGCCGGCTCCGCCCGTTCCGGCCGCACAACCGGTGGAAATCACCGCACTGGCTGCGCCGGACGCCTTCACGACGCCGGCCCATGACACCGGCCTGCCGCCCACCCTGTGGCGCGGAACCTCGGTGCAGGTGGTCAAGGCGGTGCTGCCGCTGTTGGCCGAGAAGCCGCTGTCGCCGGCCGCCGCGGCGCTGGCCCGCCGGCTGCTGGCGACCGGCGCGCAAGGGCCGGAGGGCGCCGGCCAGGACCCGGCCCTGGTCGCCGGCCGCGCGGCTGCGCTGATGGCCCAGGGCGATCCCAGAGGCGCCGCGACCATTCTCGCCCGCGCGCCCGGCCTCGACCGCAGTGCCGACCTTGCCCGCGTCGCCGCCGAGAGCGCCCTGCTGGCCGGGCAGGACCCGCGCGCCTGCCAGATCGAGCAGGCGCTGACCGCCGGCCGCGACGACATCTATTGGGTGCGCCTGCGCACCTACTGCCAGGCCATCGCCGGCAAGACCGCCGAGGCGCAGCTGACCTTCGACCTCGCCCAGTCCCAGGCCAAGGACGTGGCCTTCACCCGCCTGATGGCCGCCAAGCTGGCCGGCGCAGGCGATCCCGGCGCGCCCTCGCTCAGGAACGGCCTCGACTATGCGCTCTCCCGCAACCTCGGCCTCGACCTCAGCCTGGCGAAGCCGAGCCCGGCGGTCGCCGCGGCCCTGGCGCAGGGCGCGCCGGCCGAGCCCAAGTGGGCAATGAGCGACTTTCCACCGGACTTAGCCGGCGCCGCCGGTAGCTTGATCGAGGGTGGTGACGCGCCAAATCATTCCTTGGATTCACTCCTGGGGAGCGCGCTTGCCGATAAATCCAAGGCATCGACGCGAGCACAAGCGGCAGCGCTTCTTTTGACGATGGTCGCGGGCGAGCCATTGAGCAACTTCAGCGAATATATCGCAGCAATGAGTTTGCCCGAGGGGAAGGCGCCGCTCGGCCGAAATCTGGCGCTCGAAGCCGCGGAACATGAGAAATCCATCGGTGGGGTCGCCATCTTGGCCTTGTGGACGTGCGCCCAGGCAGGCCCTTCCGGGCTCTCTCTCGGAGATCGAATCCGCATCGTTCATGCGCTCGAAATGGTCGGCCTAAAGACCGACGCCCGCGCCTTCGCGCTCGAAGGCCTCGCGGCGCTGAAATGAGCGGCCAGGGGGCGTCTTGGGCCGAGGCCTTCCTGGAGATGATGGCCGTCGAGCGGGCGGCGGCGAAGAACACCCTGACCGCCTATTCGCGCGACCTCACCGACGCCACCGGCTTCCTGGCCGGGCGGGGCCATGACCTCGCCAGCGCCGCCGCCGAGGATGTGGAGGCCTATTTCGCCGCGCTCGGCGCGCGCGGCCTGTCGCCGGCCACCGCCGCCCGCCGGCGGGCGTCGCTGCGCCAGTTCTACCGCTTCGTGCTGGGCGAGGGCTGGCGGGCCGACGACCCGGCCCGCCGGGTGGAGGCGCCGAAGAAGGGCCGCTCGCTGCCCAAGGTGCTGTCACGCGACGAGATGGACCGGCTGATCGCCGCGGCGGGCGCCCGCGACGGCGCCCAAGGCCTGCGCCTCGCCTGCATGATCGAGCTGGCCTACGCGTCAGGCCTGCGCATCTCCGAGCTCACCGCCCTGCCGCTGGCGACGCTGGCGCGCGACCCGGCCTATCTGATCGTCAAGGGCAAGGGCGGCAAGGAACGCCTGGCCCCGCTGAACGAGGCCGCCCGCACCGCCATCAAGGCCTATCTGCAGGTCCGGCCGCAGTTCCTCGGCCGGAAGGGATCTGGGGGCGATGCAAAGGGCCAGGCGGCCAATCCCTGGCTGTTCGCCTCGCGCGGCAAGACCGGCCGCATCACGCCGCGCCGCTTCGCCCAGCTGCTCGACGAGGCCGCCGCCGACGCCGGCGTCGATCCGGCCCGGGTCAGCCCGCACGTCCTGCGCCACGCCTTCGCCACCCACCTGCTGGAGGGCGGCGCCGACCTGCGGGTGGTGCAGAAGCTGCTGGGCCACGCCGACATCGCCACCACCCAGATCTACACCCACGTGGCCTCCGACCGCCTGCGCGAGGTGGTCGCCACCCGTCACCCCCTGGCCAAGAAGCGCTAAAAGAGAAGCCGCCCCGAAGGGCGGCTTCCAGAAGTCTCAGGCCTCGCGGCGCCTAGCCGACGATGCGGTAGCGGCCGTCCGGATCGGGGCAGACCCGCACATAGCGGTAGTCCTGGCCGTAGCTGTCGACCGGGGCGGTCGCCAGGCGGCAGCCCATCCGCTGGTAGTCGCTGTAGCGATCGGTGCGATAGGCCGAGGATTCCCGATAGGGGATGGTCTCGTTGTAGGCGAAGTACGGCCCGCGCTGGTCGCACTTGTACTTGTCGCGCTGGTGGCCGACGGCCGCGCCGATGCCGGCCCCGACCACGCCGCCCAGCACCGCGCCTTCGGTCCGGCGGCCACGGGCGGCGACGTTCGAGCCCAGGAGGGCGCCGGCGATAGCGCCGATGGCGCCCGCGCCCACCGTCGAGGAGTTGTCGCACCTCACGGCCGGGGCCGCGTAGGCGGTGTTGGCGCCGTAGTAGGGGGCCGCCGGCGCATAGCCATAGGCCGGGGCCGGCACGGCGTAATAGGCCCAGTTGGTGTCGCTCCACACCGGCGCCGGACCATAGACCCGCACATAGGCCCCGTAGCCGTAGCGGCGGTCGTAGTCGGAGCGGGAGCGGTTGTAGGCGGCCAGGCGGCGCTCGTACTCGCTGCGGGCCGCGGCATAGCCTTGCCGGCTGTTGTCGTACTCGGAGCGCCGCGCGTCATAGGCGTTGCGCTGCGCCTCGTAGCTGTCGCGCTGGTCCTGATACTGCTGCTGTTGCTGCTGGTATTGGTCGGTGGGCCGGTACTGCGGCTGGTATTGCGCCATGGCGGGGGCGGCGGTCACGAGCGCGAGCGTCGAGGCCATGGCGGCTTTCAGGGCGGTGTGCATCTGTCTCTCCTCGGAGCGCGGCGGCATGCTGTGTCGGGGGCAGGACGCCGCGCATGTTGATCAAGGGCGCGTCAGGCCCGCCGTCTCGCCCCCCAACAGGACGGTGCGGGTCCGGCTCGACCTCTGCCCTAGAAACTCCCGGGGCACGGCAGGGGTTGCACCGGCGCCGAGGCTCTCTCCGACCGCGGCCTTGTGAGCGGAGCCTATCGCGCCTAATTTCCGCCGCTTCGCGAACCGCACAGGCGAGCCCGCCCGCATGGCTGTCCACTACCTCGAGTTCGAGCGGCCCATCGCCGACCTCGAAACCAAGATCGAGGAGCTCTCCAAGCTCTCGGAGACCGCCGGCGGCGGCGCCTTCGACGCCGAGATCGAGGCGCTGCGCGAGCGCGCCCAGACCCTGCGCCGCGAGGCCTATGCCAAGCTCGACGCCTGGCAGAAGACCCAGGTCGCCCGCCACCCCGACCGGCCGCACTTCGTCGACTACTGTGAAGCCTTGATCGAGGAGTTCGTGGAGCTGCACGGCGACCGCACCTTCGGCGACGACCAGGCGGTGATCGGCGGCCTGGGCCGCTTCCGCGGCCGCCCGGTGGTGGTGATCGGCAATGAGAAGGGCAAGGACACCGTCACCCGCGTGAAGCACAACTTCGGCTACGCGCGGCCGGAGGGCTATCGCAAGGCGGTCCGGCTGATGGACCTCGCCGAACGCTTCAACCTGCCGGTGATCAGCTTCGTGGACATCGCCGGCGCCTATCCCGGCGTCGCCTCCGAGGAGCGCGGCGTGGCCGAGGCCATCGCGCGCTCCATGGAGAAGTGCCTGCTGCTGGGCGTGCCCAACGTGGCCATCATCACCGGCGAGGGGGGCTCGGGCGGGGCCATCGCCATCGCCGCGGCCAACCGGGTGCTGATCCTCGAGCACGCCATCTATTCGGTGATCACGCCGGAGGGCGCCAACTCGATCATCTGGCGCGGCGCCCGCACCCCGGCCGAGGCCGCCAAGGCCATGAAGATCACCGCCCAGGACCTGCTGGGGATGAAGATCGTCGACCGCATCATCGAGGAGCCGGCCGGCGGCGCCCATTCGGACGTCGAGGCCACCATGGCCTCGGTCGGCGACGCGCTGGACGAGGAGCTGAAGGCCCTGGAGGGGCTCTCGCCCGAAGAGCTGAAGGCGCGCCGGTCCGAGCGCTTCTACGCCATCGGTCGCTCGGGGCTGCAGTAAACAGCGGTTGCCTGACGTGGCGTAGGCGCGTTCAACTGGCTTCCAAACAACCGTTTGGAGGATGCCCGTGACCCTGAAGACTCGCATCACCGAGATGTTCGGCGTCGAGACCCCGATCGTCATGGGTGGCATGACCGGCGTGGGCTATGCGCCCCTGGTGGCCGCCGTCGCCAACGCTGGAGCCCTGGGCTTCATCACCGCACACCATTCGCCGTCGGCCGAGGAGCTCCTGAAGGAAATCCAGCGCTGCCGTGACCTCACCGACAAGCCGTTCGGGGTGAACCTCACCCTCCTGCCGTCGCTCAATCCGATCCCCTACGACGAGTACCGCCAGGCGATCATCGAGAGCGGGATCAAGATCGTCGAGACCGCCGGCCGCGCGCCCGTGGACCACATCGCGGCCTTCAAGGCGGCCGGCGTCAAGGTGATCCACAAGTGCACCTCCGTCCGCCACTCGGTCTCGGCGGTGAAGTACGGTGTCGACGTGATCTCCATCGATGGCTTCGAATGCGCCGGTCACCCGGGCGAGGACGATGTCGGCCTGATCGTGCTCCTGCCCGCCACGGTGGACGCCGTCGCGCCGATTCCGGTGATCGCCTCGGGCGGCATGGCTGATGGCCGCAGCATCGCCGCCGCGCTCGCGCTCGGCGCGGACGGCGTCAACATGGGCACGCGCTTCATGGCCACCCGGGAGTGCGCCATCCATGAGAACGTGAAGCAAAAGATCGTCGAGAACACCGAGCGCGACACCCTGCTCACCAACCGCACGCTTCGCAACACCTCACGCGTGGCGCGCAATGTGGTCTCCGAGGAGGTGGTCCGCATCCAGCAGGACCCGACCAAGACCATCGACGACGTCCGCCACCTGGTGGCCGGAGTGCGCGGGCGCACCAATGTGATGGGCGCGGGCGACACCGACGGCGGCATCTGGACCGTCGGCCAGAGCCAGGGCCTGATCCACGACGTCCCGACCTGCGCCGAGCTCGTCCACCGCCTCGCACGCGAGGCCGAAGCGATCATCGCCGGCCGCCTGGGCGGCATGGTCGGCAAACGGGCCATGGCCAGCGCCTGAAGCGGCGGTCCGCGCGAGACAGAAAAGCCGCCGGCTTGCGGGCCGGCGGCTCTTCCTTGGCGGGTCTATCGGCGTCAGTAGCGCAGCGTCGCGCCCAGGTAGAAGTAGCGGCCGCTGTTGCTGAAGGTCGACGAGCCGGTGCCCGTGCCGGTGAAGGTCTCCGGCAGGTACGGCGGATACTTGTCGGTCAGGTTCAGCACGCCGGCCCGCAGCTCCACCTGATCGTTCACCCGGTAGTGGCCGCGCAGGTCGTACTCATAGTAGTTGCCCGTGAACTGGGGCGCCAAGGCGCCCACCGGCACGCCGTTGTTGGCGTTCATCGAGCCGATGAAGTGCGTGGTCCAGCCGATCTGGAACCGATCGTAGGTCCAGCTGACCGAGCCGGTCGCCTTCCAGCGCGGGGTCGCGTTGTTGATGGTGTTCGCGAACTGCGTGTACGACTGGCCGGGCAGACCCTGCAGCGCCCAATTGTACATGTCGGCGCCGTCGAGCCGCAGGTTGACGGAGCCGAGGTCGTGGCCCTTCCACAGGTCCGCGACATCGAAGCGGTAGGCGATCGAGGCGTCGAAGCCCTCGATCTTCACCTTGGCGACGTTCTGGTTGGTGAGCACGACCGTCCTCACGCCGCCGCCGATGGCCGCGCCCGTCACCGAGTCGCGAGCGCCCGAGGTGGTGCTGAGGTCCCGTTGGATCAGGGTGCAGAACGGATTGCCCTGCAGCGGCTGAGCCGCGTCGTAGCAGAGGTTCTGGAACAGGGTGTTGATCGGGATCGTCCCGACCTCGTTCTGGATATTGTACTTGAAGAAGTCGAACGAGATCTGCAGCCCCGGGATCCAGCGTGGCTGGACCACGACGCCGACGTCGTAGGTCTTCGCCGTCTCCGGGCCGAGGCTCGGGTTACCGCCCTGCAGCAGCTGGAGCGACGAGCGACCCGTGCCGATGTTGGAGGTGAAGGTCGCCGGGTTCCAGTTCGGAATGGCCGCCGCACAGGTGATCCGGCGCGCCGCCTGCTGGCCGGCCGTGGCGATCCTGAACGCCTGGGCGTCGCAGGGGTCGTTGGCGGCCGTGGTGAAGTTCACGCTCTGCGGCGAGAACAGTTCCACGATGTTCGGCGCGCGCACGGCGGTGGACTGGCTGGCCCGGAAGCGGACGTCGCGGATCGGCGCCCATTCGCCCGAGACCCGGTACTGGTGGGTGCTGCCGATGGTCGAGTAGTCGGAGCCGCGGACCGCGGCCTCGACCGTCAGTTCGTCGAAGAACGGCAGGTCCTTGAGGATCGGAACGCGGACTTCGCCATAGGCTTCCTTGACGTCGAACGAGCCGCCGCGGGTGCCGATGGCGTTGAAGAACAGGGCCCCGCTGGCGCTCAGCGGATCCTGGGTGAACAGGCTCTGTTCCTTGCGGTACTCGAAGCCGCCGGCCACGCCGATCGGCCCGGCCGGCAGTTTCAGAACGTCGAAGGAGACGTTGGCCGAGACCACGTCCTGCTTGCCCGACGCCGTCGTCGAGGCCACCCCGGCGGCATAGAGCACCGCCGCGCGCGACGGACCGTTGATGATGTCCCAGGGAACGCAGCCCGGGGCGCCGCTGCGGCAGACGATCTGTCCGCCCACGACCACGGCGTCCAGGGCGTTCAGCGTGTTCTGGATGTTGGCCACCCCATAGGAGGTGGTCGCGCCCTTCAGCTTGCCTTCTTCGGCGTACCAGTCCCAGTGGACGTCGCGGCTGAGAAGGTCGAAGTCGCCTTCCATGCCGATCACATAGCGCTCGATGCTGTGGCGGGTTTCGGAATCGCGGCCGCCGAACTCCTGCCAGAACTTGCCGATCGGCGCGCTGTTGGTGGCGACGAACGGGTTCGGCTTCGCAGGGGTGGCCGGGAAGGCCTGGGCCCAGAAGGCCCGCAGCTGCGCGGCCGCGGTGGTCTGGCCGGTGGTCAGGTAGGCGTTGTCGCCCTTGATGACGGCCGGCAGGGTGCCGCCGCCCGCGGCGTTGGAGAAGGTGGGCTGGAAGAAGCCGTAGCCCAGGACGCGCGCGTAGCTCGCCTCGCCGAACACCTTGATGTGGTCGGTCAGCTTGTAGTCGACGTAGGCGCGCAGCGTGCCGCGCGTCGTCTTGTTCTGCAGCGCGTTGTAGATCCCGCTGTAGAACAGCGACGGGTCCTGGCAGCTCGGCAGGACGGTGGCGCTGGAGCAGGCCGGCGACAGCTGCACGATCTGGGTCGGATCGCGCACGTCGATGGTCACGCCGCCCACCGGCTTGGGCAGCTGGAACGTCGCATACGGCGAGGTGTTCGAGCGGGTCGCCCCGACGATCGGCTGCGGCGCCACGGTGGTGTCGCGGCGGATGCCGGGGAACAGGCCGGCGTCGGCGCGGTCCCTCTGGAACACCGGATCTTCGCGGGCGAACTCGCCGCCGACCAGCACGTTGAGCCGGTCGTCCACGTACTTGTGGCCCCACATGGCGCCCACGAGGTACTGCTGGCCGTCGCTCCGGGACGTCATGCCGCCCTGGGCGTCGATCTGCAGGCCGTCGAACGACTTCTTCATGATCAGGTTGACGACGCCGGCGATGGCTTCCGAACCATAGACCGCCGACACGCCGCCCGGCTGCACCTCGACCCTGTCGATCATCAGCGACGGGATGGTGTTCAGGTCGACGGCCGGACTGGCGGCGTCGCTGTTGACGATCCGGCGGCTGTCCATCAGCACCAGGGTGCGGCTCGGGCCGAGGCCGCGGATGTCGACCCGCGACTGGCCGGAGTTGAACAGGCTGCTGGAGGTGTTCTGGGCGTTGGCCGCAGCATCGATCTGCGGAATTTCCATCAGGGCGTCGCCCAGGATCACGTGGCCCGACCCGCGCAGTTGCGCGGCGTCGACGGTGGCCAGCGGCAGCGGCGCGTTGAAGGTGTCGCGGCGGATGCGCGAGCCGGTGACGACCACCTCCTCGACGCCGACGGCCGCGCCGCCGGAAGGAGTGGTCTGGGCCTGCGACACGGCCGGCGCAAACAGGCAGACGCCCGCGCCACACGTCAGCAAGGCCGCTCGGAAGGAGCGTCTCGTTCTCATTTTCTGATGTTCCCCGAACCCACAAGAAAGAAAGCTTCGCGGCGCGATAAGCCCCACGCACGGCGAAGTTGCAGGCTGTCACGGCGTGGTGACGTCGGCAACACAAAGTCGTCACTTTCTGGCGAGCAGCGATACGTCCTGCCTCAAATCCGGCAGCGGCGCCCTCATTGGGTCATGCCAGATGTTTCACGACGGCAAAATTTGACCCTTTCGCCAGGGTGGATCCTTCAACCGCCGCCAGCCCAAAACAAACGGGCCGCCGGGGATGCCCCGGCGGCCCGCAGTCTCTCCTCAGATCGGTCGGCTTAGAAACGGGCGTTGATGCCCACTTCGTAGTAGCGGCCGATCATGTCGTAGACCACGCCGCCGGCGGCGGAGGTGGCCGAGGCGAAGGGCGGCGGCGCATTGAACACGTTGCGCACCACCAGCCGCGCCCGGATGCGGTCGAGGCCCAGCGGGTGGCCGGTGTAGGCGGTCAGGTCGTAGTTGATCGCCACGTCGTTGCGGTAATAGGCCGGCACGTCCAGCGGGAAGCGGGTCTCCACCGTCTGGGTGCGGCTGAACTGTGACCGGCCAAGCATGTTGGTGGTCCAGGTCACGCTGATCGGGTCACGGCTGTAGTTGATCGACGCGCGCCAGGAGTTCGACGGATTGCCGATGGTGTTCTTGGTGTCGGCAAGGTCGAAGCCGAGGCCGGTGACCGAGCTTTCCTGCCTCATCACGTGGAAGAAGTCGACGCCGAAGTCGAGCTTGCCGGGGTTGCCATTGAGGAGCCCGCGGGTCTCCGGAATGTCGGCCAGGTCGAAGTTGTAGTAGGCGCCCCAGGTGTAGCCCTCGAAGTTGAGGTAGCCGGCGTTGATATAGCCGGTGACGGGGCCCGCGGCGGTCGTGCCGTTGCCCACCGCCTGGCCGTTGCCGAGGACCTGGCCGGGAAGGGCGCCGCCCGAGGTGCCGCGCTGGAAGCGACCGCAGGCGTCCGCCGCCGGCGTCGGGCTGTCGTAGCAAACCTGCAGGATCGAGCCCAAGCCGAAGTTGGCGATCGCGTTGGTCATGTTGATCTTCATGTAGTCGTACTTCAGCGTCAGGCCGTGGATGAAGTGCGGCTGGTAGACGACGCCGTAGGTCTCCTGCTTGGCGACCTCGTTCTTCAGGTTCGGATTGCCGGAGGTGCTGCCCTGAGCGGTGAAGCTCTGGATGTTGGAGGTCAGCTGGAAGTTGGCCGGCAGGCCGAGCGCCTGGAATGCGGCTTGGCAGTTGCGCAGCCGCGCGGCCGGGTTGGGGCCGCCGTTGATATTGGCCTTGTCGCACGGGTCGCTGGCGGTGGTGAAGATCGTCGCGTTCGGCAGGAACAGCTCGGTGATCGCCGGCGCGCGGAACGACTGGCTCTTCGACCCGCGGATCAGGACGTCCTGGATCGGACGCCAGCGGGCGCCATAGCTCCAGGAGTTGTTCTTGCCGGCCTGGGAGTTGTCGACCCGACGGAATTGGCCGTCGAGCTCCAGGCTGCGCATGCCCAGGAAGTTGAAGTCCTTGCCGAAGATCGGCAGCGTGGCTTCCGCGTAGTACTCCTTGCTGGTGTACTCGCCGGAGATCGCCGTGATCGCCGCCGAACGGCCGATGCCCAGGCGCTGCGGGTCGTTGGGCTGGAAGCTGGAGCTTTCCTTGCGCCACTCGACGCCCACCACGCCGCGCAGCGCGCCGCCCGGCAGGTTGATCAGGTCGCCGCCGAAGTTGGCCGTGTAGTCCTTCTCCTCGATCGTATAGTCGGAGCGGAAGTTGACGTTGACGTAGGCCAGCGCCGCGGCGCTGGGCGCGCCGAAGCCGAACAGGTTGATCGGCTGGCAGCCGGCCAGGCGGGCGGTCGCGTCGCGGCAGACGATATTGCCGCTGGTGTCCTTCACGGCGTCCACGGCGAAGTTGAACTTCGACTGGTCGATGTTCGGGCTCTCGAAGAAGCCCCAAGACTTGCCGTAGTTGGCCGAGACGTCCCAGTAGAAGGCATGGCCCATCAGGTCGAGGTCGCCCTCGAGCGAGACCACCCCGCGGCCGGTCTGGCCGATGGTGTGGGTCTTGTTGCTGCCGATGTCCGTCGACGAGCGCGACAGGAAGAAGATCCGGTCGCCGGGCGAGGCGGCGTCGGCCGGCAGGGGGGTCGGCTGGTTCAGGATCGCGTTGCGCGCCTGGGTGGTCAGGAACGGGTTGGCCGTCGAGAACCGCAGCGAGCCCGAGTTGCCGCCGAACAGCGGGGCGTTGAAGATCGGCTGGTTGAAGGGCTCGGTGGAGTCGAGGCGCGTGTAGAAGCCCTCGGCCTTCAGGCGGATGTTGTCGGTGACCTTGAAGTTGCCGAAGGCCGAGACCACGTGGCGCTCGACCGGCGAGATCAGCGAGCTCAGGGCCGCCAGGTTCAGGCCGTCGCCGCCCGCGGCGATCGAGGCCTGGACGAACTGTCCGGTGTTGTAGGGGATCAGCGTGCCGTCCGGCGCGAAGGCGGCCGGGACGCGGGCGCCGCTGGCGTCGACCATGGTCAGGATGCCCGACACGGCCGAGCCGCCGGTGCGGAACGGCAGGCCGCCCAGCGTCGTTTCCGGCACGGTCCGGAAATAGTAGAGGATGTTGGCCGGGATGGTGTCGCTGCCGTTCACGTTCGCCGGGTTGGTGGCGAAGGTCGGGCGCTGCGCCAGGTACTTCGAATCCATGTTCGAGAGCGCGCTGGTCTTGTTGTACTCGTAGCTGCCGTAGAGGTTCAGCCGGCCGTCCAGGAAGTCGCGGCCCGCCAGGAAGCGCGCCCGGTATTCCTGGCCGCCGCCGGCCTCGCGCACGCCGTACTGGGCGTCGACCTCGAAGCCCTCATAACGGCTCTTGGTGATGATGTTGACGACGCCGGCGATGGCGTCCGAGCCGTACACGGCCGAGCCGCCCGCCTGCACCGTCTCGATGCGGTCGATCAGGCCGGTGGGGATGGCGTTCAGGTCGACCTGGCCGCCAGCGCTGGCGCCGGTGAAGATCGAGGCCACGTTGGCGCTCACGAACCGGCGGCCGTTGACCAGCGTCAGGGTGCGGTTGGTGCCCAGGTTGAACAGGTTGACGTACTGGCGGCCGGTGCCGAACGAGCCCTGGTCGCCGGTCGGGTTGATCGGCACGCCCATGGTGGGCAGCTCGTTCAGGGCGTCGGCGACGTTGGTGAAGCCCCTCTGGTCGATGGTCTCGGAGGTGACCACGTCCAGCGGTTGCGAGGAGGTGAAGTCCGGACGGCGGATGCGCGAACCGGTGACCACCACTTCCTCGACGCCCACGGCCTGGCCGGACGGCGGCGGCGAGCTCTGTGCGTGCGCCAGAGCCGGCGCGAACAGGCAGGCGCTTGCCGCAGACGTCAGCAAGGCCGCGCGAAGGAAGCCCTTAGTCGATTGCATTTCTTGAATATCCCCGGTGCCCAAAAGGAAAACTGCCGCTGCGCAATCAGCCCCATGCGCGGCGGGGTTGCACGCTGTCATGGGTCCGTAACCTGGGCAACAAGAAGAGGCCACAATTGGCCGCCGAGGGGCAGCGCTGTTTCGCGAGCGTCACCATGTGCGGTTTTGACGTCACACTTTCTTATGTGTGGGGGCAAAATTCACCCCACCCGGAGGGTTACCTGAGACGTCCCAACGTCTCGCCAAGTGTATCCACCGCCTCGGCGGTGGTGGCCCAGGAGCACATGAAGCGTACCGTCCCGTCTAAGAATCGGTAGGCGAACCAGCCGGCGGCGTGCAGCCGCTGCAGGGTGGGCTCGTCCATCTCCACGAACAGGCCGTTGGCCTCCACCGGATGGCGGACCTTGAAGGGCATGAGGGCTTCCAGTCGCTTGGCCATGGCGTTGGCGTGGGCGGCGTGGCGCAGGAAGGCGCCGTCCTGCAGCATGCCGATGAACGGGGCGGCGTAGTAGCGGCCCTTGGACGGCAGCTGGCCGGCCTGCTTCAGCCGCGCGTCGAACCGCCGGGCGAGCTGGCGGTCGAAGATCACCACCGCCTCGGTCGGCGGCATGCCGGCCTTGGTGCCGCCCACCACCAGGATGTCGACCCCCAGGTCCTTGATCGCCGTCAGCTCGAAACCGGCCGCCGCGGCATTGGCCAGCCGCGCGCCGTCCAGGTGGACGCCGTAGCCCTTGGCCTTCGCCGGCTGGATCAGGGCCTTCAGCGCCGCGTGCGTATAGACCGTGCCGTATTCGGTGGCGTTGGTCAGCGACAGGGCCGCGGGGGACTGGTGGTAGGAGACATCGGGCTGGTCCAGCGCCTCATTGAGCGCCGCGGCATCGATCTTCCCGGAGGGGCCCGGCAAGCCGACCAGCCCCAGGCCCTGGCCGAAATAGCCCGGCGCGCCGGTTTCGTCGGTGCAGACGTGGGCGTGCTCATGGGCCAGCACCGCCTCGAACGGCCGGCACAGCGCCGCCAGCGAGAGGGCGTTGGCCGCCGTGCCCGAGGCCACGAACCGCACCTCGGCGTCGGCGTCCAGCATCGCGCGCACCAGGTCCGCGGCCTTGGCGGTGACCTGGTCCGTCCCGTAGCCCGAGGTGAACCCCTGGTTGGCCGCGATCAGCGCCTGCAGCGCTTCGGGCGTGGCCGGGGCGGTGTTGTCGGAGGCGAAGTCGTATCGAGCCATGGCTTGGCTTTTACGGAGAACGCCCGTCCCGGCAAAGTCCTTCTCCCCTCGGGTCCGCTCCTCTCCCAGACGCGCAGCGTCGTGGGAGAGGTTGGGTGAGGGCGGCGCGGTGTTGGCGGCAGGCGTGACCTTGGATCCGTTCGCGCCAGTGTGCCTGTCGGGTCCAACCGGAGTGGGGGTCGGCGACAGCGCCGCCCTCACCCAGCCTCTCCCACGGGCTCCGCCCTGGGAGAGGAGCGGACCCGAGGAGGATCAGATCTCCCGACCCCAGGCCCTCACATCCTCCACGAACAGCTCCGGCTCCTCCATGGCCGCGAAGTGGCCGCCCCTGGGCATCTCCGTCCAGCGGACGATGTTGTAGGCCCGTCCCGCCCAGCTCTGCGGCGGGGCGGTGTAGAGCGGCTCGCCGGGGAAGTTGGCGAAGGCGGTGGGGGTCTCGCAGCGCTCGCCTTCCTGGAAGGCCACGCCGCCTTCCTCGAGCAGGCCGCGGTAGTACCAGGCGCCGGTCGCGAAGCTGTCGGTCATCACATAGAGCATGATGTTGGTCAGCAGCCGGTCCTTTGGGTGGACTTCCTCGAAGGGTTTTTCCCTCAGGTCCGACCAGTCGTGGAAGCGTTCGGCGATCCACGCCGCCTGGCCCACCGGATTGCCGGCCCCCAGCCAGGCCAGCGACTGCGGCTTCGACGCCTGCAGGCGGAAATAGGCGCCCATCACGTCCATGGCCCCCTGCTGGCGCTGGATCCAGGCGATCTCGTCGTCGCCCTTCGGCCCGCCGTGCGGCCGGAAGCCCATCATGTTCAGGTGGATGGCCTTGGCGTGGGCCCCGTGATCGCGGCCCAGCCAGGAGGTGACCAACGCCCCCCAGTCGCCGCCCTGGGCCAGGTAGCTGTCGTAGCCCAGCACCTCGGTCATCAGGGTGTTGAACAGCCGCGCCGTGGTGCGCTGGCCGATCGGCTTGGCCGGCTTCGAGGAATAGCCGAACCCCGGCAAGGTGGGGATCACCAGGTCGAAGGCGTCGGCCGCCTCGCCGCCGAAGCGGCTGGGGTAGGCCAGCTGCTCGATGACCCCCCAGAACTCGTAGTGCGAACCCGGCCAGCCGTGGGTCAGGATCAGCGGCCGCTTGCCGCCCGCCTCGCCCACCACGTGCAGGAAATGAATGTCGAAGTCCTCGACCTTGGCCATGAACTGCGGGAAGCGGTTGAGGTCGGCGACCGCGGCCTTCCAGTCGTAGGCCTGCGTCCAGTGCGCGCAGAGGCCCTTCAGGTAGCCGGCGTCGCAGCCGTAGGCCCAGCCATCAGGAACCTCGGGGCTCGGCGGCCAGGGATAGTCGGCCACCTGGTCCAGGACCTTGCGGACCTTGGACTTCTTCCAGTGCACCTCGAAGCTCTTGGGCTTGCTCATGGCGCGGCCCTCCCGACGGCGACCCTCGACGGATGACGCGGCGGCGGTCAAGCTGCGTGCGGGGAAATCGGGAGGCGGGGCAATGACTGAGGCCGAAGCGGGCGCCGGCTCGCGCGATCTCTTCTGGCGCCGGGTGGCGGCCGCGGCCGTCGACATCGCGGTGCTGGTGGTCGCAGCCCATCTGGCGGCGGTCGGGCTCTATGCGGCGAGCCACGGCAAGCTGCGCTCCTCCACCCTGGTGAAGGCGGTCCGCTGCCAGCCGCTGGCCGGCATCTCGTTCAAGGTGCTGGAGGGCGTGGCCGCCCCGCCGGGGTCGCGTCCGGTCGCGGCGCGGGTCTGCACCATCTCCATGGCCGGCCTGGAGACCGCCCGCTACGTGACCGTCGCCCTCATGGCCCAGGAGGGCGAGGTCACCCGCTCGCTGGCCTTCAGTCGCCCGGTGGACCGCGAGGGCCAGCCGATGCGGCCGGTGATCCTCGACTGGGCCTATCCGCTGGCCTTCATCGCGATCATGAGCCTGGCCGAAGGGCTGTTCGGCGCCACCCTGGGCAAGCGGCTGCTGGGCCTGAAGGTGATCGCCGCCGATGGCGGCGGCCGGCTCGGACTGCCGCGAGCGCTGTTGCGCAACCTGGTGATCTATGGCGGTGCGGCGGCGGTGCTGATCGCGCCGCTGGTGGTGGCGGTGACGGGGCTTCGGCTGCCGCAGCTCGGCTACTACACAGCGGTGGGCGTGTTCGGGCTGCTGGTGCTGGCGCCCATCGCCATGCTGGCCGAGGCCGCGCCGCGCACCCTCTACGACCGCTGGGCCCGGGCCGAGGTGATCCGCAGCTAGGCGTCCGGTCTCAGGCCCTTGGCCAGGGCCGCGTTCATGGCGTGGTGCAGCGAGCGGGCCGAGCCCTTCGGCAGATTGCCGGCCAGCTCCAGCACCACCGCGCCGTGCGCGGCGGCCCAGAACATCATGCCGATCTGCGTCGGATCGCCGGCCAGCATCCCGTCGGCGACTAGGTCCTCGACGTAGCCGCTCATGGTGGCCCGCGCCCGCTTTCCGGCCTCGACCAGGTCGGGATAGTCGGTCTCGCTCGGCTGGTTGAGATCGAACATCAGCTTGTAGGTGTGCGGGTGCTCGAAGGCGAAGCTCACATAGGCCTCGCCCACCGCAGCCCCCTTGGCCCGCGCGCCCTTCGTCTCGTCGCGCGCCCGCTCCAGCGCCTCGGCGAAGCGGTTGAAGCCGTTGGTGCGCACCGCCGCCAGGATGTCGTCCTTGTCGCGGAAGTAGCGGTAGGGGGTCATGGGCGAGACGCCCAGGTCGGCGGCCAGCTGGCGCATGGTCACCGCCTCCGGGCCATGCTCGGCGAACAGCCGCTCGGCCGCCTCGCACAGGCGCTCGCGGAAGTCGGCCACATCGGCTTCGGAGAGGACGCGGGGCATGCGCAGCGATCTCTACAAGAAAAGGCTTGCGCAGGGCTAACTCTTACGAGATAAATTTACAACGTAAGTTTCAAGGCTGGAGGAATGGCCATGGACGGCGACGTGCGGATCAATCCCTACCTGGCCGGCAACTTCGCGCCGGTGCGCAGCGAGGATGACTTCGACCTGGAGGTGGTGGGCGAGATCCCCGCCGGCCTGCGCGGCGCCCTGTTCCGCATCGGCCCCAATCCGCAGTTCGAGCCGCGCGATCCCAACCACCACTGGTTCGTCGGCGACGGCATGGTGCACGGCTTCTATCTGGACGGCGGCAAGGCCAGCTACCGCAACCGCTACGTCCGCACCCCCAAGTGGCAGGTCGAGCACGAGGCCGGCCGCTCGCTGTTCGCCGGCTTCAACCCGCTGCTCGGCGACCCCTCGGTGGCCGGCAAGGACGCCGGGGTCGCCAACACCAACATCGTCTGGCACGCCGGGCGGCTGCTGGCGCTGGAGGAGGGCCACAAGCCTTTCGAGATGAACCCCCGCGACCTCGGCTCGAAGGGCTATGTCGAGGCCTACCAGGGCCGGGTCACCGCCCACCCGAAGATCGACCCGGCGACCGGCGAGATGATCTGGTTCGGCTACGGGGTCGGCGAGATGCCGCTCAGCGCCGGCATGAGCTACGGCGTCACGGCAGCCGACGGCTCGGTGGTGCGCCGCCAGGACTTCCAGGCGCCCTATTCGTCCATGGTCCACGACTTCATGGTCACCGAAAACCACGTGCTGTTCCCGGTGCTGCCGCTGACCGGCAGCCTGGAGCGGGCGATGACCGGCCGTCCGCCCTACGCCTGGGAGCCGGAGAAGGGCTCTTTCGTGGGCGTGATGCGCCGCGACGCCGACGTCTCGACGATCCGCTGGTTCAACACCGAGGCCTGTTACGTCTTCCACCCGCTGAACGCCTGGGAAGACAGCGACAAGCTCGTGGCCGACGTCATGCGCTACGACACGGCCCCGCTGTTCCCCAACGCCGACGGCTCGCCGGGCGCCAAGTCGGCCGCCCGCCTGGTCCGCTGGACCTTCGACCTGGCGGGCGATTCCGACGCCATCAAGGAAGAGCCGCTGGACGACCTCGACGGCGAATTCCCGCGGGTCGATCCCCGCGTGGAGACGCGGCGTCACCGCCACGGCTGGTACGCCGCCGACCCGGCCCATGCCCAGACCATCCGCCAGAGCGCCATCGCCCACCTGGATCTCCAGACCGGCAAGCGGCAGGTCTACGCCCTGGGCGGCGGCGACCAGACCTCGGAGCCGGTGTTCGTGCCCCGCTCGGCCGACGCGCCGGAAGGCGACGGCTGGATCACAGCGGTGGTCTGGCGGGCCGCCGAGGACCGCTCGGACCTGCTGGTGTTCGAGGCGCTGGATATCGAGAAGGGACCGATCGCCACGGCCAAGGTCCCCCGCCGCGTGCCCTTCGGCTTCCACGGCAACTGGGCGTCGTTCTAGAAAAATCCCGCGGGGATGAGCGGGTCTTGAACCGCTTACTCCTCCTCGCAGTCGACCTCGTCGACCAGCCGCGTCCCGCGCCAGATCTCGACCTTGGGCGCGCCGCCCTCGCACAGCTCGTCCTTGGCCTCGGCCTTGGCGGCGGTGTCGTCGGGCGCTTCGATCCAGGCGGCCGCCTGGATGTGGCGGCGACGGTCCACTCGATAGGCGCGATAGGTCGGCATTGTCGGAAGCTCCACCCGCACGGGGGTGAAACGGCTCAGCCGGCCGCCGGTTGCGAAATCCGACGAGTGAACCGCGATCAGACCAGCGCCCCGTGGCAGTGCTTGAACTTGCGGCCGGAGCCGCAGGGGCAGGGGGCGTTGCGGCCGGTCTGCTCCCAGCCGGCCGGCAGGGCGCTGACCGGCAGGGCGGCGCGCTCGTCGTTGGGCACGTTGTCCGGCAGGAAGCCCCGCTCGGCCTCGTTCTCGCCGGTCTGCGGGTTCATGTGCACTTCGAAGATCTGGCCGGCCGGCGGGGCCGGCGGCTCCTCGAACTGGAACTCCACGGTCATCAGCCAGCGCGTGACTTCCTGGCGCAGGTCCACCAGCAGCTTCTCGAACAGGGTGAAGGCCTCGGTCTTGTACTCGTTCAGCGGGTCGCGCTGGCCGTAGCCGCGCAGGCCGATGACGTTGCGCAGGTGGTCGAGGTGCATCAGGTGCTCGCGCCACTGCATGTCGATCATCTGCAGCAGGAAGGACTTCTCCACCTGGCGCATGTGGTCGCCCAGCAGGGTCTCGCGCTCGGCCGCGCGGGCCTCGGCGGCCTTGGCGATGCGCTCCTCGATCTCCTCGTTGGCGATGCCGTCCTCGGCCGCCCAGTCCTTGATCGGCAGCTCCAGACCCAGGTAGTCGCGGACGTGGGCCTCCAGGCCCTCCACGTCCCACTGGTCGGCATAGGCCTTGGGCGGCAGGTGGCGGCTGACGAAGTCCTCGATGGTGTCGCGGCGCATCTCGCCGATCACGTCGGAGATGTCGGCGGCCAGCATGAACTCGGCGCGCTGCTCGAACACCGCCTTGCGCTGGTCGTTGACCACGTCGTCGTACTTCAGGAGGTTCTTGCGGATCTCGTAGTTGCGCTGCTCGACCTTCTTCTGGGCGGTGGCGATGGC
>JAQGIV010000091.1 GCA_028290945.1 Phenylobacterium sp. | reverse complement strand
GTCGCCCGCGGCGATGGCGGCGCCGCCGGCGGCGACGGCGACCAGCAGGCCGGCGACGGTCCAGGCGCGCGTGCGCCGATCCTGGTTCTGGCTCATGCCGGCCCTCCCTGTTCTCCGCCGACTTGGCGCTGCCGCGTCCAGGCTTGGCAAGGCGAAGGCTCCCCAAGGCGCTGCATAGTGGTATAGCTCCAGGCTATGGAGCTTCGGCATCTTGAGCAGGTGGCGGCGATCTGCCGGGCCGGCGGGTTCAGCGGCGCGGCGCGCGAACTGCGGGTTTCGCAGCCCACCTTGAGCAAAAGCATCGCCCGGCTGGAGGCCAGGCTGGCCATCAAGCTGTTCGACCGCTCCGGCGGCGCGGCCAGGCCCACCGCCTACGGCCGGTTCATCGCCGAGCGCGCCGAGGCGCTGCTGAACGGCGTCGCCACCCTGACGCGCGACCTGGAGCAGCTGGCGCACGGCGAGGCGGGGCGCCTGCGCATCGGCGCGGGGCCCGTGCCGCGCATCTCCATCCTGCCCCGGCTCTGCCAGCGCATGGCCGAACGCTTCCCCCTGCTCCACCTGGAGACCGCCCAGGACAGCGCCCAGGCCCTGCTGCGCGGCCTGGAGGAGGGCCGATACGACGTGGTGTTCGTGACCTTCGAGGCGGCCGAGCCGTTCGGCGACCTGATCCGCGTCAAGGTGCTGGAGGACGACCACGTGGCCGTGGTCCGGCCGGGCCACCCGGCGCTGGCCGAGCCGCAGCCGCTCGGGCCCCGCCAGCTGATGGCCTATCCGATGGCGACGGCCCGGCTGGTGCCGAGTTTCCGCCGTTGGTCGGGGCCGTTCAGCGACGCCGAGCGCGGCAACCTGCAGGCCTTCGTCTCCGATGACTTCGAACTGATCAAGCAGCGGGTGATGGGCGCGGAGCTGCTGACCATCGGGCCCCGGCTGATCTTCCAGCCGGAACTGTCGCAAGGCCGCCTCGTCGAGCTGCCGCTCACCTGGGACACCCCCTATGAGTGCTGGATGCTGACCACCGCCGACCGCTGGCGTTCCGCGGTGGTGAAGGCCGCGGCCGAGGCGGCCAAGGCCGCGGCGGCCTAGGCGGCGTCGCGCCGCGCCAGGCCCTGCTGGCCCATCCGCCAGACCATCTGGTCGACGCGGTCCTGGCCGAAGAACGGCTCGCCCGCGAACACCATCATCGGCACGCCCCAGTGGCCGGCGGCGCGCTGGGCGACCTGGTTCGCCTCGACGATCGCCGCGCAGCGGGCGGCATCGGCGTCCACGGCGGCGGCCATCTCCGCATAGTCCAGGCCGGCCCGCTCGGCGGCGCGGGCCAGGTGGTCGCCCTCGTGCCAGCCCTCCACCTCGCCGCTCCAGATCAGGTGGCTGGCCTCGCGCAGGAAGGCCAGCCCCCGCCCCCGCTCGACGGCGGCGACTCCCAGGTGGGTCAGGCGGTGGATGTGGGGCTGCTCGACCCGGTAGCTGCCGCCCTCCATCCGCACCGGATCGGGCCTCGGCCAGCGGAACGGCAGGCCGAGGAACGCGGCTTCGCGGAACACGTCGCGCATGAAGTATCCGGTCCACAGCGGATCGCGGGTCTCGAAGAATTCCGGGGTGCGGACGGCCAGCGGATAGACCGGCTTCACCTGGCAGACGACGTCGTGCCCAGCCTCCAGCGCCATGAGCCTGGGGACCACCATGTAGGAGTAGGGCGAGCGGAAGGACCAGTAGAGGTCATAGCTCAGGGACATGGGCGACTCCGGCGGCCTCGCGGCGGCTATCCGCGGTCAGGCGTCACCATAAGATGCTGGCCGAGTAAGAACACGGGGAGAGACGCATGAAGCGGCGGACATTGCTGCGGGCTATGGCCGCCATCGTGGGCGCCTTGGGACTGCTGGCGCCGGGCGCCGCCATGGCCCAGTTCGCGGCCGCCGCCCCGCCCGCCCCGGATGGCCTGCGGGTGATCTTCTGCGGCACCTCCGGCCCCCTGCCGGTCCGCGACCGCGCCAAGCCCTGCGTGGCGATCCAGGCGGGCGAGGCCATCTACCTGGTCGACGTGGGGCCGGAGTCCGCCGAGAACCTGATGCTCTGGCGCCTGCCGGTGAACCAGGTGCGGGCGGTGTTCCTGACCCACCTGCACTCCGACCACATCGGCGACCTGGGCGAGCTGAACCTGCAGAGCTGGGTGGCCGGCCGCCCCGCGCCGCTCGCCTTGATCGGTCCGGCGGGCGTGGAGCAGGTCGCAACCGGCTTCAACCTGGTCTACGCGGCCGACCACGGTTTCCGGAAGGCGCACCACGAGCACGGCGCCTTCAAGTTCGACCTGGCGGCCGGCAAGCTGCAGCCGCGCGTCATCGCCATGCCCAAACCCACGGCCTCGGGCCTGCAGACCGCCGTCGCCTATCGGGACGGCCCGCTCACCGTCACCGCCATCCGCGTGCGGCACGAGCCCATCGAGCCGGCCTTCGCCTACCGCTTCGACTACAAGGGCCGCTCGGTGGTGATCAGCGGCGACACCCGCAAATGGCCACCGCTCGCCGAGGCCGCCAAGGGCGCCGACGTGCTGATCCACGAGGCGCAGAACGCCGACATGACCCGCCAGTTCGCTCAAGCGCTGAAGGGCCTGGGCAATGCGCGCATGAGCTCGCTGATGACCGACACGCTGAGCTACCACACGACGCCGGTGGAGGCCGCGGAGATCGCCCGCGCCGCCGGGGTGAAGCGGCTGGTGCTCTACCACCTGACCCAGGCCGGCCTGCCGATGTTCACGCCGGAGAAGTTCACGCAAGGCATGGACGCCGGCGGGCCGCTGGACTGGCGGCTGTCCAAGGACGGCATGACCATCGATCTGCCGGCCGGGAGCCCGGACATCCGCTTCGGACAGTTCTGACCTGAAACAAACCGTCGCGCCGCGCAACGAACCGGACAAACTGCGGTCCGCCTGATCTGCGACACACCCGGAACGGCTTCGCCTCTGCACAGTTTAGCTTGCGGGGCCATGGTCAAGCTGTTCGCGACGGAGGCGGAATGGACGTTACGGCCGGTGAACCGCGGCGACGCCCCTATGCTCGACTGGCTTCCAGACGCCCGTGGATCATCCTTCTGGTCCTGCTGCTGCTGGCCGGGACCATCTGGGGCGCCTATGCCCTGACCCAGTCTTCGAAGGGCGGCGGCGCGGGCGGCTTCGGCCGGCGCGGCGGCCGGCCGCCGACGACGGTGGGCATGGCCAGCGCCGGGATCGCCGACATGCCGGTGGTGCTCGACGCCCTGGGCACCGTGACGCCGGCGGCGACCGTCACCGTGCGCCCGCAGGTCTCCGGCACGATCACCCAGGTGCTGTTCAAGGAGGGCCAGCTGGTCAAGCGCGGCCAGGTGCTGGCGGTCATCGATCCGCGCCCGCTGCAGATGGCGCTGATGCAGGCGCAGGGCCAGCTCACCCGCGACCAGGCGCAGCTCGCCAACGCCCAGCTGACGCTGACCCGCTACCGCAACCTGCTGGCCCAGGATTCCATCGCCCGCCAGGACGTCGACACCCAGGCCGCGACGGTGAAGCAGCTGGAGGGCGTGGTCATGACCGACAAGGCGGCGGTCGGAACCGCGCGCCTCAATCTCGGCTATGCCCGTGTCACCGCCCCGGTCGCGGGCCGCGTCGGCCTGCGCGCGGTGGATGTTGGCAATGTGATCAGCGCCGGCGACGCCAACGGCTTCGTGGTGCTGACCGAGGTGGCGCCCATCGACGTGGAGTTCACCGTCCCGCAGGACCAGGCGCCGCAGATCATGCAGCGCTCGGCGCGTGCGATATTGCCGGTCGTGGCGCTCGACCGCGCCCGCACCACCGAGGTCGCCCAAGGCGCCTTCTCGACCCTCGACAACCAGGTCGACCCGACCACCGGCACGATCCGCGCCAAGGCGCGGTTCACCAACACCGACGGGGCCCTGTTCCCCAATCAGTTCGTCAATGTGCGGCTGACGCTGGACACCCTGCAGAACGCCATCGTCGTGCCGCTGACGGCGGTGCGCACCGGGCCGAACGGCGACTTCGTCTGGGTGGTGAAGGCCGACCAGACGGTCACCCAGCAGGCGGTGACCAAGGGCCAGACGACGGCGACGACCGCGGTGATCCTCTCAGGTCTCCAGCCCTGCGAACGCGTGGTCACCGAAGGCGGCGACCGGCTGACCGAGGGCGGCAAGATCGTGCTGCCCGGCCAGGCCGGCGGCGGCGGCGGCCGAGGCGGGCGCGGCGGACGCGGCGGCGGCCAAGGCGCCGGCCAGATAGGCGCCTCGCCGGGTGGTCAAGCGGGCGGCGGCCAGGGCCGGCCCGGCGGCCGTGTTGGC
>JAQGIV010000058.1 GCA_028290945.1 Phenylobacterium sp. | reverse complement strand
CTCGACGCCACGAAGGGCGCCGAAGACCTGACCCTGATCGTCCGGCTGGCGGTTTCCGCGGAGGGCGCGGCCTATACGCTGTCCGGCAAGTTCGGCGTCGACACCCACGAGGCGTCGTCCCTGCTGCTGGCCGCCCGCCGCGCCACCCAGGACCTGATGGGCGTGAGCTTCCACGTGGGCAGCCAGTGCATGCGCCCGACCGCCTACCAGGCGGCCATGACCCAGGCCTCCCGCGCCCTGGTGCGCGCCGGCGTGTTCGCCGACGTGGTCGACGTCGGCGGCGGCTTCCCCATCGTCTATCCCGGCATGATCCCGCAGGACATGAGCGCCTACGTCGACTCGATCCAGCGCGGCTTCGCCGAGATGATGGTCCACGAGGACACAGAGCTGTGGTGCGAGCCCGGCCGGGCGCTGGTCGCCGAAGCCTCCTCGATCCTCACCAAGGTCGAGCTGAAGAAGGCCGACGCCCTCTACCTCAACGACGGCAGCTACGGCTCGCTGTTCGACGCCGCCCACACCAAATGGCCGTTCCCGGTGAAGCTCTACCGGAACGAGGGCGCCGACGCCGTGGAAGTGGAGGGTCCCCTGAAGCCCTTTCGTTTCTACGGGCCGACCTGCGACAGCCTCGACCACATGCCGGGCCCGTTCTGGCTGCCGGAGGACGTCCGCGAGGGCGACTATGTCGAGATCGGCATGCTGGGCGCCTATGGGGTGGCCATGAACACCCGCTTCAACGGCTTCGGCGACGCCGAGACCGTGGCGGTGGCCGACGCCCCCATGGCCTCGATGTTCGGCCTGGCCGGCCGCAGCATCCGCCTGCCGCGCGAGCAGCAGCAGGAGGAGGACCGCAAGGTGGTCCGCCTGTCGCGGCCCAAGGGCGCCGCCGGCAAGAAGCGCCGCAAGCGGTAACCCGCGTCTCGGACCAGATGTTACAGGCGCGGCCGGTCGCTCCGTCCCGGTCGCGCATCAGCTATTGGACGGGCGCTCAAACTCTTGAGGACCCTTGAGAATGAACGCTGACGTTCAGAAGTCGAACCGCAAGGCCGAGCTCTTGGCCAACACCGTCGAGCACGTGGCCATCGACCAGTACGACGCCCGCCCGATCATCGACGCCATGCGCAAGATGAGCTTCACCAGCCGCGACACCGCGCGGGCCGCCGACATCTGGGCCATGAGCCTGGAAGACGCGTCCTGCTCGACCTGGCTGACGCTGGCCGGCTCCACCAGCGCGGCCGGCTGCATGCACATCTACCGCGACATGGTCGCCCACGGGATGATCGACGTGATCGTCGCCACCGGCGCCTCCATCGTCGACATGGATTTCTTCGAGGCCCTCGGCTTCAAGCACTACCAGGCGCAGTCCAACGTCGACGACCGCGACCTGCGCGACCTCTACATCGACCGCATCTACGACACCTACATCGACGAGGAAGAGCTGCAGAACTGCGACGGGACGATCTACGACCTGTGCAATGCGCTGGAGCCGCGGCCCTACTCCAGCCGCGAGTTCATCCACGAGATGGGCCGGTGGTTGGCGGCCGGCAACGCCAAGAAGCCCGGCTCCCTGGTGCAGACGGCCTATGAGGAAGGCGTGCCGATCTTCTGCCCGGCCTTCACCGACTCGTCGGCCGGCTTCGGCCTGGTCAAGCACCAGGTGGAGCGCATGAAGGCCGGCAAGCCCTACCTGACCATCGACTCGGTCGCCGACTTCCGCGAGCTCACCGACATCAAGATCGCGGCGGGCACCACGGGCCTGTTCATGGTGGGCGGCGGGGTGCCCAAGAACTTCGCCCAGGACACCGTGGTCTGCGCCGAGATCCTCGGCCACGAGGCGGAGATGCATAAGTACGCCGTGCAGATCACCGTCGCCGACGTGCGCGACGGCGCCTGCTCCTCCTCGACGCTCAAGGAGGCCTGCTCCTGGGGCAAGGTCGACGTCACCTGGGAACAGATGGTCTTCGCCGAAGCCACCACCGTCGTCCCGCTGATCGCCTCCAACGCCTGGCACAAGGGCGCCCACAAGCAGCGCCGCAAGCCCCGCTGGGCGGACCTGTTCAAGGCGTAAGCGCCAAGTAGGCGCGAGGCCCCGGTCACTCGATCCGCACCGCCCACGGTTGAAACCGTCACCCAAGCCTGCGACACCCGAGCCCAGGCGCTTGGGGAGTTCGCGATGAAGCTTGGCATGCTGGCGGCCGGGGCGGCCGTGATCCTGGGGGTGGGCGCCGCGGCGGCGCAGCAGGCGACGCAACCCGCCATGGCCCCGGCGCCGAAGATCGCCGGCTACCTGGGCGAGGCCGCGCCCGACACCTACCGCATCCTGCCGCCAGCGCCTGTGCCCGGCGATCCGCGCGACCAGGCCGACCGGGCGATCTTCAAGGCCACCCGCAGCTATGAGGCCACGCCCCGCTGGGCCATGGCCCAGGGCGACGTCAATTCGGCGCTGATCCTCAAGGACATGTCCTGCGCCATGGGCGTCGAGCTGTCGGCCCAGAACGCGCCCAAGATCGTCGCCATCCTCGGCAAGATCGGCCCCGACGTCGGCCGCGCCACCAACCATCCCAAGGATATCTACAAGCGGCCCCGCCCCTACCTGCGCGACACGGGCAATATCTGCGTGCCGCGCGACCCGGCGCTGGCCGCCAGCCCCGACTATCCCTCCGGCCACAACACCTGGAGCTGGACGGTCGGCCTGATCCTCGCCGAGCTGGCCCCCGACCGCGCCACCGAGATCCTGCAGCGCGCGCGGGCCTTCGGCGAAGGCCGCCTGGTCTGCGGGGTGCATTCGCTGAGCGCCGTCAACGCCGGCCGCGACAACGGCGCCATCGTCGTCGCCGGCCTGCACGGCTCGGCCCAGTTCCGCTCGGACATGGACGCCGCGCGCAGCGAAGTGGTCGCCGCGCGCAAGGCGGGCCCAGCGCCCGACGCCGGCGCCTGCGCCAGGGAAGCCGAGCTGATCGCGAAGAGCCCGTACTAGTCCGCGCGCAGCGCTGTAAGATTCAAACCACGGAAAACGCCGAAAACACGCAGAAATCCCCGCCGCACGGCCCCTCTGCGCCCTGTCTGCGTTTTCCGCGGTTCATCATTTCGACTCCCCGACGCCATCCGCGCGCAGCGCCCCAAGATTCAAACCACGGATTTCACGGATTCCACGGACGCGCCGACGCCATCCGTGTGATCCGTGCAATCCGTGGTTCAAGATTCCTGTTGACGCCGGCCTTAGAATGTTCTATTTTTGTTCTCATGTCGGCTGCCGATCTTGCGCACGAACTGGACGAAGGGCTGAAGCAGCTTTTCCAGGCCGGGCTCGCGCTCAGCCTGCAGGTCCAGGCCAACGCCATGGCGGCGGAGCCTGCGGAACAGGCGAGGCTCAGCCTCACCTTCCACCGCCTCTCCAGAGGCGTCCGCCAGACCGCGGCGCTGAGGATGAAGCTGGCCAGGGACGCCGAACGCTCGCAGCGTGAAGACGCCGCCGAAGTCATCCAGCTGGACCAGCGCCGGCTCGCCAAGCGCAAGGCCCAGGTCAAGGCCGCCGTCGAGTGCCTCATCTGGACCGAGGCCGAGAACCCCGAGGCCTACGAGACCTTCAACCTCGACCTCGAAGAGCTCCTCGCCATCGAAACCCAGGACGCCGAATCCTTCGAGAACGAACCGGTGGGCGCCCAGATCGAACGGCTTTGCCGGGTGCTTGGCATTTCCAACCCCGCTCATCCCCGCGCAGGCTGGGACCCAAGCGGGGGTTCAATCTCGCCACCGGCTGATGGATCGGGCTCGGCTTGGATCCCCGCCCCCGCGGGGACGAGCGGTGGGGAGGGGGCCGATCTGCGGAAGGACGAAGACGACCCGCTGCTCTCCGACGACTATTGGCGCTCCTCGGCCTAGATTCCGGCGTACCACTCGTAGCCGCGGTCTTCCCAGAAGCCGCCGTTGCCGCGGCCGATGTGGGCGAAGTCGGACACCGCTTCCAGCCGCATCACATATTTGGCCTGTTTGTAGCCGAGCTGGCGCTCCACGCGCAGCCGCAGCGGCGCGCCGTGCGCCACCGGCAGCGGGGCGTCGTTCATGGCGTAGGCCAGCAGGGTCTGCGGGTGATAGGCGTCGATCAGGTCGATGCTCTCGTAATACTGGCCGGTTCCGTCGAGGGTCTCCTCCAGGGTGTCGGCGCAGTGCAGCACGATGTAGCGGGCATTGGGCTTCAGCTTCGCCTGGTCCAAGAGCGGGCCGAGCCGCGCGCCGGTCCACTTGCCGATCGACGACCAGCCCTCGACGCAGTCGTGGCGGGTGATCTGGGTTCGCGCCGGCTGCTGGCGCAGGTCGGCCAGGCTCAGCGACAGCGGATGCTCGACGAGGCCGTCGACCACCAGCCGGTAGTCGGCGAAGCCCTTGGCCAGGTGGGCCACGTAGTCGGCGTCGCTGGGATTGGTCGAGCCGTTGGGCTTGAAGTCCGCAGAGATGTCGGCCGGCGCGAACTCGCGGGCCAGGGCCTTGCGGTCGATGACCAGCCGCTGGGCCCGCCGCGTCAGGCCCTCGGCGCTCTTCAGCACGGCGGCCGACTTGGGGTCCTCGGTCAGCTTGTTGCAGGCCGCCAGCCACAGGCCGGCCGCGCTCGCGCCCGCGGCCGTCAGCCAGCCGCGGCGGTTCAGGGGGCGGGTCATTCGGCGGCTCCTTCGACCTCGATGGCGTAGCGGCCGGTGATCATCGAGCGGATGTTGTTCCAGGTCCCCGAGGCCACCACCATCACCAGGTGGACGATGACGAACCCCACGATCAGCCAGGCGGAGATGAAGTGGATCGAGCGCGCCGACTGCCGGCCCCCGAACAGATCGAGCAGCCAGGGCGCGGCGGCGTCGATGCCCGGCGACATGGTCAGGCCGGTGGCCACCATCAGCGGCAGCAGCACCAGGATCACCGCCAGATAGGCCCCCTTCTGCAGGATGTTGTAGCGCCGTGCGTCCTCGCCCTTGGGGAACTTCAGCTGCGCGTGGGTGACGATCTCATGCCAGATGTGGCGCGGCGCGAGGTCGCCGCGGGTCGGCCACAGGTCGCGGGCGATGTGGCGGTTGATCAGCCCGATGGCCCAGTAGACCAGGCCGTTGATCACGAACAGCCAGGCGAAGAAGAAGTGCCAGCGCCGCCCGTCCGCCAGGTCGCGGTAGGAGGGGATCGTCGCCCAGGCCGGGAAGCCGCGCGGCTCGCCCATGCCCGGCTTGCCGGACCAGCCGAACAGGCCGGTGGTGGGGAAGGCATGGCCGGCGATGGTGGTCACCCCCACCGGCTGGCCGCCCCGCTCGCCGGCCACCATGGCCAACCACGGATGGGCGAACACCGACTTGGCGCCCCAGTAGAGCGCCGGATGGGCGTTGAAGATCTGCAGCCCGCTCATCAGCAGCAGCGACAGCGCCAGCACATTGACCCAGTGCGTGGCCCGCGTGACGCCGGCGTGCCGATAGACCAGGAGCTTGGCGGGCTTCGCGCCCGGCTTGTCCGTCATTCGCCGTCTCCCCGCGAGGCGCCAAGTCTGCCACAGCCCTCGCCCGGCGGCGAGCCGCTGACCTTGCCTCCCCTTCGCGGGGAAGAAAACTCAGGACGTCACGGCGTCTCGCAGGGCCTGGGCCACCACCTCGGGCCGCTCCATGGGCAGGAAGTGGCTGGTCCCGGGCACGGTCTCGATGCGCACGCGCCCGCCGTCGGCGATCTCCGCCTCGTGGCCCTCGGTAAGGCAGGTGGAGGCCTGCTCCGCGCGGCGGATGTCGATCGGGCAGCGGCTCTCCTCGAACGCCCGCCACGGGTCGTAGTTGTGGGTGCGGAAGTTCGAGGCCTCCCAGTCCGGCGTGCAGGCCAGCGTCACCGCGCCGTCCGCCGTCTCGCGGAAGCCGGCCTCGACGTAGTCGGCGATCATCGCAGGCGTCCACGAGCGGAACGCGCCGCGGCCGGCGTAGGCCTCCACCGCGGCCGGCTTGCTTGGGAAGCTCGCGCGGCGGCGCAATGCGCCCTGCACCAGCGGCGACTCGGCGATCATCTCCGGCGTCGCCAGCGCTTCTCGTGGCATGATCACCGGGTCGAACAGGGCCAGGCGCCTGACGCGCGCGGGCTCGGCGGCCGCGGCCAACAGGCTGGTGGTGCCGCCCATGGAATGGCCGGCCAACACCACGGGGTGGTCCAACAGCGCGTCGAGAAAGGCGACCAGG
The DNA here is from genome assembly GCA_028290945.1 of Phenylobacterium sp. Lineage (GTDB taxonomy): Bacteria > Pseudomonadota > Alphaproteobacteria > Caulobacterales > Caulobacteraceae > Phenylobacterium. The sequence goes on along the minus strand of JAQGIV010000058.1, from coordinate 14,032 downwards.
TCGGCCTCCATCTCGGTCCAGCCGGCGCGGCCCTCGACCACCGTGGGCAAGGTGCTCGCGCCGTGGCCGCGCAGATCGATGGCCAGGATGCGCATCTCGCCGGCCAGCGGCTCCAGGATCGTGCGGTAGGTGCGGGCGTTGAAGCCGTTGGCGTGGGAGAACACCACGTCCACCGGCCGGGCCGCCGGGCCGAAGTCCAGATAGGCCATCTCGCCGCCGCGGCCGGGCAGGGCCGCCCAGCGCTGGGCGGGCTCGCGGTCGACCTTGGCGTCCATGGAACCTCCGGCTGAGGCTCCCATATAGCCTGCACCGGGATCAGGAGAAGTCATGAAGCCGCTCGCCACCATCGGCTACGAGAGCGCGACCCAGGCCGAGGTGATCGGCAAGCTGCAGGCCGCCGCCGTCGAGGTGGTGATCGACGTGCGCGCCGTGGCCGCCTCGCGCCGCGCCGGCTTCTCCAAGACGCTGCTGGCCGCCAGCCTGCAGGCCGCCGGCATCGACTACCTGCACTTCCGCGAGCTGGGCACGCCCAAGCCCGGTCGCGAGGCCGCCCGCAAGGGCCATGTGGCCGAGATGCGCCAGATCTTCGAGGCCCACCTGGCCGAGCCCGCCGCCCAGCTGCAGCTCGCCCAGGCCACCGAGATCGCCACCGAGCGCAAGACCGCCCTGCTCTGCTACGAAGCCGACGCCGCCGGCTGCCACCGCCGCATCGTCGCTGAGCGGATCCAGGCGGCCACCGGGGTCAAGGTCGAGGACCTATAACCCCTCCAGCTCCGCGCCGGTCAGGTCGCAGCCGGCGACCTTGGCCTGGGTGAGGTCGGCCTCCAGGAACCGCGCCCGCTTGGCGCTGGCGCCCCGCAGGTCGGCGGCGCGCAGGGAGGCGCGGGTCAGGTCGGTGCGCACGAACCGCCCCTCGGAGATCATCAGCGGCCCGAGCTTGGCGCCCCTGAGATCGGCCCGCGTCAGCTGCGCGCCCACCAGCTTGGCGCCGCGCAGGTCGGCCTCGCGCAGGTCGGCGCCGCGGAAGTCGCAGCCGGAGAGGTCGGCGCCCTGCAGCTCCACCCGCTGCAGGTCGAGGCCGAAGAAGATGCTGCCCGGCGCATTGAGGCCGGTCAGATGCCGGCCCCGCAGGGACTTCAGCGGCCGGAAGTCGACGGCGGGCAGGCTCATCACCGCGCCGTTGCGGCCGCCGCTCACGCAATAGGCCTCGTGGTCCAACAGCACCTCGTCGAGCGCCCGGTCGTCGACGTAGACGATCGGCGGCGGCCCGCGCAGCACCTCGGTCATGTCCACGTCATCGAGGCGGGTCTGGGCGAGGTTGGCGCCGGCCACCACGGTGCGCTTCATCGAGGCGCCGGAGAGGTCCGCCCCGCCCAGGTCGGCCCCGGACATGTCCGCCCCGTCCAGCACGGCGCGCATCAGCCGCGCCCCGGCCATCTGGGCGCCGGCCAGGTTGGCGTCGGTGAAGTCGCTGGCCATGGCCACCGTCGAGGTCATCTGGGCGCCGGCCAGGTTGGCCCCGGTCAGCACCGCATAGTTCAGCTCCCCCGGCCGATGCTCGTGGCGCAGGATGCGGAAGCCGTCGAGCTTGTCCTGCAGGGCGATGCGACCCTCGCGCAGGTCGCAGCCGGCCAGGTCGGCGCCGGCCAGGTTCGCGCCGCGCAGGCAGGCGCCGCGCAGGTCGGCGCGCTTGAAGTTGGCCCGGCGCAGGTCGGCCTCGCGCAGGTCGGCCCCGAACAGGATGGCGCGCGACAGGTTGGCGCCGGCCATGCTGGCCCCGGTCAGCTTAGCGCCGGCCAGGTCGGCCTCGCGAAGGTCCAGGCCCTCCAGCGAGCAGTTGGAGAGGTCCGCATAGGTCAGCGCCAGCCGGCGGCCGCCGGAACGGCCCTCCAGGTACTTCTGGTGGGCCTCGACCGCGTCGCGCAGGCTCTGGGCGTCGAGCGCCAGGTGATAGGGTTGGGCTTGGGAGGACATGGCGATCTGGACGCGACCTTGCCGGCCGCGCGCTTAAGGAACGGTTGCCCCGCCCCAACAAACTCGATTTTCGAAGTCGGCCGCCGGCTAGTTGCCGCTGTCCCCGTGCGTCACCTGGGCGATCAGGGCCGCGATGCGGTCGGTGGAGTCGGCCGCCTGGTTCAGGATCGACAGCGGGCCCGCGCCGCCCGGCCGGACGGCCGACGCCACCTGGCTGGCGGCGCTCTGCGCCATGGCGATGGCGGTGTTCTCGGCCCGCGCCAGGCCGGACGAGGCCAGGGTGCGCGCCTGGGCGTCCTGGTAGATGAAGCCGTAGGTCTGGTAGGTCGAGCCGCCGAGGTCGCGATTGGGGTCGTACCAGACCTTGACCAGGCTCCAGTCGCCGCCCTGCGACACGTCGATCAGGGTGACGTCCTTCTCGATCTTGCCGCGCGAACCTTCGATGGGCGACCAGTTCGCGTGGGTGATCTGGATCACGCGGTCGGTCAGCACCTGGCTGACCACGGCCACGTGGCCGAGCTTCATCCGCTCGGTGGGCTTGAAGCACAGCACGGCGCCGGCCTTGGGCTGGAAGCCGGTCTGGTAACGGCCCAGCGCCTGCTTCCACCAGGTGTAGGCGTCACCGAAGATCTGAATGCCGGAGGCCAGGCGCGCGAACGTCGCGCACTGCCAATAGGTGTCCGCGACAGCGCCCGAGGCGGGCGCGAGGATCAGAGCGGCCGCGACGGCCAGGGAACCCCAGAGGGCCCGCGGTCGTTTCGCCATGTTTCGCTTACTCCCCGACACTACGGGCCAAGGGATAACCCTATACGGCGATGAGTGAAAAGAGGGTTTAAATCGAATCGGCCGCGAGTCGCGGAGCGTCATTCACGCTTAACGGCGTGCGGCAGCGCCGAATAGTTGAGGTGAGCAAGAGCTTAGAAGCAAAAATCCCTAACGGGAGTCCGGCGCACAAGGCAACTATGCCCGGAGGCCGGCTTTTGAGGTGCGTTGTAAGCTGTCGAAGGGATGCGGATAGTCTTTCCAATACACCGCAGCGCTACCCGCTCGATTGCGATCACGCGATTGTAACGCAGTGAAACAGGGCCGTGGCGGCGAAAAGCGCGGGTGTTCGCGCCTCCGAAGGCAGGATGCCGCAGGCGCTTCACAAAACTGCGAGCCGGGCCCTGGGCGCTCGGCGCCTATAAAAACGGCGCCGCTCGGGCGGCTAGGCGCCGGCCGCCGATAGGCTAGAAGGCGAATCCGCATCGGTCGGGGAAGCGAATGGACAGTCTGGCGACGCTGATCGTGAGCCCGGAGGCCTGGCTCGCCCTCCTGACCCTGATCGTCATGGAGGTGGTGCTGGGCGTCGACAACCTGGTCTTCGTCTCGATCCTCTCCAACAAGCTGCCCGAGGCGAGCCGCGGCAAGGCGCGGCGGCTGGGCATCGGCCTGGCGCTGGTCCTGCGGCTGGTCCTGCTCTCCGGCATCGCCTTCATCGTCGGCCTGACCCGGCCGGTGTTCGAGCTGCCGTTCGACGCGCCGCTGAACGCCGAGGGCCATCCGGTGGTCGACTTGGCCTTCTCCTGGCGCGACCTGATCCTGCTGGCCGGCGGCCTGTTCCTGGTCTGGAAGGCCACCACCGAGATCCACCACAGCGTCGATACGACCCCCACCGACGACCTGCTGGACAAGAAGGGCAAGGGATCGCTCGGCTTCACCGCCGCCATCGTGCAGATCCTGGCCCTCGACATCGTCTTCTCGATCGACTCGATCCTGACGGCGGTGGGCATGACCGAACACCTGCCGATCATGATGGCCGCGGTGATCGTCGCCGTCGGCCTGATGCTGGTCGCCGCGGGCCCGCTCGCCCGTTTCATCCACGACAACCCGACGGTGGTGATGCTGGCGCTGGGCTTCCTGCTGATGATCGGCGCGACCCTGATCGCCGACGCCTTCGGGGTGCATGTGCCCAAGGGCTACATCTACGCCGCCATGGCCTTCTCCGGGCTGGTCGAAGGCCTCAACATCGCCGCCCGCAAGGCCAAGACCAGGACCAAGCGGGGCTAGATTGAACCCCGCCGGCGCCGCGCCTAACCTCGGTCGCTGAGGCGAATCACCGGCGCGGGACGCCTCGCTCGAGGCCGCATGCCCATCTCCTACCTCTCGGCCGGCCAGATCGCAGGCCTGAGCGTCACCACGCTGCAGCGCCTGACCACCACCCAGATGGCCTCGTTGCTGACCACCCAGGTGGCGGCGCTCACCGCGACGGAGCTGGAGGCCATGAGCGCCGACCAGGTCCACGCCCTGGGCGCCACCCTGGTGAGGGCGCTCTCCGTCACCCAGATCCCGCATGTGGCGGACGGGGTGGTGTTCGACACCGCCCAGCTGCTGGCGCTGAACGGCGACCAGCTGGCGGCCTTGAGCCAAAGCCAGGTCGCGGCCCTCGATGCGACCCACGTCGCGGCCATGGCCGCCGACCAGATCCACAGCCTGTCGGGCGCGCAGGTCTCCTCGCTCACCGCCACCCAGGTCGGCGGCCTGACCACCAGCCAGGTGGCGGGCCTCGCCGCCACCCAGATCGCCGCCCTCACCGCCACCGACATCGGCGAGTTCGCGGCGACCCAGGCCGCGGCGCTGACGCCGACGCAGATCGGGGCCATCGACGTCACCCAATTTCGCGGGTTCAGCGCGACGGAGGTCGCGGCCTTTTCGGCGACCCAGCTCAGCGCCGTGGTCGCCGAGGGCCTCTGGTCGCTCGACGCCACGATCATCGCGGCCTTCAGCCCGACCCAGCTGGCCGGGCTCACCGCCACCCAGTTCGGCCGCCTTTCCCCGACGGACTTCGGCAAGCTCACCGGGACGCAGGTCACCGCCCTGAGCCCGGCGCAGCTGGGCGGCCTGTCGGCGGCGAACCTGGTCGCGCTGAGCGACAGCCAGCTTGCGGCGCTCGATGCGACCCATATCCAGGCGCTCAGCGCCGGCCAGATCGCCGGCCTCGGCGTCACCGACTTCGGCCGCTTCAGCCGCACCCAGGTGAGCGCCTTCACCGCGACCCAGTTCGCCGCGCTTTCCGCCGCCGACTTCGCGAGCCTCGACGCCAGCGCCGTCGGCGCGCTGGCCACCCCCCAGCTGCAGGCGCTGTCGCCCTATGTGGCCCATAGCCTGACCACCACCCGATTGACCGAGCTGACGGGTACGCAGGTCGCCGCCCTGACGCCCTTGCAGGTGGGCGCGCTCAACGCCACGACGCTGATCTCGCTCAGCCCGACCCAGTTTGGCCTGTTCTCCGCGACCCAGATCGGCGGCCTGGCCAGCACCGCCCTGCACGCCCTGTCGGCGACCCAGGTGGCGGCCTTCACGCCGACCCAGACCCAGGGCCTCACCGCGGCCCTGCTGCAGATGCCGGAGGCGGCCGACTTCGGCAAGCTCACCGAGACCCAGGTCGGCGGCTTCTCGGCAGGCCAGCTCGCGGCCCTGTCGACCAGCAATTTCACAAGCCTCAGCGCGACCCTGGTGGCGGGCCTGTCCACCACCCAGCTGCAGGGCCTGGCCGCCACCCAGCTCGGGGCGCTCGACGCCACCGGCTTCGCGCGGTTCTCGGCCACCGAGATCGGCCAGCTCACCGCCGCTCAGGTCCGCGCCCTGTCGCCCGGCCTGATCGGCGCCTTGACCATCCCCCAGGTCCAGGCGTTTTCGCCGTCGCAGATTCCCGCGCTCAGCGCCGCCCAGGTGCAGCAGCTGACCACCACCCAGCTCTCCGCCATGACCGCGGCGCAGCTCAACGCCTTCACCGGCGAGCAGGTGCAGAACCTGCAGGCCTAGACGAAGCCGACCTACAGGAAGCTGTAGGGGTCGATGTCGATGGCGACGCGCAGCGCGCCCTTGGGCCTGACCCGCGCCCGCCAGGCGGCCATGTAGGCCGAGAGGTCCACGCCGCGGTCGGCGCGCACCAGGAAGCGCTTGCGCCGCCGCCCGCGCACCAGGCCCAGCGGCGCATCGGCCGGGCCATAGACCTCGACGCCCGGGGTATTGGGCGCCGCCTCGGCCATCTCGCGGCAGAAGGCGTCGAGCCGGGCGGCGTCGACGTCCGAGGCGATCACCGCCGCCAGCCGGCCGAACGGCGGCAGGCCGGCCAGCTCGCGCTCGGCCATCTCGGCGGCCACGAAGGCCTCGCGGTCCTGCGCCTTCAGCGCCTGCATGACCGAGTGGTCCGGCGCGTAGGTCTGCAAGAGCGCCCGGCCCGGATGGTCCTTGCGCCCAGCGCGCCCGGTGGCCTGGGCGAGCAGCTGGTAGGTGCGCTCGGCGGCCCGCAGGTCGCCGCCGCGCAGGCCGAGGTCGGCGTCGACCACCCCGACCAGCGTCAGCTTCGGGAAGTTGTGCCCCTTGGCGGCGGCCTGGGTGGCCACCAGCACATCGATCTCGCCGGCCGCCATGGCCTCGATCAGCCGGCGGCCCTCGCGGGCGTCGAAGGCGGTGTCGGAGGAGAAGACGGCCACGCGGGCCTCCGGGAACAGGCTGCGGGCCTCCTCCTCGACCCGCTCCACGCCGGGCCCGATGGAGACCAGGCTTTCCTTGGCCGCGCAGTGCGGGCAGGCGGCCGGCTTCAGCATCGAGAAGCCGGTCAGGTGGCAGACCAGGCGTCCGGAATAGCGGTGCTCCACCAGCCAGCTGTCGGTGTCCGGCGCGGTCATACGCTCGCCGCAGGCCTTGCACAGCACCAGCGGCGCATAGCCCCGGCGGTTGAGGAACAGCAGCACCTGCTCGCCGCGGGCCAGGGTTTCGCCCATGGCCTCGACCAGCGGCGGCGACAGCCAGCGGCCGGGCTGCGGCGGGGTCTCGCGCAGGTCGACCAGGTCGATGTCCGGCAGCTTGGCCGCGCCGTGCCGCGCCGACAGCCTCAGCCAGTGGTAGCGGCCGGTCTCGGCGTTGCGCAGGCTCTCCAGCGACGGCGTGGCCGAGGCCAGCACCACCGTCGCCTCCTCGATCTTGCCGCGGGCCACCGCCAGGTCGCGGGCGTGGTAGATGAAGCCCTCCTCCTGCTTGAAGGAGGCGTCGTGCTCCTCGTCGACGACCACCAGGCCCAGCTTGCGGAACGGCAGGAACAGCGCCGAGCGCGCGCCCACCACGATCCGGCAACTGCCCGACAGCACGCCTTCCCAGACGCGGCGGCGGGCCGGCGGCGCCACGTCGGAGTGCCACTCGCCGGGCTGGGCGCCGAAGCGGGCGGCGACGCGGGCGATGATCGCCTGGGTCAGCGCGATCTCCGGCAGCAGGATCAGCACCTGGGCGTCGGGATCGCCGGCCAACACAGCGGCGGCCGCCTCCAGATAGACCTCGGTCTTGCCCGAGCCGGTGACCCCGTCGAGCAGCGCCACCTGGAAGCCGCCCTGGCCCACCACCTCCTTCAGCGCCTCAGCCGCCGCCGCCTGGCTGGCGTTGAGCTTCGCGCCCTTGAGGCCGGGGTCGGGGGCTTCGAAGCTCGCCTCCGGCTCGATCGTGCGGATGGCCAGCGCGCCCTCGTCGATCAGCCCCTTCACCACGCCCGCCGACACCCCGGCCGCGCGGGCCAGCTCGGCGCCGGCCAGCGGTCCGGCCGCGGCGGCTTCCAGCACCTTGGTCCGCGCCGGCGTGGCGCGGGCGGGGGCCAGGCCTGTCGCCTCCACCACCCGCAGGGGTTTGGCCTTCTGGGCGCGGGCGCCGCGCAGCGCGATGGCCAGCGGCATGCCCGGCGCATCCACCGCGTAGCGCGCCGCCCACTGCACGAACTCCAGCGTGCTGGCCGGCAGCGGCGGGTCGTCGAGCTTTGCCTGCACCGCCTTCAGCGGCCGGTTGTGGCCGGCCCCGTCGCGCAGGGCGGAGACCACGCCGCGCATCAGATTGGGGCCCAGCGGCGCGGCCACCTGGTCGCCGACGCTCAGCTCCATGCCCTCCGGCTCAGCGTAGTCGAAGGCTTCCGGCAGGGGCAGCGGCAACAGGACCGAGGCGATGCGGCTCATCGCCAGCCTTTTGCGCTTTGGCGTGAGGCGGCTACAAGGCGCGTTCGCAACTCTTGGGTTTTATCGATGCAGCTCTTCCTCGATTCCGCCGACACGGCCGTCCTCAAGGACCTCGCCGCCACCGGCCTGGTGGACGGCGTGACCACCAATCCCACGCTGATCGCCAAAGCCGGACGCCCCATGCTGGAGGTCATCGCCGAGATTTGCGACATCGTCGAGGGGCCGGTGAGCGCCGAGGTCGCGGCTGTGGAGTCGCAAGCCATGCTGGCCGAGGGCCGCAGACTGGCCGCCGTCGCCACAAACGTTGTCGTGAAGGTGCCGCTGACCCGCGAAGGCCTGATCGCCACCCACGCCTTCGCCCGCGAAGGCATCCAGACCAACGTCACCCTGTGCTTCTCCGCCCCCCAGGCCCTGCTGGCCGCCAAGGCGGGCGCCAGCTACATCTCGCCCTTCGTCGGCCGGCTGGACGACTATGGCGCGGTGGGCATGGACCTGATCTCGGAGATCCGCGCGATCTACGACAACTACGACTTCGACACCGAGATCCTCGCCGCCTCGATCCGCAACGGCGCCCACGTGACCGCCGCGGCCATCGCCGGGGCCGATTGCGCCACCATCCCGCCCGACGTCTTCGCGGCGCTTTTCAAGCACCCGTTAACCGACAAGGGGCTTGATCAATTCCTCAGCGATTGGGCGAAGACCGGCCAATCGATCCTGTGAGCTAATCGGGGGACGGCATGGACGGGTCGCAGGGCGAGATCGACGGAACGCCCCTGGAGCCGACCGCCGTCCGCCGGTTCCTCTCGGACAACCCCGAGTTCCTGCGCGACGACCACGGCCTGCTGGACGAGCTCGGCCTGAAGGTCGCCGCCGGCAATGTGGTGGACTTCGGCCCCGCGGCGCTGGCCCGGGTGCACGCCGCCCACCAGCGCGAATCCGAGCAGCGCCAGCAGATCGAGGAGACGGCGCGGGCCAATTTCTCCGCCCAGGCCCAGACCCACGGCGCGGTCATCGACCTCCTGGAAGCCCGCAACCACTCCGACCTCGCCTGGCGGCTCGACGAGCTGGCGCAAGCGCGCTTCGGCCTGGCGGCCGGGATCATCGTGCTGGAGGAGGCCGAGCGCGCGCCGGCCGGCTGGACGCGGCTGGTCGAAGGCCAGGTGGACATGATCCTCGGCGGCTCGCAGCGGCTGGCCCGCATGGGCTTTGCGCCCACCGCCCTGCCGCTGTTCGGCGAGCGGGCGGAGACCATCCGCTCCATGGCCATGGTCCGCATGGCGATCTGGGAGCCCTCCAAGCAAGGGCTGCTGGCCTTCGGCTCGCCCGATCCGGACGGCTTCACCGAGGACATGGGGACCGAGCTGGTGGCCTTCCTGGCCCGCGTGGTGGAGCGCACCGCCGAGCGCTGGCCGATCCTGTGAAGGCCGAGGCGGCCCTCGTTCTGTGGCTACAGCATCTGGCCAATGAGCGGCGCGCCTCACCCCGGACCCTGGAGGCCTACGGCTTCGCCGGACGCCGCTACATCGCCTTCCTCGGCCAGCATCGCGGCGAGGAGATCGGCCTTGCCGCCATGGGCGGCGTCACCGCCGGCGAAATCCGCGCCTGGCTGGCCCACCTGCGCCAGGGCGACCACCCCTTGAGCCCCCGCTCGCTGTCGCAGGCGCTGTCGGCCATCCGCACCTTCCACGGCTTCCTGGACCGCCGGCTCGACACCCCCAACGCGGCGCTGGCCCTGGTGCGCGGCCCGAAGATCAAGCCCGGCGCGCCCAGGCCGATCACCGAGGACCAGGCGTTCGGCCTGATCGCCGAGCCGGCGCTCGATCCCGACCGCGAGGACTGGGAGGCGGCTCGCGACCAGGCGGTGCTGACCCTGCTTTACGGCTGCGGCCTGCGGATCTCCGAGGCCCTGTCGCTGAAGCGCGCCGACGCGCCGATCCCCGACACCCTGCGGATCACCGGCAAGGGCTCCAAGACCCGCATCGTGCCGGTGCTGCCGGCGGTGCGCGAGGCGATCGACGGCTACCTGGCGGCGGTCCCCTTCGTGCTCGATCCCGACGCGGCGCTGTTCCGCGCCAAGCGCGGCGGGGCCCTAAGCCCGCGCCATGTGCAGGCGACGGTGCAGACCCTGCGCGGCCGGCTCGGCCTGCCGGCCAGCGCCACGCCGCATGCGCTGCGGCACTCCTTCGCCACCCACCTGCTGGGGGCCGGCGCGGACCTGCGCTCGATCCAGGAACTGCTCGGCCACGCCTCGCTGTCGACCACCCAGCGCTACACCGAGGTCGACGCGGCGGCCCTGCTCAGCGCCTATTCCCAGGCGCATCCCCACGCGCGCGGCTAGTCGCCGCCTGCGCCCTTGGCGGCGCGGCCATCGCCCTGCACGTCATAGCGGACGATCACCGGCGCCGGGCAGCCGCCGACCGTGCGGTTGATGGCGATCTCCAGATGCGCCTTCGGAAGGTCGCCCAGGCGGCGCAGCTTGGGGTCCCAGTTCGGTTGCGGCGTCGCATCGACGGCGGTGACGCCGAGCTGGCAGGCCGCCGGGATGCCCTCGAGGATGTTGCGCCGGACGAAGCGCACCGGCGGCGGCGCGACCGTGATGATCTGTGTCGCGAGGAGAAGGGCGAGCATCGTGGTCTCCGTTCTCGTTGTGCGGGAAGCGTGCCACCGCCCGGCCGGCAAGGCAAATCAACTCGCCGGGCGGCTCTTGGGGCGCTCGCGCACCAGCCGGAGCCAGGCCACGTCGGAGCCCGCGTCCTGGCCGCGCTCGACGCAGCAGAACCCTTCGCGGGCATAGAAGTGCTGGGCGCGCCGGTTGGGGGCCTGGACCTTCAGCGACACCGGCCCGGTGGCCGCCGCCAGCACCTGGTCGAGCAGCGCCTTGCCGACCCCGCGGCCGCGCCGCGCCACATAGAGCGAGTGCAGGAAGTTCTGCGGGCGGTAGAAGGCGGCCAGCCCGAGGATCTCGCTGTCCTCGACCGCCACATAGACCTCCTCCTCGCGGGCGGCGCGCAGGAAGTCCTCGCGGTGGTGGCGTTCCGGCGCCTGCCAGGTGAAGGTGTCGCGCAGGACGCGCAGGTAGAGGTCGGCGCAGGCCGGAAGCTCCTCCGGCCGGGCCCGTCGGACCTGGTAGCCCGCGCCCAAGCCGGCCCCTAGGCCTGCATGGTCCACCCCTCCACGCCCATGGCGGCCTGTTTGAGCGCCTCGGAGCGGGTGGGGTGCGGGTGACAGGTGCGGGCCACGTCCTCGGAGGCGGCGCGGAACTCCATGGCGACGCAATATTCGCCGACCATCTCCGAGACCTGGGGGCCGATCATGTGCACGCCCAGCACCTCGTCGGTGACGGCGTCGGCCAGCACCTTCACGAAGCCCTCGGTCTCGTGGTTGATCTTGGCCCGGCTGTTGGCGGTGAAGGGGAACTTGCCGGCCTTGTAGGCGCGGCCCTCGGCCTTCAGCTCCTCCTCGGTCTTGCCGACCCAGGCGACCTCCGGCCAGGTGTAGATGACGCTGGGGATGACGCCGTAGTTCACGTGGCCCACGTGGCCGGCGATGGTCTCGATGCAGGCCACCGCCTCCTCCTCGGCCTTGTGCGCCAGCATGGGGCCCAGCGTCACGTCGCCGATCGCCCAGACGCCTTCGGCCGAGGTCTGCCAGTGGTCGGTCTCGATGAAGCCGCGCTTGTCCGGCGTGATCCCCACGCTCTCCAGCCCCAGGCCCTCGGTGTAGGGCCTGCGCCCGATGGCCAGCAGCACATAGTCGGCCTCGATGGTCTCGGCCGCGCCGCCGGCTACCGGCTCGACGGTCAGGGCGACGGAGGTCTTGGAGGTCTTGGCGCCGGTGACCTTCTGGCCCAGGCGGAATTCCATGCCCTGCTTGGTCAGCGAGCGTTGCAGGGCCTTGGCGAGCTCGGCGTCGGCGCCCGGCGTGATGCGGTCCAGGAACTCCACCACCGTGACCTTGGCCCCCAGCCGGCGCCACACCGAGCCCAGCTCCAGGCCGATGATGCCGGCGCCGATCACCACCAGCGACTTCGGGACCTCCGGCAGCGACAGGGCGCCGGTGGAATCGACGATGCGCTTTTGGTCGACCGTGACGCCGGCCAGGCCGGCCGGTTCGGAGCCCGTGGCGATGACGATGGCCTTGGCGGCGAGCGTCTGGCCGCCGACCTCCACCTTGCCGGGGCCGGTGATCTTCCCGGCGCCCTTGATCCAGTCGACCTTGTTCTTCTTGAACAGGAACTCGACGCCCTTGGTGAGCGCGCTCACCGACTCGGCCTTCTGCTGCATCATCTGGACGAGGTTGAGTTTCGGCGCGACCTCGATGCCGAGGCCCGCGAAGTCCTTGGCGGCCATCTCGAACAGCTCGGAGGCGTGCAGCAGGGCCTTGGACGGCATGCAGCCGACATTCAGGCAGGTGCCGCCCAGCGTCGCCCCGCCATTCACGCCCTTGTCGACGCAGGCCGCCTTCAGGCCCAGCTGGCCGGCGCGGATGGCGGCGTTGTAGCCGCCGGGCCCGCCTCCGATGATCACGACGTCGTAGGTGGTTTCGGCCATGTGCGCGCCCGCTCAACAGAGGTGTGGCGCAGCTAAGGCGCGCAGCCGCCTAGGTCAACCGCTGAGACCATCGACGGCGGCGCGGGACGGGCGTGCGGCTCAGGCCGAAGCGGCCTCGGCGCCCGGCCGTCGCTCCACCCACCAGATCGCCAAAGCGGCCACCGCCATGCCCAGCAGCATGTCGTAGTCCATCTGCAGCTCGGCCGGCGTGAACACCTGCTGGTAGGCCTCGGCGGACTGCATGAACCACCACAGGGCCGCGTCGAGCACGAAGGCCGTCAGATAGAGCCGAAACGCCGGGCGTCCACGGACCAGCCGCCAGCCGACCACCGGGAACAGCGCCACCACCGCCGCCCAGACGATGAGCTGCGGCCACGACGTCGCCGCCCACAGCGGGACCAGCCGCGCCGCATGGCCGTCCGCAGGATGGATGAGGCCCAGTTTCCAGGCGGCGTTGGCCCCGATCGGGAACAGGCAGAACAGGCCATAAAGCCCGACGACCACGCCCACGGCGATGCGCAAGATCTTCATCGCGTCCTCCCCCAAGAACGGCCCGCATAACCCGGGTCGGCGGGAGGCTGCGCCTGAATCCGAAATCCGTCGAGTCTGCCTTACAGGTCCAGCAGCAGCCGCTGCGGCTCCTCGATGGCTTCCTTGACGTGGACCAGGAAGGTCACCGCGCCCTGGCCGTCGACCACCCGGTGGTCGTAGCTGAGCGCCAGGTACATCATCGGCCGGATCACCACCTGGCCGCCGATCGCCATGGGCCGGTCCTGGATCTTGTGCATGCCCAGGATGCCCGACTGCGGCGCGTTGAGGATCGGCGTCGACATCAGCGAGCCGTAGACCCCGCCGTTGGAGATGGTGAAGGTGCCGCCCTGCAGGTCCTCCAGCGCCAGCTGGCCGTCGCGGGCCTTCTTGCCGAGCGCACCGATGGTCTTCTCGATCCCCGCCAGGCTCAGCTGGTCGGCGTCGCGCACCACCGGCGTCACCAGGCCGCGCTCGGTGCCGACCGCGACGCTGATGTCGTAGTGGTTCTTGTAGATGAGGTCGGTCCCGTCGATCTCGGCGTTGACCTCGGGCACCATCTTCAGGCCGTGGACCACGGCGCGGACGAAGAAGCTCATGAAGCCGAGCTTGACCCCGTGGGTCTTCTCGAAGGCGTCCTTGTACTGGGCGCGCATCGCCATGACCGCGGTCATGTCCACCTCGTTGAAGGTGGTCAGCATGGCGGCGTTGTTCTGCGCCTCCTTCAGCCGGCGCGCGATGGTCTGGCGCAGGCGGGTCATCTTCACCCGCTCCTCGCGCTCGTGCACGGCGCGCGGCGCCTGGGGCGCGGGGGCAGGGGCGGGCGCGGCGCTGCGGGCTTCCAGGGCGGCCAGCGCGTCGCCCTTGGTGATGCGGCCGGCCTTGCCGGATCCGGGGATGGCGGCCGGGTCGAGCCTGTTCTCGGCGACGATGCGCTGGGCCGAGGGCGCCAGCACCGCCTCGGCGGCGGCGCGGGTCGGCGCGGCGGTCTCGGGCGCGGGC
>JAQGIV010000047.1 GCA_028290945.1 Phenylobacterium sp. | reverse complement strand
TGCGGCGTGGTCACCTCGTGGATCAGGTGCAGGTCGATGTAGAGGATCGCCTCGCCGTCCTGTTCAGCGACGAGGTGTCCGTCCCAAATCTTGTCGTAGAGTGTCTTGCCGGGCATGGACCGCATGTAGGTCCGCCACCCCGCGCACGTCTAGTGCTGCGGCGCCGCAGATTTACGCCGAGCCCCGCAATGTTTTGCCGCAGGCCAGGCGGCGAGCCGGGTCGCCTCCCGCGGCAGGGCGTTCAGGCCCGCCAGAGCGACCCTCAGCGCCTCGTCGATGGGGGTGTGCGGTTCGGCGCCCAAACGGGCCACGAGCCTGGTGTTGTCGAGCAGCACCGGCGTCTCCCAAAGGTAGCCCATCTCCAGCATCTCGCGGAACGTCTCGTTGAACGGGGCCATGGCGCGGATGGCGAACCAGGGCAGGCGGCTGGCGGGCAGCTTGCGCCCGGCGGCCGTCTCCAGCGCCGCGACGAGCTCGTCTCCGGTCAGGGTCTGGCCGCGCATGTGGAAGACCGCGAAGTCGGCAAGGCGGGCCTCATCCTCCAGCAGGCGTGCGATGGTTTCCGCGACGTCCGGCAGATAGGCCCAGCAATGGGGAACGGACATTGGTCCCGGATAGGTCACGGCGCCCAGCGGGCGGCCGGGCTTCAGGAGGCCCTGCGACAGCCAGTTGTTGCCGGGCTTGGGCCCGAAGAAATCGCCGCAGCGGACGATCAGGACGCGCAGGCCGTCGCCGGCGGCGCGGGCCAGGGCCTGCTCCATCTGCACGCGGATCGCGCCCTTGCGGGTCTTGGGGTGCTGCGGCGAGGCCTCCGTCAGGTTGGGGAAGGCGTCGGGGCCGAAGTTGTAGACCGTTCCGGGAAACACCAGCCGTGCGCCGGCCGCCTTGGCCGCGGCGATACTGGCGTTCAGCATCGGCAGCTGCAGCCCCGCCCAGTTCCGGTAGCCGGGCGGATTGGCGCCGTGGACCAGCAGCCGGACGCCTTGGGCCGCGGCCACCACGTCGGCCTCGACCATGGCGTCGCCCTTGATCCACTCGAGGGCCGGGCGGCCTGAAGTCCGCCGGGCGGTCTCCGGATCGCGGTGCAGCGCCCGCACCCGCCAGCCGCCGGCCATCAGCCGGTCGGCGACCGCCCCGCCGATCCCGCCCGTCGCCCCGATCACCAGCGCCACATCCTGCTTGCTCGACATCGGCTGCCTCCTTGGCCTCGCGCAAGAGATGCGGGCTCTGCAGGTCAAACAGAATTGCCGAATTCTCTAGATCGGCTATACATATGTGCATGCCTGGACCGAACGACTGGGACCTCTTTCAAAGCCTGCACGCGGTGCTGGAAGCCGGCACGCTGTCGGCCGCCGCCCGGCTGCGCGGCCTCACCCAGCCGACGCTCGGCCGCCACATCGAGACCCTGGAGCAGCGTCTCGGCTCGCCGCTCTTCCTGCGCAGCCCGCGCGGCCTGCAGCCCACGGACCTGGCGCTGGAGCTGAAGCCCCACCTGCACGACATGGCGGCAGCGGCTTCCGCGGCGGTGCGCGACGCTTCGGGCGCGGCGGACTCCCTGACCGGCTCGATCCGGATCACCGCCAGCGAGATGGTGGGCGCCGAGGTCCTGCCGCCGATCCTGACGGACTTCCGGCGCCAGCATCCCGGAATCATCATCGAGCTGATGATGTCCAACATCGTCGATGACCTGTCCCGCCGGGAGGCGGACATCGCGGTGCGGATGGCGCCGCCGACCCAGAGCGCGCTGGTCGCCAAGAAGGTGGGCGAGGTGCAGCTCGGGTTCTACGCCACGCCGGACTATCTCGAACGGTACGGCCGGCCCGGCAGCATGGCCGAGCTCGAGGACCACACGGTCATCGGCTTCGATGGGCCGGCCCGCAGCATAAAGGACCTGGCGGGGATGAACGTCCCAGTCAGCCGCGAGGTCTTCGACTTCCGGTCGGACAGCGACCTTGCCCAGCTGGCGGTCATGCGCGCGGGCTACGGCATCGGCGTCTGCCAGCCGACCATCGCGCGCCGCAACGGCCTGGTGCGGGTGATGTCCAACGTGGTGGTCTTCAACCTGGGTGTCTGGATCGTCATGCACGAGAACCTGCGGGCCAGCCGCCGGATGCGCCTGATGTTCGACCACCTCGTCGAGGGCGTGACGGCCTATATCCGGGAGGGGCGCGAGGCGTGACGGCGCCCTACGAGGGCGGCTGCCTCTGCGGCCAGGTCCGGTGGCGGGCGACGGCCGAGCCCGCCAATGTCCGGGTCTGCCATTGCCGCAACTGCCGGCGGGCGGTCGGCGGCCCGTTCTTCGCCCGCGCGGTGTTCCTGGCCCACGATATCGAGCGCACCGGCGAGACCACGCGCTGGCCGACGTCGGAGCGGGTCGACCGCCTGTCCTGCGCCCGCTGCGGGACGCCGACTTTCGCCGAGCCCAAGGATCCGCCCGCGCGGCTCGGGGTCGCGCTCACGTCGCTGGACGATCCCGGGGCGCTGGTCCCCGAGGCGCACACCTGGGTCAGCGAGAAGCTCGCGTGGGCGCCGCTAGACCCCAGCCTGCCCAGGTTCGAAAAAGGTCCGGCCTGATCAGCAAAACGGCGACCGCATCGCTGCGGCCGCCGCTTGGAATTCGCTTGAGGTCGGAGGCCTTAAGCTTCCGAGGTCTCGGGCGTCCCTTCGGCGCGCGCCGACATGGAGCGTTCGGCGATCCGGGCGGACTTCCCGCGGCGGTCGCGCAGGTAATAGAGCTTGGCGCGACGCACGACGCCGCGGCGCTTGACCTCGATGGACTCGATCATCGGGCTCATCACCGGGAACAGCCGCTCGACGCCTTCGCCGAAGCTGATCTTGCGCACGGTGAAGCTCTCGTTGATGCCCTGGCCGCCGCGGGCGATGCAGACGCCCTCATAGGCCTGGACGCGCTCGCGTTCGCCTTCCTTGATCTTCACGTTCACGCGCACGGTGTCGCCGGGCTGGAACT
>JAQGIV010000027.1 GCA_028290945.1 Phenylobacterium sp. | reverse complement strand
GCGCGTGGGCTATTTCCGATGCCCGCAGGCCCATCGGATGCCGAACGCCGCGCTCGCCTGGCCCGACACAACCTCACGCTCGTAGGGGTGGCTGCCGGCCTTCACATCAAACGCGAGGGTCTCGCCGGTCAGCTTCTGGGCGCAGTCCACCCGCATCAGCAGGCCGGAATCGAACCAGCAGATCTTCTGCAGGTAGTCGGTCTTGCCATCCGGGCCGCGGTGGATGGAGTCCGCGTCCACGCAGATCTCGGTCCCTTCTGCGAAATTACCAGGGACCGGAACCCAGCGCTCCGCCTGGGCGGGAGCGGCCACGGAGATCGCGGCGGTGGCGATCACCGCCGCGCAGAGACCCTGGATAGGCGTCATCGGCTGACCTGTGAGCTGGCGCGGGCGTCCCGCGGAGACCCACCCTATCGCTCATTCCGACGTTCTGTATCGGCGCTAGTGCGGCCGGATTTCCGCTTGCGGGAACAGCTGCTCGAACTGGCCCATCGCTTGCGGCGTCAGGCTGACCGCCAGGCGGACCGAGCCATCCTTGCCCTCGTTGCGCTCCAGCACCCGGCCGTTGCGGTAGAGCCAGGCGATCGCCGCCCCCTCGCCGGCCGGCGCATAGACGTCCACCGGAGCCGCCTCGTCCACCAAGCCTGAGATGGTCCGCAGCAGGGCCTCGCAGCCCTCCCCGGTCACGGCGGAGACCAGCACGGCCGGCGGATGGGCGCGCCGCGCGTCGCCTTCCAGCGCCTGGCGATCCTCGGGGTCCAGCAGGTCGGCCTTGTTCCAGATCTCGACGATGCGGCGCTCGTCCATGTCGATGCCGAGCCGTTCCAGCACCTGGCGCACGTCGCCGGCCTGGGCGTCGCTCTCCTCGGAGGCGATATCGCGGACGTGCAGGATCACGTCGGCCTCGCGCACCTCCTCCAGGGTGGCGCGGAACGCCTCCACCAGTTCGTGCGGCAGGTCGGAAATGAAGCCCACGGTGTCGGACAGGATCGCCGGCCGGCCATCCGGCAGCTTCAGCGCCCGCAGCGTCGGGTCGAGGGTGGCGAACAGCAGGTCCTCGGCCACCACCTCGGCGTTGGTCAGCCGGTTGAACAGGGTCGACTTGCCGGCGTTGGTGTAGCCCACCAGCGCCACGGTCGGGAACGGCACGCGGCGCCTCGCCGATCGCTGCAGGGTGCGGGTGCGGCGCACCTCCACCAGCTCCTTCTTCAGCTTGGTGATCTTCTCGGCGATCAGCCGCCGGTCGGTTTCGATCTGGGTCTCGCCGGGACCGCCCATGACCCCGAATCCGCCGCGCTGGCGCTCCAGGTGGGTCCAGGTGCGCACCAGCCGCGAGCGCTCGTAGGAGAGCCTCGCCAGCTCCACCTGCAGGCGGCCCTCCCGGGTCCGCGCCCGGCGGGCGAAGATCTCCAGGATCAGCCCCGTGCGGTCGATGACCTTGCAGTCCCAGGCCTTCTCCAGGTTGCGCTGCTGGACCGGCGTCAGCGCGTCGTCCACCACGGCCACGTCGATCTCCTGCAGCCGCACGAGGTCGCCGATCTCATCGACCTTGCCCTTGCCGAACAGGGTGGCCGGCGTCAGCCGGCGCAGCGGCGCGATCAGGGTCTCGCGCACCACGAGGTCCAGGGCCTCGGCCAGGCCCACAGCCTCCTCCACGCGCGACTCGGCGTCCCGCGAGGAGCCCCTGCCCTCGCGGTCCGGATGGATCACCAAGGCGCTCTGGACGGGCGCCGATCGGTCAATGGATTTCGTGGTCAATCGGTCTCGTCTTCAGCCGGCTCGTACAGCTGCACGGGCTGGGCCGGCATGATGGTGGAGATGGCGTGCTTGTAGACGAGCTGGGATTGCCCGTCCCTGCGGAGCAGAACGCAGAAGTTGTCGAACCAGCTCACCACGCCCTGCAGCTTTACGCCGTTCACCAGGAAGATGGTCAGGGGGGTCTTCGACTTGCGAACGCTGTTGAGGAAGGTGTCCTGCAGGTTCTGTTTTTTCTCGCTCACGGCTTGATCGCCCTTTTTTCGTTGTCAAACGGACGGCAAAAGCGCCGCCCACACACGCAAAGTCACGCTAGACCGGGATTTATGACGCGCGCAATCGCACGCTGGCCGTCAGATCGCCGTAGCCTTCGCCCGCTCGATATAGAGGCGACGGAGCTTCATCGCCACCGGTCCCGGCACGCCTTGGCCCACCGGTTTCCCGTCGACGCTGATCACCGGTAGGACCAGCGTCCCGGCGCCGGTGATGAAGGCCTCCTTGGCCTGGCGAGCCTCGTCCGCGGTGAACGGCCGCTCGTCGAGCTGCAGTCCCTCGTCGGCGATCACCTGCATCAGGGTCCGGCGGGTGACGCCGCGCAGGATGTTGGCGTTGGTGTCACGGGTGCGCAGCTTGCCCTCGCCGTCGACGATCCAGGCGTTGGAGGAGGCGCCCTCGGTGACGAAGCCCAGCTCGTCGACGAACCAGGCCTCCGCCGCGCCGGCCTCGCGGGCCTTCTGCTTGGCGAGCGCATTGGGCAGCAGGCCCACGGTCTTGATGTCGCAACGGCCCCAGCGGGTCTCCGGCGTGGTGACTACCCCGACGCCCTTGGCGGCGCGCGCCTCCGACGCCGTGCGGTCCACGCCGCTGACGGTGATCACCACCGACTGGCGCACGGGCTCCTTGGGGAAGGCGTGGTCGCGCGGCGCGACGCCGCGGCCGACCTGCAGGTAGATCAAGGCCTCGCGCACCCGATTGCGGCGCAGGGCCTCCTTTAGCACCAGGGTCAGCGCCGCACGGCTCATCGGCAGGGGCATGGACAGCTCGCCCAGGCTCCGCTCCAGCCGCACGAAATGCCCCTCGGCGTCGGCCAGCTTGCCGCCAAACACCGCCCAGACCTCGTAGACCGCGTCGGCGAACTGGTAGCCGCGGTCCTCGATGTGGACGCTCGCCTCGCTGTGCGGGACGAAGCGGCCGTTGACGTAGGCGATGCGGCCCATCCTACTCCGCTCCCTTCGTGAGCTTCGAAGGATTGGGGATGTGGCCTGCGGAGCCTTCGCGAAGCAGTCCCATCAGCTGACCACTTCCTCCAGCTGGCGGGCGCCCGACAGGCCGAGCGACTTGAGCTTCCTGTGCAGGGCCGAGCGCTCCATGCCGATGAAGGCCGCGGTGCGCGAGATGTTGCCGGAGAAGCGCAGCATCTGGGCGTTCAGATATTCCCGCTCGAACACCTCGCGGGCCTCGCGCAGCGGCAGCGAGATGATCCGCTCGGCGCCCAGGCTGGTGGACTGGTCGCTGACGTTCGCCTCGGCCGGCAGCATGTCGGCGCTGATCGCATCGGCGCCGTCGCCGGGCGCCAGGATCAGCATGCGCTCCACGTTGTTGCGCAGCTGGCGCAGGTTGCCGGGCCACGGCCGTACCTGCAGGGCGGCGATGGCGTCGTCGGCCAGCACCCGCCTGGGCAGGCCCGAAGCCTCGCAGATGCGGTCGATGAAATAGCCGACCAGCTCCGGGATGTCCTCGCGGCGCTCCGACAGGCCCGGCACGTTGATCGGCACCACGTTCAGGCGGTGGAACAGGTCCTCGCGGAAGCGGCCGGCGGCGATCTCCTCGCGCAGATCGCGCGAGGTGGACGAGATCACCCGCACGTCCACCTGCACGTCGGACGAGCCGCCGACCCGGCGGAATCGCTGCTCCACCAGCACGCGCAGGATGCGGCTCTGGGTCTCGCGGGGCATGTCGGCGACCTTGTCGAGGTAGAGCGTGCCGCCGTGGGCGCGCTCGAAGACCCCGATCTTGGCGGGCCGGCCGCCCTCCCCCTCTTCGCCGAACAGCTCCACGTCGATGCGCTCGGGCGTCATGCCGGCGGCCGACAGCACCACGAACTCGCTGCGCACGCGGTGGCCGGCGGCGTGGATCATCCGCGCCACGGTCTCCTTGCCGGAGCCGGCGGGGCCCGAGATCAGCACCCGGCTGTTCGCGCCGGCCAGCTTGGCCACCATGTTGCGCAGCTGCTGGGCGGCCACCGACTTGCCGATCAGCCCTTCCGGCGTGATCGCCTGGGTGCGCAGCCGGCGGTTCTCGCGCCGCAGGCTGGTGGTCTCCAAGGCGCGCTCGACCACCAGCAGCAGGCGGTCGGACTTGAACGGCTTCTCCAGGAACTCGTAGGCGCCGCGCTTGATGGCGCTGACCGCGGTTTCGATGTTGCCGTGGCCGGAGATCATGATCACCGGCAGATCGGCGTCGAGCGTCTTCACCAGGTCGAGCAGCTCAAGCCCGTCCATGCCGCCGCCGGCCATCCAGATGTCGAGGATCAGCAGCGCGGGCTTGCGGGCCTTGACCGCGGCCAGCGCCGACTCCGAGTCGGTGGCGGTGCGCACCGCATAGCCTTCGTCGCTGAGGATGCCGGCCACGAGCTCGCGGATATCGGCTTCGTCATCGACCACCAGAACGTCAGACGCCATCGGTCACCTTCGCGGTCGTGGTTTCGGGCGCGGGCTGCGGATGCACGCGCGTGGATGGGGGCAGTCGGAGGATGGCCAGCGCGCCCTTGCCGCGGCGCGCGTCGGTGAGATCGAGCTCACCGCCATGGTCCTCCAGGATCCGCTTGACGATGGCCAGGCCGAGGCCGGTGCCCTTCTCGCGGGTGGTCACATAGGGTTCGGTCAGGCGGTCGCGGTCCTTGGAAGGCAGCCCCACGCCATTGTCCTCCACTTCGATGACGACCCCGGTCTCGTCGGACCTCAACCGCGCCTGGACGCGGCCCTTCAGCTTCGGCTCGGCGGCCATGCGCGCGCCCACCGCCTCGGCGGCGTTCTTCAGGACATTGCCCAGGGCCTGGGCGAGCATCCGCTCGTCGGCCAGCACCTCCACGTGCGGCACAGGCTCCTCCAGCTCCACGGCGATCTCCGGGCTCGCCACCCGCTGGGCGAAGAGCGTCGCGCGCAGCAGCTCGGCGGCGTCGTGCTCGGCGAACTTCGGGGCCGGCATGCGGGCGAAGGCGGAGAACTCGTCGACCATCCGGCCGATGTCGCCCACCTGGCGCACGATGGTGTCGGTGCAGCGGTCGAAGATCTCCACGTCGTCGGGCGGCACGGTCTTGCGGTACTTCTTGCGCAGCCGCTCGGCCGACAGCTGGATCGGGGTCAGCGGGTTCTTGATCTCGTGGGCGATGCGCCGGGCCACGTCGCGCCAGGCGGCGTTGCGCTGGGCGGCCACCAGGCGGGTGATGTCGTCGAAGGTCAGCACCAAGCCGCCTTCCGAGCGGCTGGCGTGGATGCGCAGCCGGCGGGTGTCGCGGCCGCGGACGATGTCGATCTCGGCCTCGCCCTGCCCGGTCCGGCCGGCGGTCGCCACCACCTCGGCGAACTCCGGCGCCACGTCGGCCAGCTTCTTGCCGCGCCCGTGGTCGCCGGGCAGGCCGAGCAGCTGCGCCGCCTGGCGGTTGGCCGCCGAGATGCGCCCTCGCCCGTCCAGGCCTACGACGCCGGCGCTGACGCCGGCCAGCACGGTCTCGATGAACTGCCGCCGCTCCTCGGCCTCCAGGCTGGCGCGCCTCAGCGCCTCCTGTTGCGCTTGAAGATCATGCGTCATACTGTTGAAAGCACGCGATAAGACGGCTATCTCCTCGGGGTCGCTCTCGGCGTCCACCCGGGCGGAGAGGTCGCCGCCGGCCACCCGGCCCGCCGCCTGCACCAGCCGCGCCACCGGCGCTGAGATGGCGTTGGCCGACCACAGGCCCAGCCACACGGCGCCCACCAGCACCAGCAGCGCCGTCTCGGCGTAGGACAGCGCGAAGATGGTCTGGATGCGCTGCCGGTTCTGCGCCGCCTCGCGATAGGAGACCAGGCTGCCCTCGGCGTCGCGCAGGTGATTGATGATCCCCTTCTCCAACGGCCTGACCACATAGAGGTAGGCGTCGGGATAGCCGCGCAGCCGGAACACGGCGCGCATCAGGTCCGACGAATCGAAGGCCGGCACCGAGATGTCGCCTTCGTCGGCCGCCCGGAAGCTGGCCTCCGGCGGGATGACATAAGGCGGCGCGTCGGCCGTCTCGGCCCGCGCCAGCACCCGGCCTTCGCGATCGATCAGATAGGCCCCCGGGAAGGCGTGGTAGGACGCCAGCAGGCCCAGGTAGTGGTTGAAGGTGATCGGGCTCGCCGGCAGCTGGGCGGCCTCGCGGTTGAGGTCGCGACCCATCAGGGTCACGTGGTCGCCGATATATTGCTTCTGGTCCTCGACGTAGGAGCGGGCGACCGTCGCCGAGTTCTCCACCACCGTCTGCACCCGGGCGCTGAACCAGTTGTCGACGCCGCGACTGACCAGCACGCCATAGAAGGCGGCGACCACGATGGCCGGCGCCACGGCCGCCAGCGCGAACAGCCGCACGAACCGCAGGTGCAGCCGGGCCCCCGCATCGCTGTCACGGGCGCGCATCAACTCCGCGAACCTGAGCGCGACGACCGAGCTCAGCGCCAGGATCAGCACCAGGTTGAATCCGAGCACGGTGAGGATCAGCTGGCTCGCCGGGCCGATCGGGCCGGTCTCCGGCGGCGAGGCGGCGAGCAGGATGGCCAGGCCGGTCAGGCCCGCGGCGAGGCCGTAGGCGCCGCCCAGCACCACCCGCGAGCGGACCGCGCGCCGGAACCGATCCGCTGCGATCCCGCCGCCTGGAATGTACTGGGTGAACGACGCCATGAGTGGGGATGAGCCTAAGGCACAGTGCCCCAAAAGCAACAGCGATGTTGCACTAAAGCGTCAGCGCCGACCGCGGCTGATCTCGACCCCCAGGTCCTGGATCTTCTTGCGCAGGGTGTTGCGGTTGAGGCCGAGGATTTCGGCCGCCCGCACCTGGTTGCCGCGCGTGGCCGACAGCGTCAGCTGGATCAGCGGCCGCTCCACCTCTTCCAGCACCCGGTCGTAGAGCCCCGCCGGGGGCACCCCGTCGGGCTGGTCGGCGAAGTAGGAGGAGAGCTTGCGCTCGACCAGCTGGGCCAGCGTCGCGGGCTTGTCGTCCCCGTCGATCACTGGCGCCTGGTCGGCGAGCTCGCGCTCGACGATGCGGGCGCTGATCAGGTCCTCGGCGTAGAGGGCGCAGATCCGGCGGATCAGGTTCTCCAGCTCGCGGACGTTGCCGGGCCAGGGGTGCAGCTTCATCCGCTCCAGCGCGCCGGCGTCGATGGTCTTGGCCGGCAGGCCTTCGCGGTTGGCGCGCAGCAGGAAGGCGCGCGCCAGGTCGGGGATGTCCTCCACCCGGTCGCGCAGCGGCGGCAGGCGCAGCGGCGCGACGTTCAGCCGGAAGAACAGGTCTTCGCGGAACAGCCCCTGCTGGATCAGGCCGCGCAGGTCGCGGTTGGTGGCCGCGATGATGCGGGCGTTGGGCCGTCGGTTGGTCTTCGGATTGATCGCCGGCTCCGAGCCGTCGATGACCCGCAGCAGCCGCGTCTGGGCGTCCAGCGGCATGTCGCCGATCTCGTCCAGGAACAGGGTGCCGCCGTCGGCCTCCACCAGCTTGCCCACCGAGCCGTCGTCCTTGCCGAACAGCTCCGTCTCGACCCGCTCGCGCGGCACGGCGGCCAGGTTGATGACCACGAACTTGCCGTCGCGACGGCGGCCCATGTCGTGCAGGGCGCGGGCCACCAGCTCCTTGCCCGAACCGCTCTCGCCGGTGATCAGCACCGTGAGATCGGCCCCCACCAGCCGCGCGATGGTCCGGTAGACCTCCTGCATGGGCGCCGAGCGGCCGATCAGCGGCAGCCGGTCGTCACGAACGGCGCGCGCCTGGGCCTTGGCCGCCTCGGTGTCCGCCGGCCGCGCCAGGGCGCGCCGGGCCGCCCCGGTCATGTCGTCCAGGTCGAAGGGCTTGGGGATGTATTCGAAGGCCCCGACCTCGGCGGCGTTGACCGCGGTGATCAGGTTGTTTTGCGCACTCATCACGATGATCGGCAGCTTCGGCCGCTGCTTGCGGATACGCGGCAGCACGTTGAACACGTTCTCGTCCGGCATCACCACGTCGGTGACCACCAGGTCGCCCTCGCCGTCAAAAACCCACTTCAGCAGCGTCGCGGCGTTGCCGGTGGCCCGCACCTGGTAGCCGAGGCGCGTGAACGCCTGGCTGAGCACCAGCCGGATGGACGCGTCGTCGTCGGCGATCAGGATCTTTTTGGCGATCGCATTCATACGCTCACACGTCTCCCAGGGAAGCGATGGGGAGCAGCACGCGGAAGGTGGTGCGCCCCTCTTCAGATTCGAAATCGATCATTCCGCCGTGCGCCGAGACCAGCTTGGCGACGGCGGCCAGCCCCAGGCCCGCGCCTTGCGGCTTCGAGGTCACGAAGGGCTGGAACAGGTGCTCGCGCAGGTGGGCCGCGACGCCGGGACCATTGTCCTGGATGCGCACCTCGAGCGGCGCGCCGCGCAGCGTCTGGCCGCGGGTGGCGCGGACGCGCACGCCGTGGCGATAGGCGGTGTGGATGGCGATCTCGCCGCGCCCGTCGCCGCGCGCATGGGCGGCCTCGGCAGCGTTCTTCACCAGGTTCAGGAAGATCTGGATGAGCTGGTCTTCCTCGCCCAGCACCGGCGGCAGCGAGGGGTCGTAGTGCTCGCGCATGACGAGGCCGTCGGCGACGCCGTTGGCGGCCAGGGCGCGGACCCGGTCCAGCACCTCATGGATGTTCACCGCCGCGAAGGCCGGCTGCACGTCCTCGGAGAACTCCTCCATCCGGTCGACCAGGCGGGTCACGCGATCGGTCTCGTCGATGATCAGCTGGGCCAGCGGCTGGTCCTCGGCCCTGGCGCCGCCCTTGAGCAGCTGGGCCGCGCCGCGGATGCCGGCCAGCGGGTTCTTGATCTCGTGGGCCAGCATGCGGCCGAGGCCCATGATCGAGGTCAGGCCCGCGGTCTCCGCCCCGCTCCGTTCGCCGCCCAGGCCGACCTTGATGGAGAGCGTCAGCAGCACCGACCCGTCGCCCAGCGGCACGGCCGATCCGTCGGCCTCGAAGGGCGGCAGGCCGAAGAGGTTGATCTCGATCCCCCGCTCGCGCACCCGCGCGCCCTCGGCGCGCGCCCGCTCCAGCAGGGAGGCCATCGCCGAGCCCGCCGGCAGGGCCGACAGGAACCGGCCCCGCGCCAGGAGGCTCAGGCCGTGGCCGAACAGCGCTTCGGCGGCCTCGTTGACCGCCACCAGCGCGCCCTCGGCGTTGACCACCATCGAGGGATCAGGACCAAGGTCGAAGGCCGCCGACTTCAGCACTTCCGCGCCGGGGCCCTGGGCGTGGGTGAGGGTGCGGGTGGTCATGCCGCCAACCGCCGTCCCGGATCGGTCCAGAGCCCGGTCAGCGCCGCCTCGACGGCGCGGGGATCCTCCAGGCGGCAGAGCGCGGCGCGCGCGGCGCGGCGGACCTCGGCCTCCGCCGGCCAGGGCGCCTGTTCGATGTAGGCCGCCAGGTGCTTGCGGAAAATCTTCAGGCCGAGCCGTTCGCCGTAGAAGGCCAGGCTGTCGCGGAAATGATCGAGCGCGATGGCCAGGCGCTCCGCGGCGCCCGGCGCCTCGAAGCTGCGGCCCTCAAGCTCGGCCGCGATCTGCGCGGCGATCCACGGCCGGCCATAGACGCCGCGGCCGACCATCACGGCGTCGGCGCCGGAGGCGTCGAGCGCCCTTCGCGCCGCGGCCCCGTCGGCGATGTCGCCGTTGACCACGACCGGGATCGACACCGCCGTCTTCACCGCCCGCACGGCGGACCAGTCGGCGGCGCCCTTGTAGAACTGGCAGCGGGTGCGGCCGTGCACCGTCACCGCCTTGACCCCCAGCGCCTCGGCGCGGGCGGCGATCTCCGGGGCGTTCCTGGAGGCGTCGTCCCAGCCCAGCCGCATCTTCACGGTCACCGGCACGTCGGTCGCCGCGACCGCCGCGGCCATCAGGCTGGCGGCCAGCTCCGGCTGGCGCATCAGGGCCGAGCCGGACAGCGCACCGGTCACCTCCTTGCATGGGCAGCCGAAGTTGAGGTCGATGATCTGGGCCCCGGCCTGGGCTGCGAGCCGCGCGCCCTCGGCGATGTGGCCGGGGTCGCGGCCGACCAGCTGGACCACCATCAGCGGCAGGCCCTCGCCCACCGCGGCGCGGCGCACCACATCGGGCCGACCCTTGGAGAATTCGGCGCAGGCGACCATCTCGGTAGCCACATAGGCCGCGCCCTGCCGGCTGGCGGCGCGACGGAACGGCAGGTCGGACACGCCGGTCATCGGCGCGATCCAGCACCGTCCCGCGACCTCAACGCCCCCGATATCCAAGGTACTGCTCATTTTTAAGTCACTGTCCCCGCCGACTTTTTAGGCAGTTTGTGCGGCGCCGTAAAGCTGGAAGAAGCGCGGCCATTTGCCTAAGAACGTGGCCATGAGCTTTTCGGCCGTCGTGGTGGCCGCCGGCGCGGGCCTGAGAGCCGGCCCCGGCGAGCCGAAAGTCTGGCGCACCTTGGGGGGCAAGCCGATCGTCCGCTGGTCGGTGGAGGGCCTGTTGGCCGCCGGCGCGCGCGAGGTGGTGGTCGTCGTGGCCCGCGACCGGCTGGGCCAGATCGACGAGGCGCTGACAGGGCTGGAGGGCTGGCGCGCCGTCACCGGCGGCCGCACCCGCGCGGAGTCGGTGCAGGCGGGCCTGGCCGGCGTCACCGCCGGGCGCAACCAGCCGGTGCTGATCCACGACGCGGCCCGGCCGTTCGTCTCCCGCGAGCACGTGGGCCGCCTGCTGGCCGCCCTCGACCTCGCCGACGGCGCGGTGCCCGCCCTGCCCGTCGCCGACACCTTGAAGCGTGGCGAGGGCCTGGTGGACGAAACCGTGTCCCGCGAAGGCCTGTGGCGCGCCCAGACCCCGCAGGCGTTCCGCGTCGGCCGCCTCAAGGCCGCCTACCGCCGTTGGCCGGCCAACGAGGAGCCCACCGACGACGCCGCGGTGCTGGAGCGGGCCGGCGGCCACGTGGCCATGGTGCCCGGCGACCCGATGCTGATGAAGCTCACCTATCCGGAGGACTTCCTGCTCGCCGAACACCTGGCGGGGTCGCGCCGCATCGTGCGCACGGGCCTGGGCATCGACGCCCACCGCTTCGGACCCGGCGACGTGGTCTGGCTGTGCGGCATCCGCATCGAGCACGAACTTGGCCTGGTGGGCCACTCCGACGCCGACGCCGGCCTGCACGCCATCACCGACGCGGTGCTGGGGGCCATCGGGGCCGGCGACATCGGCGAGCACTTCCCACCCAACGATCCGCGCTGGAAGGGCGCCTCGTCCGACCAGTTCCTGCGCCATGCGGTCGGCCTGGTGAAGGCCAAGGGCGGCCGGCTGCTCAACGCCGACGTCACCCTGATCTGCGAGCGCCCGAAGATCGGCCCGCACCGCCAGGAGATGCGCGCCCGCATCGCCGACCTGCTGGAGCTGCCCATCGACCGGGTCAGCGTCAAGGCGACCACCACCGAGGGCATGGGCTTCACCGGCCGCGAAGAAGGCCTGATGGCCCAGGCGGTGGTGTCCGTCGAAACGCCGGCTTAACCGGGAAGCCAGGTCCACCGCTCCTTCAGCCGCCGCCAGAGCGCGCCGACCAGGTTGGTGTAGTCGTCGGTCCACGGCCTCGCCCGGGTCGGATCGGTCGGACTCCAGCGCTTGTCGTGGGCGAAGCGGGCGATGGCGGCGGGCGACTTGCCGATGATCACCGCGTCCTCGGCGGAGTCCCAGAAGGCGTAGGTCTTGGGTTCGTAGTGCTGGATCAGGGCGTAGCCGCCGGCGGCCTTCGCCACCGCCTGCGCCGGGCCGTTGAGGTCGAGGTTGCGGTTCGACAGGTGCAGGATGACGATCCCGTCCGGCGTCAGATGGCCGAGGTAGCCGCGCACGGCCTCGACGGTCAGCAGGT
Source organism: Phenylobacterium sp. (assembly GCA_028290945.1). GTDB lineage: Bacteria > Pseudomonadota > Alphaproteobacteria > Caulobacterales > Caulobacteraceae > Phenylobacterium. Next base: position 5,762 of record JAQGIV010000027.1, on the reverse strand, counting down.
GCGCCGGCACCGCATCCGACGAGAAGGCGTCGATCAGCAGCACGTCGAACACGCCCTGCGGCTGGCCGGCCAAGGTCAGCCGCGCATCGCCGACCACGTAGTCCACCCGCCCCTTGGCGCACTCGGTGGTGTAGCTGAAGTGCCGCGGATCGGTGGAGATGCGGATCACCAGCGGATCGATCTCGAAGAAGGTCAGGTGGTCGCCCGGCCGGACGTAGGCCGCCACCGAGCCGGTGCCGAGGCCCACCGCCCCGATGCGCAGGGACGCCAGCTCGGCCTCCTTGGCGGTGATCACCTGCCCGATGGGGGTGTTGGGCGTGTAGTAGACCAGCGGATGGCAGCGCCAGGCCGGCGCCGCCGCCTGGGCCCCGTGCAGGGTCGTGCCATGGGCCAGCATCTTCACCCGGCCGCCCAGCGGGTCGGCGCGGGTCTCTGATTCGCGCACCACGCCGAAGAATGAGCGCCAGCTCTCCTTGGTGTTCACCCGGTCGGCGGCGGCGCTGGCGCCCATCGAAAGCACCGCGATCACCACGCAGAAGAACAGGCCGCGGCGGCGCAGCAGGAAGGCGGTGACGCTGGCCACCCCCAAGAGCGCCTTCCCGGCGACGTCGATCACCTGCAGGTTGGTGAACTTGCCGAACATCGGGTGGGCGGCCAGCGCCGGCGGCGCGACGCCCAGCAACACCGGCGTCGCCAGGCCGCAGAACAGGCCGAGCGCGATCAGCGCCCAGGTCCTGCCCCGGATCGGCGTGTCGAGCCCCCAAGGCCGCACTAGGCAGGCCAGCGCCAGGACCAGCGGATATTCCCAGACATTGTCGAAGATCACCGGGGCCAGGAAGGCGTTGAAGGCGCCGCCCACCACCCCGCCGGCCGACATCCAGAGATAGAACTCGGTGAGCCGGGCCGGCGCGGGCCTGCGGGCCACCAGCGCCTGGTGGCACATCAGGGCGGTGAAGAAGAAGGCCGCCAGGTGGACTGCGAGCTGCAGCGGGAATGCCGTCAGCCGGAACGGCAGCAGCGAGGCGCAGGCCGCCACCGTCGCGGCCTGCAGCAGCAGGGTGGTGTTGCTGGAGATCGCGGGCTTGGCCTGGAAGGCGACGACGAAGGTCAGCAGGTAGAGCGCCAGCGGCGCGACCCACAGAAAGGGCGCGGAGGCGACGTCGGTGGTCAGGTGGGTGGTGACCCCCAGCATCAGGCTCGACGGGATGGCGGCCAGCGCCACCCAGGTCAGGCGGTCCTTCCAGGCGACCTTCGGCGCGGCCGGGTCGACGTGCGTCGGCCCGGTGAGGTCCGGGGCGCGGGCGCAGGCCACGGCGAGGCCCGCCAGCAGCAGGCCGAAGGCGGCGTAACCAAGGCTCCAGCCCGCGGTCTGAGCCTTCACCGTGACCAGCGGCTCCACAAGGATCGGATAGGCCAGCAGCGCCAACAGGCTGCCGAGGTTACTGGCCGCATAGAGCACGTAGGGCTCCCGCCCCTCCTCGACCGCCACGGTGCGCGCGTGCCAGGCCTGCACCAGGGGCGCGGTGGCCGACAGCACGGCGAAGGGCGCGCCGATCGAGACCAGCAGCACGCCCAGCAGCCAGAGCGCCGGATGCTCCGACGACGGCGGCCCGAACAGCTGGTCGATGCGCAGCGGCAGGACGAGGCCGGCCAGCACCACGGCGGCCATGTGCACGATGGCTTGCGTGCGGACGCTGCGGATCCGCTGAAGGGCGTGGGCGTAGGCGTAGCCGGCCAGCAGCGCGATCTGGAAGAAGGCCAGGCTGGTATTCCACACCGACGGGCTGCCGCCCAGCATCGGCAGGACCAGCTTGGCCACCATCGGCTCGACCATGAACACCAGGGCGGCGCTGGCGAACACGGTGACCGCGAACAGCGCCGGCGGCAGGCGTGCGGCGGGGGCGGAAGCGGCGGCGGAGCTCATGCGCGAATCGCCTTGATGCAGCGGCGGGACCGAGGCACTGGTCTGCCGAGCCTTCGCCTTATGAGCCGTTAAGAGGTCGCGCCCTCATGTTCTCGCTGGAGATCGTCACCCTCGCCCGGCTGCTGGTGGACGAGGCCCGCGAACGCTCCCTGCGCATCGTCACCGCCGAGAGCTGCACCGGCGGCCTCGTCGCCGGCGCCATCTGCATGGTGCCCGGCGCGTCGGACGTCTTCGAGCGCGGCTTCGTAACCTATTCCAACCGCGCCAAGCAGGAGTTGCTGGGCGTGCCCGGCGACCTGATCGCCGACCTGGGCGCGGTCTCCGAGCCGGTGGCCCGGATGATGGCCGAGGGCGCGCTGGAGAACTCCAACGCCCACGTCTCGGTGGCGGTCACCGGCATCGCGGGGCCCGGCGGCGGCACGCCGATGAAGCCGGTGGGCACGGTGCACATCGCCACGGCGCGCACCAACCACGGCCTGATGCACAAGCAGGAATTCTTCGAGATCGAGGACCGCGAGGGCATCCAGCTCGCCGCGGTGCAGTCGGCGCTGGAGATGCTGCGCGAGCGGGTGGCCTAAGCCATCACGCCGGTGAACGGCCGGTCCTGGATCCACTGGGACAGCAGCCACTTCTCACCCACCGGCGCGAGCCCAGCGTGCAGCGACTGGCGGTCGGGCCGCTGATCGGTGTCGACGTTGGCGAAGAACAGCACGTCGCCCGCCTGGCCCTTGAAGCGCACGTCGGCCTTCGGGAACGTCGTCTCGCCGCCCTCGAAGTCGTCGTTCAGGTAGACCAGGAAGGTGACGATCCGCTGCCCTTCGTAGGGCTCGCCGGTCAGGTAGTCGATGAAGGTGCGCGCCTCCAGATAGTCGTAGTGCGGGGCGAAGGTCTGGCCGGTGCGGTAGTTGAGGATCTGGGTCGGTTCGAAACAGGGCAGCGGGATGTTCAGCGCCGCCGAGATTCGCGCCCGGACCAGGGCGAACACCACATCGGCGCCGAGGATGTCCATCACCAGCAGCTGACTGTCGCGGCCGGGGTGCGGCTCGTCGCGCCGGGTGACCGGATTGAACATGGTGGCGCGCTGCAGGCGCCCCGCCGCCTGGCCGATGATCCAGCGGCAGATGGCCGGCGGCAGGAAGCCGGTGATCGTGCGCAGCCGCGGCGCGTCGCAGAGCACCTGGCGGGGCGGTGGCGACAGCCAGGCCTGCAGGTCGATGCGGGCCGCCGGTGGGGCGCCCTCCTCGGTCCAGGCGCCGGCGAGCAGGCGAAGCTGGGCCGCGGCCCCCGCGTGGCCCAGGTCCACGGCGGCCTGGAGATCGTCGAAGGCCTGGTCCCAGTCCTGCGGGCGGCCGGCCCCGGAGGCGGCGAGGGTGGCCCTCAGCAGCAGGGCCTCGGACGAACCGGCCTGCGCCGCGCGGTCGACCTGGCGGGCGCCCGCCTCGGGATCGAACGCGGCGCCGTCGCCGATGAGCAGACGACGGCCGAGCGCAAGGGCGGCTTGGGCGTCGCCGTCAGCCGGCATCGGCCGGCGCGGCCTCGGGCGAAATGCCCCGAGCGTCTTGGGCTTGCGCTTGCGCCCGGGCCTTGGCCTCGTCGCCGTAGAGCGCCTTCGCGCGGGCCTCGAAGCAGGTCATCAGCTTGTCGATCGCCGAGCTGAGGTTGGTGGTGAGCAGCGCCGCCAGCAGCCGCGACTTGAACTCGAAGTCGATGTCGAACTCGACGCGGGTGCAGCCGTGACCGGCGTCAAGGAAGCGCCAGCGGTTGTCCAGCTTGCGGAACGGTCCCGACAGCAGGCTGACGTCGATCTGGCGGTTCAGGGAGTCGCAGCGCACGCGGGTGGCGAACCGCTCCTTCAGGAACTTGAAGCCGACGGCGGCCTCGGCGTCGACCGCCTCCACCCCATGGCTGAGGTGGCGGGCGTTCCAGGTGCGCATGGCGGTGATCCACGGCACGAATTCCGGATAGGCGTCGACGTCGCTCACCAGCTTGAACAGCTGGTCGGGCTTGTAGGGCAGCATTCTGGAGACGTGATGACGCACTAGGCGGCCGCTTCCTTGGCCCGGCCATCCATGGCTTTTCGGGCCGCCTGCAGGCGGGCGAAGTCTTCGCCGGCGTGGTGGGAGGACCGGGTCAGCGGGCTCGCCGAGACCATCAGGAAGCCCTTGGCGCGGGCGATCTCCTCCAGGGCCCGGAACTCGTCGGGATGCACGAAGCGGTCGATGGCCGCATGCTTGCGCGTCGGCTGCAGGTACTGGCCGATGGTGATGAAGTCGACGCCGGCCGAGCGCATGTCGTCCATGACCTGCATGACCTCCTCCTTGCTCTCCCCCAGACCGACCATAACGCCTGACTTGGTGAACTGGGTCGGATCGCGCTCCTTCACGCGTTCCAGCAGGCGCAGGGAATTGTAGTAGCGGGCGCCCGGGCGGATGGAGAGATAGAGCCGCGGCACGGTCTCCAGGTTGTGGTTGAAGACGTCGGGCCGGGCGTCGATCACGGCTTCCACGGCCGAGATCGGCTTGCGCAGGAAGTCCGGCGTCAGGATCTCCACCGTCGTGCCGGGCGAGGCCGCGCGGATGGCGCGGATCACCGCCACGAACTGGTGGGCCCCGCCGTCGGCCAGGTCGTCGCGGTCCACCGAGGTGATGACCACGTGCTTGAGGCCCATCTTGGCCACGGCGTCGCCGACCCGGGCCGGCTCGTCCGCGTCGAGGGCGTCCGGCTTGCCGGTCGCCACGTTGCAGAAGGCGCAGGCCCGCGTGCAGACCTCGCCGAGGATCATGAAGGTGGCGTGGCTCTTGTCCCAGCACTCGCCGATGTTCGGGCAGGCCGCTTCCTCGCAGACCGTCACTAGCCGGTGGGTCTTGACGATCTCCCGCGTCGCCGCATAGCCCGGCGAGCCCGGCGCGCGCACCCGCAGCCACTCCGGCTTGCGCAGCAGCGGCGTGTCCGGGCGGTTCTGCTTTTCCGGGTGGCGCGGGCGGGGTTCGCCCAGTTTGTCGATGACCACGGCCATAGGCCCTAGATCGTTGGTCCGGGCCTCCGGATCAAGCCGCGAATGTACGCGGGCCCTCATGGCGGCTCACGCTCTGTTACCGATCTTTTCAATACCGCGGCCCGGCGATAGGGTCGCGGCCGGGGAAAGGGCCGAAGGGTCCGGGGAGGAACTTGCTCGTGCCGCGTAGCTTTGACGCCCGCCAGGCTGACACCAGTCTCTTCGACGCATTGGTGGACGCACGCCAGACGTACGGCGCCAAGAAGCCGATCCTGGAGGACCAGGAGCGCAATTCCCTCAGCTACACCGACCTGATCCGCGCAAGCTTCGCCCTGGGCCGCAAGATCGCGGCCTTCACGGCGCCGGGCGAGCGGGTGGGCGTGATGCTGCCCTCCAGCGCCGGCGGGGTGGTCACCTTCTTCGCCCTGCATGCGATCGGCCGGACGCCGACCATGCTCAACTTCACCTCCGGCATCCGCAACCTGAAGGCGGCCTGCGAGCTGGCCGGGGTGAAGCGGGTGCTGACCTCCCACCGGTTCGTCGAGCAGGGCAAGCTGCATGACCTGATCGACGCGCTGGAGACGCTGACGACCGTCACCTACCTGGAGGACGTGCGCGCCACGGTCGGGATCGCCGACAAGCTGTTCGCAGCCACGGCCGGCGCCTTCCCTCTGCGGTTCCGCGCCGCCACCAAACCCTCGGACGCCGGCGTGATCCTGTTCACCTCCGGCAGCTTTGGCGCGCCGCGCGGGGTGATGCTCAGCCAGGAGAACCTGGTGGCCAACGTCCGCCAGGTCGCCGCCCACATCGACCTCGATCCGGACTGGGTGATGTTCAATCCCC